>NZ_QUAC01000411.1 GCF_003389455.1 Streptomyces inhibens | reverse complement strand
GGCACCGGCCGGCGGCATCGGCGGGCCGCTGAACGGGGGCACCGGGCCGACCGGCGGCTGCCAGGCGGGCGGGGCCTGGGGGCCGACCGGCGGGACGAAGCCGGGGGCGGCGAACTGCGGAGCCTGGACCGGCGGGTACCAGGCGGGGGCCACCGGTTCGCCGCGGGCCATCAGGGCGAGCAGGGCCAGCGAGCCGAGCAGGTCGACCAGGAGCTGGATGTTGTTGAGGAGGCTCAGGCCCGGCATGGCGTCGTTGAGCTTGAAGAGCGTCCCGTGGCCGGCCATCGCGATGAACGACAGCAGGGCGCCGGGCAGCAGGACGATCGCCAGGCCGATGGCCAGACCGCGGGCCGCGGCGCCGCGGATCAGGCTGTTGAGTGCGGCCGGCGCGGTGAGCAGGAGGAAGACCAGCGCGTACCAGCCGGGGGCCAGGCCCAGCAGGGACAGCAGGGCGCCGTGGCCGAGGTAGTAGATGTCGAGGGAGCCGGTGCCCGCCTGCACCAGGATGTAGCCGTGATAGGCCAGGTAGCACAGCGCCATCGCGGCGAGCACCAGGCCGCCGATCACACCGGGCGCCTTGCCGGGCCGCTTCGGCGGGTCGCTGGGGGCCGGGCGCGGCCAGGAGCGCATTCCGGCGAGCAGCACGATGCCGGCGACGAGGGTGAGCGGGAACAGCGCCAGGCTGCTGAGGAAGACACCGTCGAAGGTCGAGGTCGCGCTCTCGGCGTTCCGGAACCAGCGGTCGTCGCTGGTGTGGTTGCCGACGCTCACCAGGGCCTGGAGGGCGGTGGCGAAGGTGACGGTGGTGGCCACGGCCAGCAGGCCGCCGGCCGCCCGCCGTCCGGCGAAGGCCGCGATGCCCGCGGCCAACTGCAAGAAGGCGAGGCCGAGTTGGAGGGGATCGGTGACCTGGTTGGTGCCGGGGACGCGGTCGCCGGTCCAGGAGGCCCACAGGCCGTCGACGCCGAACTCACCGAGGTCGACGGCCAGCCAGTAGGCCGAGAAGAGGAAGAACAGCAGGCAGAATGCCCCGCCGGTGATGCGGGCGCCCTTGGCGAGCGCCATGGATTGCGGCATTTCGTCCCCCGGTGATGTCGGTGCTCTGCGAGGGAGCACGGTAGCAACGAGCAGGGCCGTGTTCTCACCCCGGACCTGGGGTTTGTCGTACCGGTCCGGCATGTCCCGGTCGGCGGCCCGGACATGCCGGACCCCCTGCCGGCGGGGGGCCGGCAGGGGGTCCGGGGGTCCGGTCAGGGACGTCCGTCAGTGGTTGCTGGGGAAGCCCAGGTTGATGCCGCCGTCGGACGGGTCGGGCCAGCGGGTGGTGACGACCTTGCCGCGGGTGTAGAAGTGCACGCCGTCGTTGCCGTAGATGTGGTGGTCACCGAAGAGCGAGTCCTTCCAGCCGCCGAAGGAGTGGTAGCCCACCGGCACCGGGATCGGCACGTTCACGCCGACCATGCCGGCCTCGACCTCCAGCTGGAAGCGGCGGGCCGCGCCGCCGTCCCGGGTGAAGATCGCGGTGCCGTTGCCCCACGGCGAGTTGTTCATCAGCGCGATGGCCTCGTCGTAGGTCTCGACGCGGACCACGGACAGCACCGGGCCGAAGATCTCGTCGCGGTAGGCGTCCATCTCGGGCGTGACGTTGTCGAGGAGGGAGACGCCGAGCCAGTGGCCGTCCTCGTAGCCCTCGACGGTGTAGCCGGTGCCGTCGATGACGACGTCGGCGCCCTGGGCCGCGGCGCCGGTGACGTACGAGGCGACCTTGTCGCGGTGGACCTTGGTGATCAGCGGGCCCATCTCGGAGGCCGGGTCGTCGCCGGGGCCGATCCGCAGCTTGTCGGCGCGCTCCTTGATCTTGCCGATCAGCGGGTCGGCGGTCTCCCCGACGGCCACGACGACGGAGATGGCCATGCAGCGCTCGCCGGCCGAGCCGTAGGCGGCGTTGATCGCGGAGTCCGCGGCCAGGTCGAGGTCGGCGTCCGGGAGGACCAGCATGTGGTTCTTGGCGCCGCCCAGCGCCTGGACACGCTTGCCGTTGGCGGTGCCGGTGGTGTGGATGTAGCGGGCGATGGGGGTGGAGCCGACGAAGGAGACCGCGGCGATGCCGGGGTGCTCCAGGATGGCGTCGACGGCCACCTTGTCGCCGTTGACGATGTTCAGTACGCCGTCGGGCAGGCCCGCCTCGGCGGCCAGCTCGGCGAGCTTGAAGGCGGCGCTGGGTACCTTCTCACTCGGCTTGAGGACGAAGGTGTTGCCGCAGGCGATGGCGAGCGGGAACATCCACAGCGGCACCATCGCGGGGAAGTTGAACGGCGTGATGCCGGCGACCACGCCGAGCGACTGGCGGATCGAGGAGACGTCGACGCGGGTGGAGACCTGGGTGGACAGCTCGCCCTTGAGCTTCTCGGGGATACCGCAGGCCAGCTCGATGATCTCCAGACCGCGGGCGACCTCGCCGAGCGCGTCGGAGTGCACCTTGCCGTGCTCGGCGGTGATCAGCCGGGCGATCTCGTCGCGGTGCGCGTCGACCAGCTCGCGGTACTTGAACAGCACCGAGGTGCGCTTGGCCAGGGAGCTGGTGCCCCAGGTCCTGAAGGCTTCCTTGGCGGCGGTGACGGCGGCGTCGACCTCGTCCACGGAGGCGAAGGCGACCTGCTTCTCCTGGGCGCCGGTGGCCGGGTTGTAGACCGGGCCGAAGTTGCCGGAGACGCCCTCGACGGGCTTGCCGCCGATCCAGTGGCTGATGGTCTTCATGCGAGGGCCTTTCTGGGGTGACGACTTCGATCAGGGGTCAGAGGTGGCGGCGGCGCCCGGCGGCGTGCCGGTCGTACGCCTCACGGGCGGCGACCGCCGCCGGACGCGTCGCGGTCTCGGCAACGGGTACATCCCACCAGGCCTGGGCCGGCGGCGCGCCCGGCACAGTGTCGGCCGTTTCGGTCTCGACATAGACACATGTGGGCCGGTTCGCGCCCCGCGCCTCGGCGAGCGCGGCGCGCAGCTCGGCGACGGTGGCGGCCCGGATGACATGCATGCCGAGCGAGGCGGCGTTGGCGGCGAGATCGACGGGCAGCGGCGCGCCCGTATACGTACGGTCCTTCGCCCGGAAGCGGTACGCCGTCCCGAAGCGTTCGCCGCCGGTCTGTTCGGAGAGCCCGCCGATCGAGGCATAGCCATGGTTCTGGATGAGGACGACATTGATGTGGATGCCCTCCTGGACCGCGGTGACGATCTCG
The DNA here is from genome assembly GCF_003389455.1 of Streptomyces inhibens. Classification (GTDB taxonomy): domain Bacteria; phylum Actinomycetota; class Actinomycetes; order Streptomycetales; family Streptomycetaceae; genus Streptomyces; species Streptomyces inhibens. The sequence continues at coordinate 6,697 of NZ_QUAC01000411.1, read as the reverse complement.
GTGGGGTTCATCAGATATGTACCGTCGCCGACCAGCGCCCACACCGGCCGGTCGGGGGCGGCGAGCCGGACGCCGATCGCGGCGGGGATCTCGTAGCCCATGCAGGAGTAGCCGTATTCCAGGTGGTACTGCCTGCGGGACCGGGCGCGCCAGAGTTTGTGCAGGTCACCGGGGAGGGATCCGGCGGCGTTGATGATCACGTCGGTGTCGTCGACGAGGGCGTCCAGGGCGCCGAGGACCTGGGTCTGGGAGGGGCGCACGGACTCGTCCTCCGCGCCGTAGGCGGCATCCACCCGGCGCTCCCAGTCCGCCTTCGCCGCTCCGTAGGCGGCCTCGTACTCCGCGTCGACGCGGTGTTCGGACAGCGCCATGGTGAGCGCTTCGAGTCCGGCGCGGGCGTCGGCGACGAGGGAGGTGGCGCCGAGCTTGTGGGAGTCGAAGGGGGCGATGTTGAGGTTGAGGAAGCGGACGCCGGGCGCGGCGAAGAGGGTCGCGGAGGCGGTGGTGAAGTCGGTGTAGCGGGTACCGACACCGATGATCAGGTCGGCCTCGCGGGCCAGCGCGTCGGCGGTGGCGGTGCCGGTGTGGCCGATGCCGCCGATGTCGGCGGGGTGGTCGTGGCGGAGTGAGCCCTTGCCGGCCTGGGTGGAGGCCACGGGGATGCCGGTGGTGTCGGCGAAGGCGCGCAGCGCGTCCTCGGCCTCGCTGTGGTGGACGCCGCCGCCGGCGATGAGCAGCGGCCGGCGGGCGCCGCGGATGGCGTGTACGGCGTCGGCGAGGGAGTGGGGCTCGGGGGCCGGCCGGGTGACCCGCCAGACGCGGTCGGCGAAGAACTCCTCCGGCCAGTCGTACGCCTCGGCCTGGACGTCCTGGGGCAGCGCGAGGGTGACGGCGCCGGTGTCGACGGGGTCGGCGAGCACCCGCATGGCCTGGAGGGCGGCGGGGATCAGCGCTTCGGGGCGGGTGACCCGGTCGAAGTAGCGGGAGACCGGGCGCAGCGCGTCATTGACGGTGACATCGCCGGCGTAGGGCACTTCGAGCTGCTGGAGGACGGGGTCGGCGGGCCGGGTGGCGAAGGTGTCGCCGGGCAGCAGCAGGACCGGGAGGCGGTTGACGGTGGCGAGCGCGGCGCCGGTGACGAGGTTGGTGGCGCCGGGGCCGATGGAGGTGGTGACGGCCTGTGCGGAGAGCCGGTCGCACTGCCGGGCGTAGCCGACGGCGGCGTGCACCATGGCCTGTTCGTTGCGGCCCTGGAGGTAGGGCAGCGCCTCCTGGGACTCCAGCAGGGCCTGGCCGATGCCGGCGACATTGCCGTGGCCGAAGATGCCCCAGCAGGCGTTGATCAGGCGGTGCCGCCGGCCGTCCCGCTCGGTGTACTGGTGGGCGAGGAACTCGACCAGGGCCTGCGCGACCGTAAGACGGCGCGTCGTCGGGGCGTTCATCGGGCGTCTCCTGCGGGCGCTTGGTAGAGGGGGAGGCGGGGGTCGACGGGCTGGTCGGGCCAGGTGGCGCGGATCCAGCCGTGGTCGGGGTGGTCGCAGATCAGCCACTCGCGCTCTTCGCCGGGTCCTGCCATGACGTTGAGGTAGTACATGGCGTGGCCGGGGGCGGCGATGGACGGGCCGTGCCAGCCGTCGGGGATGAGGACGGCGTCGCCGCTGCGGACCTCGGCCAGTACGTCGGTGCCGCGGCCGTGTCCGGAGGGGGTGACACGCTGGTAGCCGACGCCTTCCTTGCCGTGCGCGGGCGCGATCTCGAAGTAGTAGATCTCTTCGAGTTCGGACTCCTCGCCGGGGCGGCAGGTGTCGTGCTTGTGCGGCGGGTAGGAGGACCAGTTGCCGCCGGGGGTGAGCACTTCCACCGCGATGAGCTTGTCGCACTCGAACGTGCCGGCCGCGCCGAAGTTGTTGACCTGGCGGGAGCAGTTGCCGGTGCCGCGCAGTTCCACGGGGACGTCACAGGCGGCGCCGTAGCGGGCGGGGAGGCGGCGCTCGCAGCGGGCGCCGGTGAGCGCGAAGCGGCCGCCGGCGCCGCTGGCGATCTGCACATGGGCGTCGCGCGGTACGTACGCGAAGTCCGTGACGCCGCTGAACACGCTCTCGCGTCCGGCCAGTTCGAGGGTCTCGCCGCTGTCGGTCAGCACCGTGCAGCCGCCGGACAGCGGCAGCACGATCCATTCGCTGTCGCCGGTGGCGAAGGAGTGGTGGCCACCGGGCGGCAGGTCGAGGACGCGCAGCGAGGAGTAGCCCCAGCCGGCCCGCTTCGGATCGATGTCCAGGGCGTAGGGGCCCTGTGCCGCAGCTCCGGCCTTCAGATGGAATTCAGTGCTCATGTCGTGAGTCTCCTGCGGAAATCGCGGCGTTCACAGCAGGCCTACGGCGGTGTCCACGGCGGCCGCGACATCGCCGTCGGCAGGGTAGAGCAGGGAGCGGCCGACGACCAGGCCGTGCACGGTGGGCAGCCGCAGCGCCTTGCGCCATTTCTCGTAGGCGGCTTCCTGGTGCTGGACGGTGGTGCCGATGTCGCCGCCGAGCAGCACGGTCGGCAGGGTGGAGGTCTCGCAGACCCGGGCCATCGCGTCGGGGTCGTCGGTGACCGGCAGCTTGAGCCAGGTGTACGCGGAGGTGCCGCCGAGGCCGGAGGCGATGGCCACGGAGCGGGTGACGGCCTCGGGGCTGAGGTCGTTGCGGACCTTGCCCTCTATCCGGGAGGAGAGGAACGGCTCGACGAAGGTGGGCAGTTCCAACGCGGCCATCGCGTCGATGGCGCGGGCGGTGGTCTCCATCGTGGTCAGCGAGCCGGGGTCGTTGTAGTCGATGCGCAGCAGCAGTTTGCCGGCGTCGAAGCGGAGCCGGGCGATGTCCTGGGGGCGGTGGCCGGTGAACCGGTCGTCCATCTCGAAGGAGGCGCCGGCGATCCCGCCGCGGTTCATGGAGCCCATCACGACCTTGCCTTCGAGGGCGCCGAGCAGCAGCAGGTCCTCAAGGATGTCGGCGGTGGCGAGCACACCGTCCACGCCGGGCCGGGACAGCGCGAGGACCAGGCGTTCGAGCAGGTCGAGGCGGTTGGCCATGGCGAGCTGCCGGTCGCCGACGGCGAGCGCGCCGCGGGCCGGGTGGTCGGCGGCGACGATCATCAGCCGGCCGCTGTCGCCGAGGAGCGGGCGACGGGTGCGGCGGGCGGCGGCCTCCGCGACGGCTTCGGGGTGCCGGGCCCGCAGCGTCGCGAGGTCACTGATCCGAGGGGTCAAGGCTCAACTCACCTTCTTGAGTGCACAGGTGGGGCGGGGTGGCCGCGGGGGCACGGCCGGGGGCGTCACCGGCCTGCGAGGAACGCCTCGACCTCGTCGGCCGTGGGCATCGCGGAGGAGCAGGCGAGACGGGAGGCGACGATGGCGCCGGCGGCGTTGGCGTAGCGCATCATCGGCTCCAGCTCCCAGCCGGCCAGCAGGCCGTGGCAGAGCGAGCCGCCGAACGAGTCGCCGGCGCCCAGGCCGTTGACGACCTCGACGGGGGTGGGCGGGACCTCGGCGGTGCGGCCGTCGCGGTGGACGGCGAGCACACCCTTGGGGCCCTGTTTGATGACGGCGAGTTCGACGCCCATGTCCAGCAGGGCCTGGGCGCAGGCCTTGGGATCGCGCAGTCCGGTGGCGACCTCGGCCTCGTCGAGGTTGCCGACCGCGACGGTGGCGTGCTTCAGGGCGGCTTCGTAGTACGGGCGGGCGGTGGCCATCGCCGCGGCGCCGGTCGCGCCGCCGTCCCCGGAGGCGCCGCCCTCGCCGCCCCAGAACATCGGCCGCCAGTCGAGGTCGAAGACGGTGGTGGCGCCCGGCGACGCTCCGGCGCGGGCCTCCAGCGCGGCAAGGGTGGCGCTGCGGCTGGGCTCCTCGCACAGTCCGGTACCGGTGACCCAGAAGATCCGGGCGGCCGCGATGGCCTCCTGGTCGAGTTCTTCGGGGCGGATGACCAGGTCGGGGGCCTTGGGGCGGCGGTAGAAGTAGAGCGGGAAGTCGTCCGGCGGGAAGATCTCGCAGAAGGTGACCGGTGTCGGGTAGGCGTCGACGGGGGTCACCCAGCGGTCGTCCACGCCGAAGTCGCGCAGCGCCTGGTGGATGTAGTCGCCGAAGGGGTCGCGGCCGGTGCGGCTGATCACGGCACTACGGCGGCCGAGCCGGGCGGCGGCGACCGCGACATTGGTGGCGGAGCCGCCGAGGAACTTTCCGAAGGTCTCCACCTGGGCCAGTGACACGCCGGTCTGGAGCGGATAGATGTCGACTCCGATGCGGCCCATGGTGATCAGGTCGTACGGCTCGGTCATGTGCGCCCCTTCGGGTCGGCCGGCGCGGCGGGTTCGGCGGGTTCGGCTCTGAGGAAAGGTCTAACGGTGTGGGTCAGACCCTGTCAATAGTTTGTCCTTACATTCTGACGTCAAGGAGGAAGGTGGTCGGAATTCGGACGACGACGAGACGACGGTAAGGAGTGGGCCCGCCCGGCCGGGGGAGTTGACCCGCCTGGCGCACGCCCCTGGCGCACGCCCTGAGTTACAAAGTCCTTAAGTCCTTATGTCAGGACGAAGTCTTGACACTCCCCGGGGTGGCAGAGAGGCTGTGCCCCACAACCCCACCCCAGCGCCTTCCCGGTCACCGCCGACCGGTGAGAGGAGAGCCGCAGCATGTCCCATCCCCATGCCGCCCCGCCCGTTCTGGACCGTATTCGCGTCGGTTCCGCCCCCGACTCATGGGGAGTGTGGTTCCCCGACGACGACCAGCAGGTCCCCTGGCAGCGCTTCCTGGACGAGGTCGCCACGGCCGGCTACGAGTGGATCGAGCTCGGCCCGTACGGCTATCTGCCCACCGACCCGGCCGTCCTGCACGACGAGATCGCCCGCCGCAGCCTCAAGGTCTCGGCCGGCACGATCTTCACCTCGATGCACCACGGCCCGTCCGTATGGGACAAGACCTGGGCGCATGTCTCCGAGGTTGCCACGCTCACCCAGGCGATGGGCGCGGGGCACCTCGTCGTCATCCCGTCCTTCTGGCGGGACGACAAGACCGCCGAGGAGATCGAGCCGCGCGAGCTGACCGTCGAGCAGTGGAAGCATCTGACCACCGGTATGGAGCGGCTGGGCAAGCGGGTACGGGACGAATTCGGCCTGGACATCGTCGTACACCCGCACGCCGACACCCATATCGACACCGAGGAACATGTCGAGCGGTTCCTGGACGTCACCGACTCCGATCTGGTCAACCTCTGCCTGGACACCGGCCACTACGCCTACTGCGGCGGCGACAGCGTCAAGCTGATCCGCACCTACGGCGAGCGGATCGGCTACCTCCACCTGAAGCAGGTCGACCCGGACATCCTCAGCGAGGTCGTCGCCAAGGGCACGCCCTTCGGGCCCGCCGTCCAGCAGGGCGTGATGTGCGAACCGCCGCTCGGTGTGCCCGCGCTGCCGCCCGTCCTGGAGGCCGCCCAGGAACTGAATGTCGACCTCTTCGCCATCGTCGAGCAGGACATGTACCCCTGCCCGCCCGACCAGCCGTTCCCGATCGCCGAGCGCACCCGCCGGTTCCTGCGCTCCTGCGGCGCCTGACACCTCCACCGAGCCAAGGAGAGACAACTGATGAGCCTGCAGCAGACCCTCGGCGTGGCGGTCATCGGCACCGGCCGGATGGGCGCCGATCACGTACGCCGGATCAACGAGGTGATCAGCGGCGCCCGGGTGGCGGCAGTGGCCGACATCGACGCCGACCGGGTCAAGCACCTCGCCGACGGCATCGAGGGGTGCACCCCGTACACCGACCCGGCCGCCGCCATGGACGACCCCGCGGTGGACGCCGTACTGATCGCCTCACCGGGCCCCGCCCACGAGGCGGCGCTGCTGGACGCCTTCGCGCGCGATCTGCCCGTGCTGTGCGAGAAGCCGCTGACCCCGGACGCCGCCTCCGCGCTGCGCGTCCTGGAGGCCGAGCAGGCGCTCGGCCACCGCCGCGTCCAGGTGGGCTTCATGCGCCGCTACGACGCCGACTACCGCGCCCTCAAGTCCCTTCTGGACCAGGGCACTTACGGCCGTCCGCTGATGCTGCACAACAAGCACCGCAACGCCGACACCCCGCCCGGCTTCACCAACGCGATGATGATCAACGACTCGGTGGTGCACGAGGTCGATGTGACCCGCTGGCTGCTGGAGGAGGAGATCACCGCGGTCCGCGTGCTGCGCCCGGCTCCCACCGGCAACGCGCCCGAGGGCCTCAGCGACCCGCAGCTGATCCTCTTCGAGACCGCGGGCGGCCAGGTCGTGGACACCGAACTCTTCGTCAACTGCGGCTTCGGCTACCAGGTCAGCTGCGAGGCGGTCTGCGAGGGCGGCACCGCCAGGATCGGCGACGACCACGGGGTGTTCACCAACACCGCGGGCCATTGGGGCGGCGCCATCACCCCCGGCTTCGTGGAGCGCTTCGAGGAGGCCTACGACCGGCAGGTGCAGCGCTGGGTGAACGCCACCCTGCGCGGCGAGGTCGAGGGCCCCAGCTGCTGGGACGGCTATGCGGCGGCCGCGGTGTGCGAGGCGGGCGTGCTCGCCCAGGCCACCGGCGAGCGGGTGGTGGTCGACATGATCGAGCGGCCCGCGCTCTACCGCTGAGGCGCGCCCGCCACCGCGTCGCGCCGTACCGCCGGGGCGGGCGCGGCCGGCCGGG
>NZ_QUAC01000404.1 GCF_003389455.1 Streptomyces inhibens | reverse complement strand
CGGGCCGGCCCGGGGCCGGTCCGGGTGGCCCGTGACCGCGGCGCGCTCGCGCACGGAGCCGGCCGCGGCGGCCCGGCTTCCGGCGGCCCCGGCCAAAACCGGTCAGAAGCACGACGGGTGACACATCATCGGCCGAGATGCGCGGATGCCGCGGCTCCGGCAAGTTGGACGGCGTCGGAGCGTACGTCTGTTGCACGGCTAATCCGGGCATCCTGCAACTACGCGTCGCTCCAAAACGGAACACCGGCCACTTCTCGTTCAGCACCCGGCCACCGCACGACCGCCTCCTGCTACGGCCCGGCTGCGAGCCTCTGCCCGTCCGACCCGGTTCACGTCACTTCACGTCAGCTCACGTCCACGACGTCACGAGGAGTCCGTATGCGTATTCGCCCCGTCGCCACCGTCGTCGCCGGTGCGCTCCTGGGTCTGTCCACGCTCGCCCTCTCCACAGCCGCCGCGCAGGCCGCACCGCAGCGGGACACTCCGCTGACGGTCGCCCACCGCGGCGCCTCGTCGTACGCGCCCGAGAACACCCTCGCCTCGATCGACGCCGCCGCCCGGCTCGGCTTCGAATGGGTCGAGAACGACGTCCAGCGCACCAAGGACGGCGAGCTGGTCATCCTCCACGACAACTCGCTCGCCCGGACGACCAACGTCGAGCAGGTCTTCCCCGACCGCTCCCCCTGGAACGTCTCGGACTTCACCCTCAGGGAGATCGAGAAGCTGGACGCGGGCAGCTGGTTCGGACCGAAGTTCGAAGGTGAGCGGGTGCCGACCCTTGAGGACTACATGGACGAGGTCGAGCACAACGACCAGAGCCTGCTGATGGAGCTCAAGTCGCCGGAGCTCTACCCCGGCATCGAGCTGCAGACCCTCAGGGAGCTGCGCCGCGCGGGCTGGCTGGGCGAGGGGCACGTCAGACAACGCCTGATCATCCAGAGCTTCAACGCCGATGCCATCAAGACCGTGCACACCCTGCGGCCGGACATCAAGACGGGCTTCCTCGGCAACCCCTCCGTCGCCGACCTCCCCAAGTTCGCCAAGTACTGCGACCAGATCAACCCCGTCCACACGGCGGTCACCCCGGAGTACGTCGCCGCCGTGCACGGGCTGAGGGGCCCGCACCGCAGGCCGCTGGACCTGTACACCTGGACCGTCGATGACCCGGCCACCGCGGTCAAGGTCGCCAAACTGGGCGTCGACGGCATCATCACCAACAAGCCGGACGTGGTGCGCGAGGCGCTGGAGGGCGACGACGACTGATCGCCGGACGGCGTCGGAGGGCGGCGGGGAGCGGCTGCCGGCGGCGGCCGCCGGTCCGTTCCCCGTCACATTGTCAGTGGTGCGTCCTACCCTGATCAGGTGACGAACGCAGAGCAGGTTTCCGGGCCGGCGGCAGCACCGGACGCGGCGCCAAGGGCAACGCCCACGGCCCGGCGCGACTGGGCCTGGGCCCGTCTGGAGACCCCGATCGGTCCGCTGCTGCTGGCCGCGACCCGGGAAGGCCTGGCCCAGGTCGCCTTCCATGCCGACGAGCGGACGACCCGGCGTGCGCTGACCCGTCTGGAGCAGTTCTTCGGCGGGCCGCCGCTCCCCGGGATACCTCATCTGGCGATGGCCACCGCCGAGCTCACCGCCTACTTCTCCGGGGAGCTGCGGTCCTTCACCGTGCCCCTGGACTGGTCGCTGTCCGCCGGCTTCAACGCCCGGGTCCTGCACGCCCTGGCCGCCGGTGTCCCCTACGGCAGCGTCGTCGGCTATCAGGACCTCGCCGACCGGGTCGGGGATCCGGGCGCCGCTCGTGCGGTGGGCGCGGCGATGGGCTCCAATCCGCTGCCGGTCGTCGTCCCCTGCCACCGTGTCGTGGCCAGCGACGGCGGGATCGGCGGGTTCGGCGGCGGTCTGGAGACCAAGCGCCTGCTGCTGGCCCTCGAAGGTGTGCTGCCCGCTCCGCTCTTCTGATTCCGACCGTCGTCCGTCCTCGCCGGGACGGCTCCTACGAAGGGCAGCACCGTGTCCCGTCAGATCGCTCTGCTCCGCGGCATCAACGTCGGGGGCCACAACTCCTTCCCCAAGGCGAAGCAGCTGGCGCTGGCCGAGTCCCTGGGGTTCAAGGACGTCTCCGTCCTGCTGCAGACCGGCAACATCGTCTTCACCGACCCCGGTACGCCGCCGGAGGAGACGGCCCGGGTGATCCACGACCGGATCGCCTCCGAGCTCGGTCTGACGGTGCCGGTCGTGGTCCGGACCCGGGACGAGCTGGCCGCCGCGGTTGCCGCGAATCCGTTCCCGCAGGCCGTGCCGGAGCCCAAGAGCCTGCATGTCACGTTCCTGTCCGCGGTGCCCGCCGACACCTCGCGGCTGGACGCACTCGACCCGGCCGCGTTCACGCCCGATCAGTTCCGGCTGATCGGGCGCGAACTGTATCTGTGGTGCCCGCACGGCATCGGCCGCTCCAAGCTGGCCGATGCGGTGGGCCGCGCCCCGCTCGGGGTGACGGCCACCGCCCGTAACTGGAACACCGTCACCAAGCTCCTGGCCCTGGCGGACGCCTGACCTCGCCCGGCGCCCCGGCCGTCAGCGCCAGCCGTAGCGCTCGCGCAGCCGGTTGACGACGAGGTTGAAGCGGCCCCGGTCCAGCGCGCAGGCCTCGCGCCGCATTCCGGCCGGGTGCACCCGCAGCACCCGGTCCACCGCCACCCATGAGTCGCGCCCCGCGCGGTCCCACGGGCCGGCCCCTATGGGGACCCATTCGCGGTCGTGGTTGTGCCGCTTGCTGGAAAGCTGCACGGCCAGCAGCGTCCCGCCCGTCTCGCGGGCGACGACGAGCACCGGCCGGTCCTTGCCCCGCCCGTCGTTCTCCTCGTAGGGCACCCAGGTCCAGACGATCTCGCCGGGGTCCGGGTCGCCGTCGGGGTCGGGTGCATAGGACATCTTGACGGTGCCGACGGAGCGCGGCCGGGCTTCCACGGTCGCGGTGGGCCCCTGGCTGCCGGGCAGCGGGGCGCACTCGTCGGATGCATTGAATGAAGTGGTCACGGCCTCACGCTAACCGCCGCCGTGAACAGGGCGATCAGCGGTCCGCACCCGGCGCTCGACGACCGATTGTCAGTGGTCGGCCGTACGGTTTTCAGCAGCGGGGGAAGGCCGTTGGGGCCGCGTACAACGTGTCGGCGTCGTCGTCGTCGGCGGCGGCGGCGGCGGCGGCGGCGGCGAGATGGTGCGGCGGGACGAACGCGCCGTCTACCACGGCCATCACAGCGGAGTGACGGCCTACTCCGCCGACGGCAGCGGCGAGTTGTGGCACACCCCGGCCCAGGGCGCGGTGCTGTTCAGCCGGCAGGAGGACCACTCGGTGTACGCCGGCACCGACCGGCGCGTCGTCCAGCGGCTGGCGAAGGACGGCGGGGCGCTGGAGGCCACGTACCGGTGCGACACAGTCGTCTACGGCCCCTGGCGGCCGCTATGTCTTCGCAGGCGACTCGGCCTCCTCGGTGTACTGCTTCGCCGTCGACGGGACCCGTCTGTGGAAGCTGGGCGCCGGCGGCGGATCGGCGCTGTCGATGCAGTATCTGGACGAGAAGCTCTACATGGTCACCACCGACGGATCCCTGGTGTGTGTGGACGCCTCCGACGCGGCGATCGCCGCCGCCCGGTCGGGCACGGTTCGGTCGCCCGGGATGTGGAGTCGGCGGCCGCGCTGCCCACGTACACCCCGTCGGCCACGGTGCAGACGGTGGCTACCGCCGCAGCCACGGGGATCGTGGTGGAGTGCGTACAGGACGGCGGCCGGCTGTGGGTGCATGTCGTCTTCGACGGTTATGAACCGTCCTGGAACGTCCAGTTCCCGCGTCATATACGCCGGGCCGGAGCGCGGTATGTCGTCGATGATCTGTCGGCGGCCTCGGGCGGTTTCTACCGCGTCCGGGGCGAGATCCGGCAGCTCGTCCGAGGCCACGCGCTCAGGCCGGCCCGCTCCATGCCGGCCGGCGGGGATCGTCGGTCCGTACGACGACATCCGCCGCCTCCTCGGGCCGTGTCTCCGCCTCGTAGCGGGCGAATGCGGGCAGCGTCCAGCGCTCGTGCTCCGGGGTGCGGCGGGCGAGCGCGGCCGGCGACAGCTTCAGATGCACGGTGAGATCGAAGGGAAACCAATGGCCGAGCAGCAGCGGGCCGTGCAGCAGCAGGACGCCGCCGGGCGGCAGTTCCACGTACGCACTGCGCGTCGCCCGGTCCGCCACCGGATCCCACAGGTCCGGGAGCACCCGCCCGGTGCCGCCCGGGTCCAGCGGCTGGAACACCTCGCGCCACAGCGCCTGCCGGTCGAACCACTCGTCGTGGTAGGCGTCGGGGTCCTCGCGGCCGTACTCCAGCCGCAGGGAGGCGGGGCGCAGAAAGCCGAAGGTGCCGGCCTTGTGCACCGCCCGCCCCCGGACCCGCAGCGCCTCGGCGAGCCGGCCGGCCAGCTCGCCGGGCGAGGCGGCGGGAGCTCCGTCGACGGCCACTCTCAGCCAGGGGCTCCCGTCCTTCGCCGTCGTCGCGACGATCCGCTCGGCGAGCGCGTCGGTGAGCCGTTCCCAGGTGATCGCTTCGAGCCGCACCCCGCCATTCTGCCCGGCAGCGCGGCGCGGGGCGCGCCGCGTCAGCCGGTGAGCGGCCCGTTCGGCGGGGTGGGGAAGGTGACGTCGCCCGAGACGACGCCGGCCTGGATCACCGGGCCGTGCTGCACACCACCGCTGATGGTGTTGTGCACCTCCCGCACCGTCTGGCGGTCCCTTTCGGGCGCCATCTCGTCGAGCAGGGCCCGGAGTTCGGCCGCCGCGGCGGGGTCCTCGCGCAGCAGCCGCCGCAGCCGCAGCCTCCAGGCCGCGGTCACGCCCGCCACCCCGTCCTGGTCGCCCTCCTCCTGGGCCGCGACCAGATCGGCGCGCCAGACCTCCAGCTCGCCTTCGAGCGCTTCCTCGTCGGCGGTGCCCCGGCGCCGGGCGAGGAAGGCCGCCATTCTGCCGCGGACCGCCGCCCAGCCGTCCGTCGCCATCTGCTGCACCAGCATCGTCGCCCCCGCCGTAGCGAGCGCCACCAACTCGGCTTCCATCAGACCCCCTTGTGCGTCGTTCGTGCTTCCTTGTGCGGCGGCCGGCGCCTCCGTCGGAGAGCGGGCCGGTTCATGAACGGGCCGGTGACCGGTTGCCGCGGTTCAGACGTGGTCCGCGGTCGGCCGGGCGGCTCCGTAGCGGCTGAGTTCGGCCGCCGCCTCCTTCGTCGCCTCGATGACGCTGCCGGGGGCCACCGGCATCACGGACTTGAGCTTGAGGAGCAGGACCGCTCCCATGATCGAGCCGTCCCACATGATCGGCGCCGCGCAGGAGTTCCATCCGGCCATGCACTCCTCGTACCCGAGCGCGTAGCCGAGGTCGCGCACCTCCGCGAGGGAGTCCAGCAGCGCGTCGTTGTCCCGGTAGACGCCGGGTCCGGCCTGGTCCGGTACGGGCTCGGCCAGCACCCGCTGCTGGGTCACCTCCGGCAGGTAGGCGAGGATCGTCCGCCCGGAGGCGCCGGTGCGCAGGGATCGCGTCACGGACAGCACATCGCGCGGCGTCATGCCCAGCTCCGCGAGGTCGGAGTCGCCGACGGCCATGTCGATGCACTGCCGTTGCGCGCCGGAGAAGGGCGCCACCATGTAGAGGAACGCCAGCCCGCCGTCGGTGGCCATCCGCAGTTCGCGGAGCACGGTCTGCGCGCCGTCGAGCCGGTGGTCGAGCGCGGTGAAGGCGAGCTGGGCGGCCGAGGTCCGCAGCCGGTAGAGGCCGCGGTCCACGCGCTCGAAGATCCGCTGGTAGATACCGGACTGCAGAATGCGGTAGACGACGGAGTCGTCCAGGCCGGTGAATTCGGCAATCTCACCAGGGCCATGGGCGGATCCGCCGAGTTCGGCGAAGGCCGTCTGGACGAGGAAGACCCGCTCGGCATGGCCGGATCCCGACGTCCTGGAGCCCGCCGACGAGGCGCCCTTGGGCGTCTGGCGCGCATTCCTGGCGCGGCCCGGGGTACCCGTCGCCATGGCGCTGGTGCCCGAAGCGGAGGCGGGCGCGGCGGCCGCGGCCGTCGCTCCCGACGCTGTGGTGCTGTTGCCCATCGTGTGCTCTCTCCCCTGGCAGTGATCCGCGCCCGAAGGCGCACGGCATTTCCGGTGCGAGCCGACACCCTCATCGCCCGCGGCTGGTGCTGCAGTCCTCGGCGGACGGCCCCAGGGTGCGCTCCCGGAGCCGTGGTGCCCGACCGGCGTTCCGGGCTACCGGAATTATCGGGCGACGTCGAGGGCCAGTTTCCCGGTCGGGGTTCGGGCGGCCAGATCGTGGTGCGCCCGCGCCGCCTCACCGAGCGGGTAGACGGCGCCGGTCAGCGGCTTGAGGGAGCCGTCGGCGACCGCGTCGAACAGCGCCCGCATGGACGTCGGCAGCGCCGTACGGTCCGCGTAGAGCTGTGGCAGCCAGAAGCCCGAGACGGTGATGGACCGCTCCATCAGGTCTCGGGTCGGCACGCTCGCCAGGTCCCCGCCGGCGAACCCGTACACGGCGAGCCGGCCGCGCGGCGCGACGGCGGCAAGGGTCCGCGCGAAGGTGACACCACCGGTCATCTCCAGCGCCGCCTCGACCGGGCCACCCGCCGCGTCCAGGATGCGCTCCGTCAGGTCCTCGGCGGTCGAGTCGACGACCGCATGGGCGCCCAGTTCCTCGGCCTGCTTGCGCTTCTCCGGGGAGCCCGCGAGGCCGATGACCTTGGCCCCGGCGCGCGCGGCGAGCTGGACGGCCAGCGAGCCGACGCCCCCGGCAGCGGCCGGCACGACGACGGTCTCGCCCTCGGTGAGGCGCAGCGAGGTGAACAGCAGATGCCAGGCGCTGTTGCCCTGCAGCGCCAGTGCGACGGCCTGTTCGTCGCTGATGGCATCGGGGACGTCCCAGGTGACGCGGCGGTGCAGCAGCGCCTTCTCCGCGTATCCGCCGCCGCGGCACAGCCCGACGACGCGTCGTGTGCCGTCCACCGTCCCGACGACCTCGTTACCGGGCGTGTACGGCAGCTCGACGGGCGCGAGATAGGAGTCCCCCCGTGCGTGCACATCCGCGTAGTTGATGCCGGCCAGGTTGACATCGACCCGCGAGTGGCCGCCGCGGGGCGCCGGCTCGGGGACGTCTTCGAGCCGCAGCACGTCCGGGCCACCGAATTCTCGCATCACAATCGCGCGCACAACTCTCCCTCAGGTTTTCCGGTGCGGTGCCCGCACAGGGTAGGCACGGCGCCCACCGGACCGCGGGACTCCGATCATTTCGCGCCAACCATCCGGGGCTTCCTGCGCCTTCGCTCTTCTCCTCACGAGAATTTCCCGCCCGCTTTCTCGCGACACGAGAAAGCAGCGAAGCGATTTCCACCGGTTGCTCCATTTTGCTTCAGATCTACCCATCGGTATCGCCGGGGTGGCTGCCACGCGTCTCTCGCTCAAACCCGGCTATCGGATGTGATCGCCGCCGCCTACGATCCGGAAATGTGTCCGCCGTTGACCAGATGTGGCGGCTGCGTCCCCAGGGGTAGAGCCTGCTCCGCGAGGCAGTTGTGCTCGCCCGCCCCACCCGGTGGTACGGGCGGGTGACGGAGGGCGTGGCCGTGCACGGGGCAAGGCGGGCACGGCCTGAGGGGGAATCATGATGGGGAAATCGGGGGGCGGCAGGCCGGCGTTCGCGCCGGCCTGCCGGGACCCACAGCGAGCACAACCACTTCCACCGGCACCTCTGCGCATCCTGCGGACCGCTTCCGCGTCCCTGCCGTCGTCGTTGACGGCTTCCTTCACGGCCGCCACCGACGCCGTCATCGCCGCCGCGCGCCGGCACTCCCGCCCGTACGTGGCACCGCCCTTTCCGGACGTGTCCCGCCCCCGCCGGGGAACCGCTCCCCGCCGCCGAGAAAGGGACTGTCCATGAACGCGTCGAGCAGTACGAGCAGCAACGGGCTCCAGTTCACCCACCCGTACCTCGCCGTGGTGCTCGGCGGCGGCTTCACGGGCATGCTCGCCGCCGCGGCGCTGTCCGAACACGCCGATGTCGTCGTCGTCGAGCGGGACCGGCTGCCGCGAACTCCCGCACTGCCCACGGACCTTCCGCAGGCCCGGCACGCCCATCTGCTGTCGGCGGACGGTGCCCGGATGGTCGACGCCCTGCTGCCCGGCAGCGTCGAGCACTGGCTGGCCGAGGGCGCCCGCCGGGTGCCGATGCCGCCGGAGCTCACCGGCCGCTCGCCGCAGGGCTGGTTAGGCCGGCGGCCGCGCTCGCCGTATCTGATCGCCTGCTCCCGCGATCTGCTCGACCGGGTCATCCGCCAACAGGTCCCGGCCCTCCCCGGGATGACCGTCCTCGACGGAACCGAGGCGGAGGAGCTGACCGGCACGGCGGAGCACATCACCGGGGTGCGCGTCCGGGATACCGCCAACGGCGCAACGTATCGGCTGGATGCCGACCTCGTCGTCGACGCCACCGGCCGGCACTCCCTCACGCAGAACCGTCTGACGGCACTGGGGCTGCCCACCGCACGCGAAGACGTCTCGGACTCCGGAATCGTCTCGGCGACCCGGATCTTCCGCGCCCCCGACGGCACGGAGAACACCCCCGTGATCACCTGCCGTTCGGCCCTCACCAGCGTGGTTCCCGGCCCTTCCGGTCCCCCGCGCTCGCTTCCCGGCAGGACGGCGACGCTGGTCCCGATCGAGGGCGGGCGCTGGCTGGTCACGCTCACCGGCGCCGGGGACGACCGGCCGTCCGAACACGCCAACCGATTCGTGCCGTTCGCCCACCGCACGGGTAACTCCGCCATCGGCGATCTCATCGCCGACGCCGAACCGCTGAGCGAGGTGCGGCTGTCCCGCGACACGGCCAACCGGCGGCGGCGCTACGAACAACTGCCGTCCTGGCCCACCGGATTCATCGCGCTCGGCGGCGCCGTGGTCTCGCTCAGCCCCGACTACGGTCAGGGTCTGTCCCTCGCCGCCCACAGTGCCGCCGCGCTGCGCGAGGCCGTGCGACGGCACGGGATGGACGATCCGGCGCTCGCCCGGAAGATGCAGCGCACCATCGGGCGCCTCGTCGAGGAACCGTGGTCCCTGGCCACCGGGGACGATCTCCACTCCCCCACCCGCCGGACCGCCGTCTGCCGCGCCTACGTCGACGTTGTCACACCGTCCTCCCCCGCCGCCCCCTTCCTGCTCCCCTCCGCGGCACTCGGCCTGCTCCGCGGCACCGCACGACTGCGCCCGACGGCAAGCGGATCACCGGCCTGGGATGCCTCCCCGAGCTCGCCGCTCCCGCCCCGTCCCCCGTCAGCGGGCGAAGCAGCGTCCACCGCCCCGCGACCACCCGCCGCGACCGGCGCCTCCTCCGCCCTCTCCGCACTGCCCGCCGCCGCCTCGGCCACCGCACTCTCGGCCGCCCCGCCCCCTGAGTCACCCCCGCCCCATCACCCCGGCCCCGAACCCCTTCCCCGGCGCCTCCCCCGCCGCCTCAGCTTCGGACCGTCGGCCCTGCGCCGCATCAGCGAGGCAACCCGCCGGAAACCGGCCGACGGCTGAGGTCCTCGCTCCGGGCCCGCACGCCTTTCCCCGCCCGTCACCTGCTCGCCTCTCCGCATCGGCGCTGATTTACCGTAGGGGCGCCGGAGAGAGTACAGATCACAGCCAGGGGGTTGCGGACAACGGTGAAGGGCGCTAACAGCAGCATGGCCGCGAGCCGCGAGCCGCGAGCCGCGAGCCGCGAGCCGCGAGCCGCGAGCCGCGAGCCGCGAG
>NZ_QUAC01000403.1 GCF_003389455.1 Streptomyces inhibens | reverse complement strand
CGGGCCGTGGTTCCGCCGCGGGCTGCGCGGCGGCGGCGTCGGCCTTGAGCTGGGGCGCGAGGCTGGCCTGCCGTACCCGGCGGGGCAGTCCCGTGGGCGTGGTGGGCGCGGGCGTGCCCCGGGCCGGGGTGCCGTCGGTGGGCTCCGGCGCGTCCGATGTGTTCGGGGCGTCCGGGGCGGGGTCCTTCGGCGCGGAGGACGACGGAGGCGCGCCGGGGCTTTCGGGGCCGGGTCGCTCGGCGCCGGGGCGTTCGGGCCCCGGGCGCTCGGTTTCGGGGCGCTCCGTGGTGCCCTTGCCGTCTGCGTCGCGGTCGTCGACCGTCCTGCCGTGGTCGGAGACCAGCACCGGCGGTCGGGGGCGGCGCGGCAGCGGTGCCAGCCCGCCGCGCGGCGACCGGTCCCTGGTCTGCTGATGCTGCTCGTCCTCGGGGACGGGCGGCACCGGTGCGATACCGCGTGGCGCGGCGGGCTTGCCGGCCCGGCCCCTGCGGTCGCGGTCCGGGCTCCGCTCACGGCCCCGGCTCCGGCCACGGCCCCGGAAGAGACTTTCCTCGTCCTCGACCGGGCCCAGCTCGTCCGGGCCGAGCGGCGCCTCAAGTTCGACCGGGCCGTCGATGACGGCCGGGCTGCGCCGCTCGCGCCCCGGGATGGGCACCGGCACCTGCGAGAGCGCGGCCAACTTGCCCGCGGCGTGCTCCAGTTCGTTGCCGACCGGTCCACCGGGCAACTCGCCGGCGCCCGGCTCGTCGTCCTCCCGGCCACCGTCACCGGTCTCGGTCAGGATCGTCCCCGGGATGAAGACCACCGCGGTGGTGCCGCCGTACGGCGAGGGCTGCAGGGAGACCCGTACGTCCTGCCGCTGGGCGAGCCGGCTGACCACGAACAGACCGAGCCGGTCGGTGTCGGACAGCTCGAACTCGGGGGTCTCGGCGAGCCGGAGGTTGGCCTCCAGCAGCAGATCCGGCGTCATGCCCAGGCCGCGGTCGTGGATCTCCAGGGTGTAGCCGTTGGCGACCCGCTCGCCGAGCACCTGGACGGCGGTGTGCGGCGGGGAGAAGACGGTGGCGTTCTCCAGGAGTTCGGCTATCAGGTGTGTGAGGTCCGAGACGGCGGGGCCGTCCACGGCCAGCCTCGGCAGCCGGCGTACCTCGATCCGCTCGTAGTCCTCCACCTCGGCGACCGCCGCGCGCACCACGTCCATCAGCTGGATCGGTTTGCGCCACTGCCGGGAGGGGGCCGCGCCGGAGAGGATGACCAGGCCCTCGGCGTGCCGCCGCATACGGGTGGTCATATGGTCGAGCCGGAAGAGGTCGGCGAGCTCGTCGGTGTCCTCGGTGCGCCGCTCCATGGCGTCCAGCAGGGTCAGCTGGCGGTGCAGCAGGACCTGGCTGCGGCGGGCGAGGTTGACGAACACCTCGGAGACGCCGCGGCGCATGTCCGCCTGTTTGACGGCGGCCTCGATGGCGGCCCGTTGCAGGGTGTTGAGCGCCTGGCCGACCTGGCCGGTCTCGTCGTGGCCGAATTCGAGCCGGGGTGCCTCGGTCTCCACATCGACCTGTTCGCCGGCCGCGAGCCGGCGCATCACGCTCGGCAGCCGTACGCCGGAGACCTCGTGGGCGGTCTTGCGCAGCCGGGTCAGGTCCCGGACGTGACGGCGGCCGATACGGAAGGAGACGATGATCGACACCAGCAGTGCGACAAAGCCGAGGACGCCGGCGACGGCGGCCTTGAGCAGGATGCGGGTGGCGACCGGGGCGACGCGTTGCTGGTAGCGGTCGCCGGTCTCCTTGCCCATCCGCTGCAGATCGCCGAGGACCTTCTCCGCGGCGGTGTTCCAGCGCTCGGCGTTGACCACACGCGGTCCGGCCTGTGCGCCGGCGGCGATCACCCGGTCCTCGTACGCGGTCAGTTCGCGGGCCTTGGCGGAGCGCCAGTAGTCCTCGTAGAGACCGCGGTCCTTGGCGGGCAGGACGGGCAGGGTGGTGCCGTAGAGCACGCGGCGTTCGGCGACCCGGTCGGACAGCGCGCGCACCTCGCGTTTGCTCATGCTGCCGGAGGCGAGCACCGCGGACATCAGGGCGTCCTCGCGGGAGACCGCCTCCCGGGCGCGGGTGATGTTGACCAGTGCGCGGCCCTGCTTGTCCATCTCCACGTTCTCCAGGGCGTGGAGCGCGGCGAGGAAGTCATAGCTGGGGTCGACCAGGGAGTTGTAGCCCTCCATGGCCTCGTCGCGGGTGACGGTGTTGTCCTCGACCTGGGCGCGCAGCGAGCCGAGCGAGGCCAGGCCCTTGAGGACGCTGTCCATCCGGTCGCCGGTCTCGCCGTTCAAGTCCTCGCGGACGTCGCGGACATCGGCGTCGGCGCGCAGCCGGGCGACGGCCTCGTCGGTGGCCCGGGTCTGCCCGTGGAGTTCGCTGAGCGCATTGGCGCCGCGCCGGTCGGCGAGGTAGAGCAGGCTCTGCCGGCGCTCGCGCTGGAGGGCCTGGACCACGTCCTCGACCGGATAGCCAAGGTTCTGTACGACGTTGCCGACGTCGAGCAGCTGGTTGGCCTCACGCCCGGTGATATAGGTCATGAACGCCCACATGGACGTCAGGGACACCAGCGGTACGAGCAGCAACGCCACGATCTTCCGGCGGACCGACTTCCCGCGAAAGCGCATGGCCTCCCCTACGTCAACCCCGGCGCACGGGGGTGGTGTTCCGTCAACAAACGGCGTGAGCCTACTACTGTCGGGGGACCAACCCGAAGGCCTCTCATGGCGTTGCGGAAGCCTCGGGGAAGAGCGCCGGGGAGGGATCGTCCTGAGTTGTCCGACGATTCCCGGACAACCCGCCCGCATTCATGGGCTCGGAGACCTCACCGGCATCCTGGGGTGTGCGCGGCCGGTTGGCCGGATTTGCTCTACCCCGGGTAACCCTGCGCCGTTGCGGTGCATGACCATGGGAGGGGACGGGGTGCGACACCAGGGGCGTGTATCCGGCGAAATCCGGGCAGCCACCAAGGAGTCGGACACGCGGGGAGAGTGCGGGGAGTGTGACGCGTTCATGGACACCGGCAGGCGGCCGTTGTGGCAGGAGGAGCCGGCGGCCCGGCCCCGGATGGCGGATCCGGTGCGCACGGCCGCGGTGCGCGCCGTCATCATCGTGGCGATCACGCTGATTCAGGCCATGGTGGCGTTCCTGAGCACGCTGGCGGGCTCCTGGCTGGCGTTCCCCGCGGTGCTCAGCACGGTCGCCAGCACCGTGGTCGCCACCTGGGCGGTACTGGACGTCTGGGTGACCCGTCAGGTGTGGGTGCAGCGCAACGGGGTGCAGTCGCAGCCGAGCAGCACGGCCCGCGAACTGCGGCGCGAGCGGCGCCGGGCACGCCGGCAGGGGCGACGGGAGTCCCGGGACCGCCGGTCGCGGGTGGACCGCGCGGCGGCGTGAGCGACGAAGTCTCGTACGGTCGGCGGTCGGCGGTCGGGCCCGGCCGGACGAACTCACCGGCTACGTCGCGCTGTTCGCCGGCACCTCGTATGAAGGGCCGGGCGACGCTTCGGGGGCGGCGTCCGGGCGGAGGTTGCCGACCACCGCGTCGAGATATTCGGCCACGGCGTCCCTGTTGCGGGTCAGGCACTGGATGCGTTCGGTCATGCGATCGCGTTCGCGGGTCAGCGTGGCGATCATCTCCGGTGTCGCATCGGAGAAATGGATGACCCGGGGCTTGTCCAGGCACGGGAGGATCTGCTTGATGATCCGGGTGGGCAGTCCGGCCTCCAGCAGCCCTCTGATCTGCATCACCCGGTCCACGAGGCGTTCGTCGTACGCGCGGTAGCCGTTCCGGCAGCGGTCCGGGACGATCAGCCCCTGCTCCTCGTAGTAGCGCAGCAGCCGGCGGGGGGTGCCGGTACGCTCCGACAGCTCTCCGATACGCATGTGGTCCACCTCACGCCCAGTCGCTTGACCTTCACATCAATGTGAGGGTTCGAGCATACGGACCATGAGCAACCACACCACACAACTGGCCGGTTCCCCCACCGGATCCGGCGACCGGACGAGACTCCCCCTGGCCGCGCTGCTGGCGCTCGCCACGGCCGTCTTCATCACCAGTCTGACCGAGACGCTGCCCGCGGGTGTGCTGCCCGCGATGAGTGCCGGCCTCGGCGTCGGCGAGTCCGCGATGGGGCAGTCGGTGACCGTCTACGCGATCGGGACCGCGCTCACGGCGATCCCCCTGTCGGCGGCCACCGCAGGGTGGCGGCGCAAGCGCCTGCTGCTGACGGCGATGGCGGGCTTCGCCGTCGCCAACACGGTCACGGCGGTCTCGGCGAACTATCCGCTGACCATGGTCGCCCGTTTCGTCGCCGGGGTGGCCGCGGGCCTGGCCTGGGCGCTGCTGGCCGGATACGCCCGCCGTATGGCGCCCGTTCACCTACAGGGCAAGGCGATCGCGATCGCCATGGCCGGCATTCCGGTGGCGCTGTCGCTGGGCGTGCCCGCGGGGACCTTCCTCGGCAAGGCGCTCGGCTGGCAGGCGGCGTTTGGGAGCATGACCGTGCTCACCGTCGCCCTGCTCGCCTGGATCGCCGCGACGGTCCCGGATTTCCCCGGGCAACGGCAGCACGGCCGGGCCCCGATGCTGCGAACCCTGACCGTCCCCGGTGTGGCACCGGTCCTGTTCGTGACCCTGGTCTTCGTACTGGCCCACACCGTCCTGTACGCCTATATCGCCCCGTTCCTCGACGGGCTGGGCATGGGCGGCTCGACCGACCGCGTCCTGCTGGTCTTCGGCGCCGCCTCCCTGGTGAGCATCTGGCTGGTGGGCGCGCACATCAACCGCCGGCTGCGGACCCTGACCGTCGCCGCCGGCCTGCTGGTCGCCGGGGCGGCCGCCCTGCTGGCAGTGGCGGCCGGCAGCCCCGCACTGGTCTATCTCGCGGTGACACTGTGGGGGCTCGGATGGGGCGGCGCCCCCACTCTCCTGCAGACCGCCGTGGGCGACGCGGGCGGCGAGGCCGCCGATGCCGCGCAAGCCATGCTCGTCACCCTGTGGAACGCGGCCATGGCCGGCGGCGGAGTCATCGGCGGAATCCTCCTCGGCCTCCTCGGCCCCGCTTCCTTCCCCTGGAGCGTCCTTGCGCTCCTGATACCGGTGCTGGTCGTGGTGATCGCCGCTCGCGCACACGGTTTCCCCGCCGAGCGCCCGCACATGACCTCATGAACGTCTGCGCGGGGCGGGGCCGGACGGCGGCCGGGATCGTTACGCCACCGCCTCTTCCCGTACGGCGGGCCGTACATGGATCATCCCGTCCAGGACGCTGACCTCGTGCGTGCGCACCGGCCGGCGGGCCGGCAGGCAGGTCGGGGCGCCGGTGCGCAGGTCGAACAGCGCCGCATGCAGCGGGCATTCGACGAAGCAGCCCTCGACCCAGCCCTCGGAGAGCGAGGCATCCTGATGGCTGCAGGTGTCGTCGACGGCGTAGTAACCGCCCTCGGCATGGAAGACCGCGATGGCCGGCGTGGCGTCGTCGATCTCGATCCGTACGGACTCGCCCTCGGGCAGGTCCTCGATGCGGCAGACGGGAATCATCTGGCCCCCCTCGCGCTGATCGGTATCATGTGTTCTGAATAACGCATCGCAGAGCGCGATGCGCAACAGAATCCAGGCCGGGAAGCGGGCCGTCAAGGGCTTCCCGACAGATGCCTCAGACGTGGCCCTCGGGGGCCACCGGGTGGTGACACAAAGACCCATGTCGAACACGACCGATACGTCAGACGACCGGTCCGAGGAGCGGCGCGGCGGGGCGGGATCCGTCCAGTCCGTGGACCGTGCGGTGAGCGTGCTGGAGATCCTGGCCAAGCTGGGTGACGCCGGGGTGACGGAGATTTCCGAGGAGCTGGGCGTCCACAAGTCGACCGCGTTCCGGATCCTGGGCGTGCTGGAGAACCGCGGGCTGGTGGAGCAGGAGAAGGAGCGCGGGAAGTACTACCTGGGTGCCGGGGTGCTGCGGCTGGCCGGCGCCGCGGCGATCCGGCTGGACATCTCGCAGGAGGGCCAGCCGGTGTGCCGGGCGCTCGCCGACGAGACCGGGGAGACCGCCAACATCGCGGTGCTGGACGGCGACGCGGCGGTCAACATCATGCAGGCCAGGGGGGCCGCCGCGGTCACCGCGTACAACTGGCTGGGCCGACGCACCCCACTGCACGCCACCGCCAGCGGCAAGGTGCTGCTGGCCCATCTGCCGCAGCAGCGCCGGGAGACCCTGGTCACCCGCAAGCTGCCGCGGTTCACCGAGAACACCCTGACCACGGCGGCCGGTGTGCGCGAGCAGCTGACCGCCGTGATCGAAGACGGATTCGCCTGCACCAACGAGGAGTTGGAGATCGGGCTGAACGCGGTGGCGGCGCCGGTGCGGGCGCACGACGGTGCGGTGATCGGCGCGATCGGCGTCTCGGGGCCGGCGTACCGGATGGAGCGCCGGCTGCTGCCGGAGCTCGCGGAGCGGTCCGCGAAGGCGGCCGCCGAACTCTCCCGCCGGATGGGGTACGCGGGGTGAGGGCCCGTCCTTGCGCCCCGGGCGGAGCAGCTCATGCCCGGGGTACGAGGACGGCGTTCGACCCGTAGCGAAAAATCCCCCTTGACGGATCCCTGACGGACTTCCAGCATGTCTCCTATAGCGCAACCCAGCGCGCTATAGGCAACACCGAAGACGGGGGTGGAGCGCCCTCCACCCCTGTCTTCGTTCCCCGCGCAGCGCACCACTCCACCCCTCACAGGCATCCGTGCCACCTCGCGCGCACCCGCCCCTGCCGCCACCGCAGGCGCTGTTTTAGGAGTGAGACATGCCGCACGAAGCCCGCGCCGTCGTCGCCCTCAAGAAGGGCGCGCCCGTCGAGGTGCTGCCGATCCTCGTGCCCGATCCCGGCCCGGGCGAAGTGCTCGTCGCCGTCCAGGCCTGCGGGGTGTGCCACACCGATCTGCACTATCGCGACGGCGCGATCGGCGACGAGTTCCCGTATCTGCTCGGCCATGAGGCGGCCGGTGTCGTCGAGGCGGTCGGTCCCGGCGTCACGGAGCCGGCGCCCGGCGACTATGTGGTGCTGGCCTGGCGGGCGCCCTGCGGGCAGTGCCGCTCCTGCCGCCGCGCCCGCCCCTGGTACTGCTTCAACTCCCGCAACGCGACCCGGTCGATGACCCTGCTGGACGGTACGGAGCTGACCGCGGCCCTGGGCATCGGCGCCTTCGCCGAGAAGACCCTGGTCGCCGCGGAGCAGGCGGTGAAGGTCGATCCGTCGGCGCGCCCGGAGGCCGCGGGCCTGATCGGCTGCGGGGTGATGGCCGGGTACGGCGCGGCCGTGCACACCGGCGGTGTGGGCAGCGGGGACACCGTCGCCGTCATCGGCTGCGGCGGCGTCGGCAATGCCGCCATCGCGGGCGCCTCCCGGGCCGGCGCGCGGCGGGTGATCGCCATCGACCTCGACGACGGCAAGCTGGACGCCGCGGAGCGGTTCGGCGCCACCGACACCGTCAACTCCCGTGGTACGGACCCGGTCGAGGCGGTCCGCGCGCTCACCGGCGGGCACGGCGTCGATGTGGTGATCGACGCGGTGGGCCGCCCGGAGACCTACCGGCAGGCGTTCTATATGCGCGATCTGGCCGGCACGCTGGTCCAGGTCGGTGTGCCCGCCCCGGACATGCGGATCGAGCTGCCGCTGATCGATCTCTTCTCGCGCGGCGGCGCGCTGAAGTCGTCCTGGTACGGCGACTGTCTGCCCAGCCGCGACTTCCCGGTGCTGATTGATCTGTTTCTGAGCGGCAAGCTCGATCT
The DNA here is from genome assembly GCF_003389455.1 of Streptomyces inhibens. Lineage (GTDB taxonomy): Bacteria > Actinomycetota > Actinomycetes > Streptomycetales > Streptomycetaceae > Streptomyces > Streptomyces inhibens. The sequence continues at coordinate 1,952 of NZ_QUAC01000403.1, read as the reverse complement.
GGAGCGGTTCATCAGCGAGACGATTGTGCTCGACGACATCGAACCGGCCTTCGCGAAGATGCAGCGCGGGGAGGTCCTGCGGTCGGTCGTGGTGCTGTAACCGCCCGCAGGCCGCCCCGCCGGAGCCGTCACCCCGTGGCGCCCTCCGACGGCTCCGGGGAAGTGCGCTCTTCCGGGCGGCGGTACATCCGGGTCGCCGTGATCTGGCCGTGTACCGCCTCTCCGGCCGGATCCTGCTGCGGCAGGCCCGGTCGCAGATGCTCCTCGACGCTGATGTACTTCAGGCCGGCCCGCAGGTCCGCGTCGTTGCGCAGCCGGATGACCAGCGGGAACTCGGCGAGCGCGGTGGTGTCGAACAGGCCGGTGGTGTAGAGGAGCTGAACGCCCAGCGCGTCGGCGACGGCGCGCTGGAGCTCCAGCAGATAGGTCGCATTGGCGCGGCCGATGGGGTTGTCCAGGAACAGCGTGCCGGCGTGCCGCTGCTTGTCGCGGCCCCGGTCGTTGCTGCGCAGCGCCGCCATCGTGCAGTACAGGGCGATGGCGGCGGTCAGCAGCTGGCCGCCGGAGAAGACATCGCCCATCTGTCCGACCGGCACCCGCTCGGCGCGCAGCACCGCGTCCGGCTTGAGGATCTCCACCGCCACGCCGCGCGGCTGGAGCGCCGCGCCGACACCGCGCAGCAGCAGGGACATCCCGTCCCGCCGCAGATCGCTGTTCTTCCTGACCGCCGCGCGGGTCGCCTCGTCGATGACCTCGCCCAGCCGCTCGGTGAGCGTGGCCTGGTCGGGGTCCTCGAAGCGGATCCGCAGGAACTCCTGACCGGACCACTCCCCCAGCCCCTCGGGCAGCCGGGACAGCCGCTGGGCCGAGCGCAGCGTCGTCAGCGACGACTCGACCAGGCCGCGGAGCCGGTCGACGATGGAGTCGCGGTTGCGCTCCAGCTGCTCCAGCTCGTCGGTGAGCACCCGCAGCCGGGGCGCGAAGGCCTCCGCCCACTTGACGGCGTGGTCCGGGAGGGCCGCGGCGGGCAGCTCACGGATCTGCTGCCGGGCGGGGGTGCGGACCTGTTCGTAGCGGGTGGAGTTGGCGTGCCGTACGAGGATGTCGGAGGCCTCGCGGACCGCGGACTCGGCGGCGGAGAGGTCGGCGGCGCAGCCACGCAGGGAGCGGCGGGATTCGGCGGCGGCCTGCCGGGCCTCGTCGAGCCGGCCGGCGTACGGCTCGATCCGCGCGTCGCCCGTGTCGTCGGTGTCGTGGTGGTCGCGCAGCAGATCGCGCAGCAGGGCGGCGGTCTCGTCGAAGCCGCCGGCCGCGTCCTCGGCGCTGCGGTGGGCGCGCAGCAGCTCTTCGTGCTGTGCCCTGGCGCCGTCCAACGCCTCGGTGGCGGTGGCCAGTTCGCCGGCCGCGGCGCGCAGCAGCTCCTTGGCGCGGTCGGCGTCCGCGGGTACCAGCTCCTCGGGCAGCTCGGTGTGCGCGTCGCCGTCGGTGGGGGCGAGCCGTTCGGCCTCGCCGCGCAGCCGGCCGAGCTGTTCGCTGGCGGCCGAGGCGCGGCTCTCCAGCATCTGCACCAGCGACTCGGCGCGGGCCGCGGCGGCCTGCCGGGACGGGCCGTCGGCGGCGTCCGGGCTCTGAAGGAGCGCCTCCGCGCGGGTGCGGACCTTGTTGGTGAGACGGTTCAGCTCGGCCAGGGCCGCGCTCTCGTCGCCCTCGGCGCGGGCCTGCTCGGCGCGCAGATCGGCGCCGACGCCGACCTTTTCGTAGAGCTGGGAGGCGGCGCGGTAGGCCTCGCGCAGCGCGGGCAGGGAGGTGCTCACGCCCTCGGGGGCCTCGCCCAGATCGTCCGGTACGCCGGCGATCTCGGCGCGCTCGGCGCGCAGCGCGCGGGCGGTGCGGCGGGCGTCGTCGGCGGCGCGCTGAGCCGCCCTGCGGTCCTCGTCGGCGGCCCGCGCGCG
>NZ_QUAC01000405.1 GCF_003389455.1 Streptomyces inhibens | reverse complement strand
GTGTGGTGTGGGGACTGCTTCGCTTTACGTCCCCACACCACACCCCTCCGGCCCGTCACCTCCCGTGGGAGAGAAAGGTTTCCGCCGGGGGTGGGTCAGCTGAAGACGATCATGGAGCCCTGGCCCAGGCTCCGGGTGGCGGCGGCGTGCAGGCCGAGCCACACATGCCGCTCCCGGGCGAACGGGCCGTCGTCCAGGGGCACCGCGCCCGCCCGCTCCTCCAAAGAGGTGGGGCCGGCCGGCGGCGCCGGTGCGGCCGGCGGATTGGCCGGATCGATACCCAGGGATGGCGCAACCAGTTCGAGATCGCGCAGCAGACCGTGCGAGGAGCCCAGCGGCCCGCCGCCCTCCAGCAGTTCGTCGTTGGCGAGCGGATGCGGGAAGTCGACCGGGACATACGCGCCTGCGTGGTCGTAGTGCCACACCAGGTGGGACTGTTGCGCGGTGGTCTCGAACATCTCCAGCAACTGCTCGTAATCGCCGCCCAGTTCGTCCACCGGCGTCACCTCCAGGCCGCACAGGCGCAGCAGGTAGGCGCGGCGCAGGAAGTGCAGCGCGTCGTAGTCGAAGCCGGCGATGGGGGCGACGTCACCGGACAGGCCAGGCATATAGCTGAAGACCGGGACCGGTGGCAGGCCCGCTTCCGTCAGGGCCTTGTCGTAGGCGGCGATCTCTTCGGAGAACGGGTTGTCGGGGCTGTGGCACAGCACATCGACGAGGGGTACCAGCCACAGGTCACATGCCACGAGTGAGGGCTCGCTTCCGGTCGGGGACAGGGACACCGGCGCACGTACAGCTACGGTTACGGCCCATTACTGGCCGATGGTCGGGACAGCGTAGTGCTAGCCGCGCGTTCCGACGAGAGCGAGGGAGTGCTCGTTGTACTCGGCGATCAGCTGCTGGGCGGCGGGCAGGTCGTGCCGGACGAGGGCGTCGGCCAGGGCACAGTGGCCCTGCCACAGATGGCCCTTGAGGTCGGGTTCGCGGCGCAGCAGCGGCACCGCGAACATCCAGGTCTGGACGCGGATCCGGTCGAGGAAGTCACTGATGTAAGCGTTGTTCACGATGCTGCTCAGCTCGCGCCAGAACCGCAGGTCGTAGCCGATGAGGACGTCCAGGTCGCCGCCGCGCGCGGCCCGCTCGGCCTCGTCGGCGCGGCGCCGGATGGAGATCAGCACCTCGGCGGGGGTGGCGCGCAGCGCCTGGTCGGCGCCGCTGCGGAAGATGCCCTCGATGATCAGGGTGCGGGCCTCGACCATCGCGCGGAAGTCGTCGGCGGTGAAGGCGTGCACCTTGAAGCCGCGGTGCTGTTCGACGTCCAGGAGTCCCTGGGCGCACAGGTCGAGCAGCGCCTCGCGCACCGGTGTCGCGGAGACGCCGTACTGGTCGGCGATCTCCTTGACGGTGAAGGGGTGGCCGGAGGGCAGGCGGCCGGCCAGGACCTCGTCGCGCAGCGCGTCGGCGATCTGCTGGCGCAGGGTGCTGCGACGTATGACTGGGCTGTCTCCGCCGGCGGCCATTGTGTGCGTCTCCTTCGACGTCCATGACCGCGAAGGGGAGCGGCCCCCGCCCACGATAGGCGAGGGCCGCGGTGCGCTGCTTCGCGCGGGGGCCGTGACCTGCTGTTCCGCGCCGCGGTGCGCGGCGGTCGGGGCAGGTCAGACGCTGTGCGCGTCGGCCGCGGTGAGGGCCTGGTCGAGGGCGGCGAGGCCCTCCTTGGCCTCGGCCTCGGTGACCGTGCAGGCCGGGACGACATGCGTACGGTTCATGTTCACGAACGGCCACAGACCGCCGCGCTTGCAGGCCGCGGCGAATTCGGCCATCGGGGCGTTGGCGGCGCCGGACGCGTTGTAGGGCACCAGCGGCTCGCGGGTCTCCTTGTTCTTGACCAGGTCCAGCGCCCAGAAGACGCCCAGGCCGCGGACCTCGCCGACCGAGGGGTGCCGCTCGGCGATCTCGCGCAGCGCGGGGCCGATGACCCGCTCGCCGATCTCGGCGGCGTTCTCCACGATCCGCTCCTCGGCCATCGCGTTGATCGTGGCGACGGCGGAGGCGCAGGCCAGCGGGTGGCCGGAGTACGTCAGACCGCCCGGGTAGGGGCGCGTCTCGAAGGTGGCGGCGATCTCGGCGCTGATCGCGACGCCGCCCAGCGGGACGTAGCCGGAGTTCACGCCCTTGGCGAAGGTCAGCAGGTCGGGGGTGACGCCGAAGTGGTCGGCGGCGAACCAGTGGCCGGTGCGGCCGAAGCCCGCCATGACCTCGTCGAGGATGAAGACGATGCCGTGGCGGTCGCAGATCTCGCGGACACCGGCGAGGTAGCCGGCCGGCGGGACCATGATCCCGGCGGTGCCGGGGACGGTCTCCAGGATGATCGCCGCGATCGACTGCGGACCCTCGAAGGCGATGGTCTGCTCAAGGTGGGCGAGGGCGCGCTCGCACTCCTGCTGCTCGTTCTCGGCGTGGAAGGCCGAGCGGTAGAGGAACGGGCCCCAGAAGTGCACGACGCCCGCGGAGGCGGTGTCGGAGGGCCAGCGGCGCGGGTCGCCGGTCAGGTTGATCGCGGCGGCGGTGGCGCCGTGGTACGAGCGGTAGGCGGACAGCACCTTGGCGCGGCCGGTGTGCAACCGGGCCATCCGGACCGCGTTCTCCACGGCCTCCGCGCCGCCGTTGGTGAAGAAGATCTTGTCGAGGTCCCCGGGGGTGCGCTCGGCGATCAGCCGGGCGGCCTCGGACCGTACGTCCACGGCGAAGCCGGGCGCGATGGTGCACAGCTTGGCGGCCTGCTCCTGGATCGCGGCGACGACCTTGGGGTGCTGGTGGCCGATGTTGGTGTTGACCAGCTGCGAGGAGAAGTCGAGGTAGCGGTTGCCGTCGTAGTCCCAGAAGTACGAGCCCTCGGCGCCGGCGATCGCCAGCGGGTCGATCAGGCCCTGCGCGGACCAGGAGTGGAAGACGTGCGCGCGGTCGTCGGCCTTCACTGCCGCGCCGGCGGCGGGGTCGGCGGCGGCTGCGGGGTGCATCGTGGTCACGGTCAGTACCTCGGATCGGGTCGCTCGGGTCCGCCGAGGGATCGGCACGGCGAACGCCCTCAGCCTAGGGATCACCGTCCGCCGACCGGTACCGACACTGTGTATGCCGCTCACCACACGCACGGACAGAGTGTCGACGGGCTGTAGGAAACTCCAGGGCCGCAGGGCCGGTCGGACTTCAGGCCGCCGTGGGAAACGCCGTGCGCACCGCCCGACGGCAGTGGCCGGCGGCCAGGTCCGGGCGCAGCGCCGACAACCCGCCGCAGTACTTGGTGAATTCGGCGGGGCGCACACCGTAGCCCTGCAGCAGCCGGTCCGCCTCGGTCGGACGGCCGGTCGTCTTGGTCTCGACGAGGACCAGGCCGCCGTCGGCCCGTACCGTGCGGCCGTTCTCCGGGTCCCGGCAGAGCAGCGCGGCGTCGCAGGTGATGCGCTGGCCGTCCGCGACGAGGGTGGCCCGGGTGTAGTCGGTCTCCAGGGAGCGGCCCAGGTCGGTGGGGGCCGCGATGCCGTAGGAGCGGTCCAGTACGGCGGCGAGGAAGCCGCGCGGGGCCGCGCCGAGGGCGGCGTCGCCCGGCAGCAGCGGCTGCCGGTGCTTGACCGTTTCGCCGCGCCGCCCCTTGAGCTTGATCTCGAACTGCCGCTCCCCGGTGTCCTCGTACCGCCGCTCGCGGATCTTGTAGCGCAGCCGGCGGCCCTGCCGGTGGTCGTGGAAGGACCGCAGGTCGGGGGTGTCGTAGTAGAGGGAGTGATAGCGGAACCAGCGGCGTCCGTTGATGCACAGCGCGGCGAACGGGCCGCCGGGTCTGCGGCGGTCGGTGAGTTCGGCCGCGAAGGCGGCGAAGACCTCGACCGGGACGAGATAGCTGGCGCCGAAGCGGGTGAGGAGTTCGGCCCGTGCCTGGACATCGGCGAGCGGTACCGGACGCGCGGCCATGGCGGCGCGGGCGAGGGCTCGTACGGCGGGAATCACACGGTCTCCTTGGCGGGCGGCTGGGGACGGGGGAGCGTGCGGAACCGGGGCGGGCGTGCTGTCGTACGCGTTCTACGCCCCGTACCCCTGGATAGTTCCGGGACGCGGAAGCGAACATCCACCACCGTCACGTCTCAGCCAAGCGCAACATTCATTGACAGCATGCTGTCGTGAGGACAGAATGCTGTCATAAGGCTTTGAGGGCACCCGCCGACCAAGGACTTCTCATGACTCCCCGCACCGTGCACATCGCCGCCTACGACACACTCGCGGACTGGGAGTGCGGCCACGCCATCGCCCACCTCCGCAGCGGCAGCTACTTCCGCCCGGCCCAGGAGGCGTACGAGGTGGTCACCGTCGCGGCCACCACCGACCGGCCGGTGACGACCATGGGCGGGCAGCGGATCGTGCCCGACCTCGCGCTCGCCGCGCTGCGCCCCGAAGACAGTGCGATGCTGATCCTCCCGGGCGCCCAACTATGGAATTCCGGCGAGGAGTTGGCGCCCTTCGCCCGTAAGGCCGGGGAGTTCCTGGACGCCGGGGTGCCGGTCGCCGCGATCTGCGGCGCGACCGCGGGGCTCGCCCGGGAGGGCCTGCTGAACGACCGGCCGCACACCAGCGGCGCCGCCCAGTACCTCGCCGCACAGCCCGGCTACCAGGGCGGCGACCACTACCGCGAGGCCGACGCGGTGCGCGTCTTCGGGCTGATCACCGCGGGGCCGACCGAGCCGGTGGCGTTCGCCCGCGAGATCTTCGGCCAACTCCAGGTGATGGAGCCGCGGGTGCTGGAGGCCTGGTACCGCCTGTTCGCCTACTCGGACGCCGCCTCCTTCCCCGTGCTGATGGCGGCGGGGAAGGCCGGCGACGAGGACGGGCCCGTATGAGCGAGCCCCAGGCCCCCGAGTCCCGGCCCTCCGAGTCCCGCTCCCCCGGCCCCCGGCCCCCGGAGCCCCGCACACCGGAGCCCCGCACCCCCGAACTCCTCAGCCGTACTGCCCTCGCCGTCTTCCGCCTCAACGGCCAGTTCCTCTCCGTCGCGGAGCGCCTCGCCCAGCCGGCCGGTCTGACCGCCGCCTGGTGGCAGGTCCTGGGCGCCGTCCTGGCCGAGCCGCTCACCGTGGCCGGTATCGCCCGCGCGATGGGCATCACCCGCCAGAGCGTGCAGCGCATCGCCGACCTCCTGGTGGAGCGCGGCCTGGCCGCCTACCGGCCCAACCCGGCGCACCGCCGCGCCAAACTCCTCGCCCCCACCGAGGAGGGCCGGGCCGCCATCGCCCGGATCACCCCGGGCCATGCGGAGTTCGCCGCCCGGCTCGGCGGACAGCTCGGCGGGCCGGAGGACTTCCGGCAGGTCGTGGCGGCGCTGGAGCGTCTGTCGGACGCGCTGGAGGAGCTGTCCGGCGCACGGAAGGAACCGCCCGGCATACGGGAGGAGGCGTCCGGCGCACCGGAGACGCCGCCCGCGGAGAGCTGAGGGCCTACGGCCTGCCGGCGGCCGGCCGGGCCTGGATATCCTCACCGCGGAAGAGGGGCCGCGGGCAACCCGTGTGCGTACGCGCCTGCGCCTGCTCGCCCGCAGGGCGGTTACGGGGGAAAGGGCGACGGATCGTGGAACAGCCAAGACGTGCCGGACAACAAGGTCGGACGGGGCGGCCCGGCGGGCTGGCGCCGCTGGGTGCGCGGGATCCGCAGCGGATCGGGGACTACCGCCTGATCGGCCGGCTCGGCGAGGGCGGGATGGGGCGGGTGTTCCTGGCCCGTTCCGATCGCGGCCGTACCGTCGCGGTCAAGCTGGTGCGCGCGGAGCTGGCGTACGAGGAGGAGTTCCGGGACCGCTTCCGGCGCGAGGTGCTGGCCGCGCAGCAGGTCGGCGGGGAGTGGACCGCGCCCGTGCTGGACGCGGACACCGAGGCCGAGACCCCCTGGCTCGCCACCGGCTATATCGCCGGCCCCTCCCTCCAGCAGGTCGTCGGCGGCAGCGGCACACCGCTTCCCGAGCGGACGGTGCGGATCCTGGCGGCCGGGCTGGCCCGTGCGCTGGCGGCGATCCATGCCGCCGGGATCATCCACCGCGACCTCAAGCCGTCCAATGTGCTGATCACCATCGACGGGCCCCGGGTCATCGACTTCGGCATCGCACGGGCGCTGGAGGCGGTCACCGGCAACGGCGTGACGCGTACCGGCGCGGCGGTCGGCTCGCCGGGCTTCATGTCGCCCGAGCAGGTGCGCGGCGAACCGCTCACCCCGGCCTGCGATGTCTTCTCCCTCGGGTCGGTGCTCACCTACGCGGCGACCGGACGCCAGCCGTTCGGTACGGCCGACAGCGCGGCGCATGCGCTGATGTACCGCGTCGCCCAGGAGGAGCCCGACCTTTCCGGGCTGCCCGAGGGGCTGCACGGTCTGATCGCCGGCTGTCTGGCCAAGGACCCCGAACAGCGGCCCACTCCGGCGCAGTTGGTGGCACTGGCCGAGGACGGGAGCGGCGGCGACGGGCCGGGTGCGGACGACGAACCCTGGCTGCCGGGGGCGTTGATCGCCCGGCTGGGGCGGCATGCCGTGGAGCTGCTGGAGGCGGAGAACCCGCAGGGCGAGGAGGGTTCCCAGGACGCCGGCGGCCGGCCGGCCCCGCCCACGCGCGTCGCCGAGGACCCCGGGATGCATGCGCTGCCCACCACGATCTCGCCCACACCGGCGCCGGGCCGCACCCCGCCGACGCCACCGCCGCCTGCTCCCGTGCCGCAGGGCCAGGCGTCGTATCCGCCGCACGCCGCCCACGGGCACCACGGGCACCACGGATACGCGGTCCCGGCCCCGGCACCCGCCCCGGCGGCGCCCGCACGGCGCCGGCGCGGTGCCGTCACCGCCCTGCTCACCGTGGTCGCGCTGGCGCTCGCCGGGGCCGGCGCGGTCACCGCGTACACCCTGCTGACCGGCGACGACAGCGGCGTACGGCCGACGGACGCGAAGGGCGGCAAGAAGAGCCAGGGGCCGGCGCAGCCCGCCGCGGCCGGCGGCATTCCCACGGACTACCTGGGCACCTGGGAAGGGACGGTCGGCGACTCGACCACCGATGTCCGGCGCTTCACCCTCACCCAGGGCAAGGCCGGTGACACCGTACTGACGATGACGGCCACCGGGGCCAGCTACCGCTGCGAGTTCGCGGCCACCCTGACCAGCGCGGGCCCGCCGGTCCGCCTCGGCCCGTCCACGGTGCTCTCGGGACCGGCCGACAGCTGCCTCCCCGGCTCCCCGAGCACCCTGGAGATGGTGGGCGGCAAGCTGCGCCGCGTCTTCGACGACGGCAAGGCGATGTCGTACAGCAAGACGGGCTGAGGCGGCCGGGCGCACCGCGACGCTGCACCGCGCCGCCCCGGCCGCGCCCGGCTGCGCGCCGAGCGGCACCTCGGTCCTGCGCCTCAACGGCGACGGCACCCTGCACCGCGAGTTCCTGGGCGACGACAAACAGCCGCGCACCTACTCCAGAGCGGAGGAGGCACGCGGCTGCTGCCGTGGTGCGGATGTTCCCGCGCGTCCTTACGACAGGAACGAGTTGATCTCGATGGTCTCGTCGCGGCCGGGGCCGACGCCGATCGCGGAGATCGGGGCGCCGGACATCTCCTCCAGCGCCTTGACGTACGCCTGCGCGTTCTTCGGCAGGTCGGAGAAGGACTTCGCCTTCGTGATGTCCTCGGACCAGCCCGGGAGCATCTCGTAGACCGGCTTGGCGTGGTGGAAGTCGGTCTGCGAGTAGGGCAGCTCTTCCACGCGCTTGCCGTCGATCTCGTACGCGACACAGACCGGGATCTGCTCCCAGCCGGTGAGCACGTCGAGCTTGGTGAGGAAGAAGTCCGTCAGGCCGTTGACGCGGGTCGCGTAGCGGGCGATGACCGCGTCGAACCAGCCGCAGCGGCGGTCGCGGCCGGTGGTGACACCGCGCTCGCCACCGATGCGGCGCAGCGCCTCGCCGTCCTCGTCGAACAGCTCCGTCGGGAACGGCCCCGCGCCGACACGGGTCGTGTAGGCCTTGAGGATGCCGATGACCCGGCTGATCTTCGTCGGACCGACGCCGGCGCCGGTGCAGGCGCCGCCGGAGGTCGGGTTCGAGGAGGTGACGAAGGGGTAGGTGCCGTGGTCGACGTCGAGCAGGGTGCCCTGGCCGCCCTCGAAGAGGACGACCTTGCCCTCGTCGATGGCGTTGTTCAGGAGCAGCGTGGTGTCGGCGACGAAGGGCTTGATCTGGTCGGCGTAGCCCAGCATCTCCTCGACGATCTTGTCGGCCTCGATCGCGCGGCGGTTGAAGACCTTGGCCAGGAGCTGGTTCTTCTGCTCCAGGGCGGCCTCGACCTTCTGGGCGAGGATCGACTCGTCGTACAGGTCCTGGACGCGGATGCCGACGCGGTTGATCTTGTCCGCGTAGGTCGGGCCGATACCGCGGCCGGTGGTGCCGATCTTCCGCTTTCCGAGGAACCGTTCCGTCACCTTGTCGATGGTGACGTTGTACGGCGTGATCAGATGCGCGTTACCGCTGATCAGCAGCTTGGACGTGTCGACGCCGCGCTCATTGAGTCCGCTCAGCTCGGAGAGCAGGACCGCCGGGTCGATGACGACACCGTTGCCGATGACCGGGGTACACCCCGGCGAGAGGATTCCGGAAGGGAGAAGGTGCAGTGCGTACTTCTGGTCGCCTACGACAACCGTGTGGCCGGCGTTGTTGCCGCCCTGGTAGCGCACCACATAGTCAACGGACCCACCGAGCAGATCGGTGGCCTTTCCCTTGCCCTCATCACCCCACTGAGCACCGAGCAGCACAAGTGCGGGCACAGGCGTACACCCCTTCCGGGCGGGGCATGTCCAACGTGCGTGGATGGCGTCAGCATGCGTGTTCACGCGTACGTCATCGCTAGAGCCGTCGAACCGGTGCCCCGGAATAGACGAAGCCCCTGGCGCAATAGCGCAAGGGGCTCTTGCACCGAGATGCTACCTGAGGAAGGACCGAGGTGTCGGCGCAGCCTTCTGGGCACTCTCCCGCGGACTCCGTTCGGGGGTACCCCCTGCTCGTGGTCATCGACCCTCTCGCCCGCAGTACGGACGGCGAATCCGTGCGGATCGCGAAGGATGTCCTGTGTGCGGGCGCGGGGACAAAAATCTGCCTTCCCGAGGGGCCGGAGGAATTTGCCCGGATGCTCGCCCGCCGCGGCCACCGGCGCCCGGTGGTGATCGGCGACGACCGGGCGCTGCTGCGGGTCGTGGGCCTGCTGCACAAGGAACGCGAGCTGGCCGGGGTGACGGTGTCGATGGTCCCGGTCGGGGCGCCGGCCGCCGTCGCGCTGAGCCGCACGCTGGGCGTCCCCACGGACACCGTCGCCGCGGCGCGGGCCGTCCTGGACGGCGGGGAGCGGCCGATGGATCTGCTCACGGACGACAGCGACGGCATTGTGCTGGGCGCGCTGCGGATCCCCTCCGGCAGCGAGCCGACCCGGCACGGGCACGGCGCGTATGTGCCCGGTGCGGCGCATCCGGTGGACCCCATGGATCCACTGGATTCCGCGGGCGCGCGGGGCGGCCTGGTGGGCGGCCTCGACGGGCACCGGCCGTGGTGGGAGCCGGCCGCGCGGACCGCCCGTACGGCGCTGGCGATGCTGGCGGCGCC
>NZ_QUAC01000402.1 GCF_003389455.1 Streptomyces inhibens | reverse complement strand
CGCGGCCGGCGCGGCGTTGTCCGCGGCCGAGGCGGTGCCGGTGGCGGCCGTCAGCAGCCCGGCCGCCAGCGCGGTGGCGGCCGCGGTGGCCAGGGTCGTACGGAGATGCTTGGGCATGCGGGGCTCGTTCTCCCTTTGTCCGCAGGACAGTTGGCGAAGAAGAGACCCGTAAGGGGAGGGGATGGTTGTAGCGGAGATGTGAAGGAGGCGGGAAGGAGGTGGGAAGGGAGGGAGAAGTGGGCGTGTCGTCGGGGAGGAGGGGTGGCTCAGCCGCTGTCGGCGGGCTGCGCCGCCTCTGGGACCCGCTCGCGCCCCGCCTCCGGTTCTCGGTCCTCTTGCCGGGACGCGCCGGCCAGTTCGGCGGCCAGCAGCGCGAACCACACACCCACCAGTGTCAGATGGGCCCGTTGCGGGATGCCGTGCCAGCCGGGCCGGCCGAACAGCGGGCCCACCGTGCACACGGCGGTCGGCAGCGCCAGCGCCAGCACCCATGTCCCCCAGCGGCGGATCAGCGGCATACGGGGCGCGTCGGTCGCGGCTGCCCTGCCGAGCAGGGCCATCGAGGCGAAGACGAAGAAGTGGGCGAGTGCGCTGGTGGCCGTGTGCCAGGGGTGTACGGCCTCGCATCCGGGTTCCACCGAGGGCGCGCAGCGCATGGGCAGGTAGACATCGGCCAGCGAGGACAACGCGAGGCCGAGCAAGGCCCACCAGCCGGCCCGCGCCCACCAGTCGGTCCGCGCCCGGATGGTCCGCGACCGGATGCCGCACCGCACCCGGATGCCGGACGCCGCGCCGCCCGCCAGCAGCGCTCCCCCGCCCACCAGCACGGCGCAGACGCTCTCGATCCCGCCGAAGAGCCATCGCAGCGGCTGGTCGGCGGCGTACAACTCGCTGACGTAGGAGTGGCGCGGATCCAGGCCCGTCGGCAGCACGAACTCCAGGAGCCAGCCGTTGTAGAGCACCGCGGCCGCGGCGAACAGGAGCGCCGCGACGCGCCGGCGCCCTTGTGCGGCCCGGTCGTGTCCCTGCGTGCCCCGGTTCGTACGAACACCCCATCGCCTTGATCGCGCAGGGTGCATCCACCCCTGGATCCACATTGATGACCGACCGCCTGCCGGCCCCAGCGGAGTCGGCACAACGTCATCATTACGCGGTCGGCGGCGCGCCCTGCCGGGGCACGCCGAAGGCGCGGAGAACGCCGTCGGGGCGGCACCCCCTGGGAGGAGGGTGCCGCCCCGACGAACGTGTGGACGTGTGATCCCGGAGGATCAGCGCTCTGATCCAGAGGATCAGAAGTCCATGTCACCGCCCGGCATGCCGCCCGGAGCGGCCGCGGAGGCCTTCTCCGGCTTGTCGGCGATGACGGCCTCGGTGGTGAGGAAGAGCGCGGCGATGGAGGCGGCGTTCTGCAGCGCAGAGCGGGTCACCTTCGCCGGGTCGATGATGCCTTCGGCGATCATGTCGACGTACTCACCGGTCGCGGCGTTCAGGCCGTGGCCGACGGGCAGGTTGCGCACCTTCTCCACGACAACGCCGCCCTCAAGGCCGCCGTTGACGGAGATCTGCTTCAGCGGGGCCTCCAGGGCCAGCTTCACAGCGGCGGCACCGGTGGCCTCGTCACCCGTCAGCTCAAGCTTCTCGAAGACCGAGGAAGCCTGGAGCAGGGCGACGCCACCGCCGGCGACGATGCCCTCCTCGACGGCCGCCTTCGCGTTGCGAACGGCGTCCTCGATGCGGTGCTTGCGCTCCTTGAGCTCGACCTCGGTGGCGGCACCGGCCTTGATGACCGCAACACCGCCGGCGAGCTTCGCCAGGCGCTCCTGCAGCTTCTCGCGGTCGTAGTCGCTGTCCGAGTTCTCGATCTCGGCGCGGATCTGGTTGACGCGGCCCTGGACCTGGTCGCTGTCGCCGGCACCGTCGACGATGGTGGTCTCGTCCTTGGTGATGACGACCTTGCGGGCGCGGCCCAGCAGGTCGAGACCGGCGTTCTCCAGCTTGAGGCCGACCTCCTCGGAGATGACGGTGCCACCGGTGAGGATGGCGATGTCGCCGAGCATGGCCTTGCGGCGGTCACCGAAGCCCGGAGCCTTGACGGCGACGGACTTGAAGGTGCCACGGATCTTGTTGACGACCAGGGTCGACAGGGCCTCGCCCTCGACGTCCTCGGCGATGATCAGCAGCGGCTTGCCGGACTGCATGACCTTCTCCAGGAGCGGCAGCAGGTCCTTCACGTTGCCGATCTTGGAGTTGACGATGAGGATGTACGGGTCGTCGAGCGACGCCTCCATACGCTCCATGTCGGTGGCGAAGTACGCCGAGATGTAGCCCTTGTCGAAGCGCATACCCTCGGTGAGCTCCAGCTCCAGACCGAAGGTCTGGGACTCCTCGACGGTGATGACGCCTTCCTTGCCGACCTTGTCCATGGCCTCGGCGATGAGCTCGCCGATCTGGGTGTCGGCGGCGGAGATGGAGGCGGTCGAAGCGATCTGCTCCTTGGTCTCCACGTCCTTGGCCTGCTCCAGCAGGGCGGCGGAGACAGCCTCGACGGCGCGCTCGATGCCGCGCTTGAGGGCCATCGGGTTGGCGCCGGCGGCTACGTTGCGCAGGCCCTCGCGGACCAGAGCCTGGGCCAGGACGGTCGCGGTCGTCGTGCCGTCACCGGCGACGTCGTCCGTCTTCTTCGCGACCTCCTTGACCAGCTCGGCGCCGATCTTCTCGTACGGGTCCTCGAGCTCGATCTCCTTGGCGATGGAAACACCATCGTTGGTGATCGTGGGGGCACCCCACTTCTTCTCGAGGACGACGTTGCGGCCCTTGGGGCCGAGGGTGACCTTGACGGCGTCGGCGAGCTGGTTCATCCCGCGCTCGAGACCGCGCCGTGCCTCCTCGTCGAACGCGATGATCTTGGCCATGTGAAGTGGTCCTCCCGGACAGGGGTGGCGTTCTTCGTGGACCGCGCCGGTGCCCGCGACGGACGGCCTGCAACCCTTGTGGTTCCTTGCCCCACTCGGCCTGCGGACCTCACTGACCCGATCCAAGTTCTGTCACTCTCACCTGGAGAGTGCTAACGCCAATGATTAGCACTCGCGGGGTGCGAGTGCAAGCGTGCCCATGAGGTCCCACCCCTACGCGGCAGACAGCAGAAGGCCCGTACCCCCTTCAGGGGTACGGGCCTTCACCACGCAGCAGTCGGTCGGCGCCTCAGCCGGCCACCCGGACCATGTCCGCCTGCGGCCCCTTCTGGCCCTGCGAGATCTCGAACTCGACCCGCTGGCCCTCCTCAAGGGTGCGGTAGCCGTCCATCTGAATCGCGCTGTAGTGGACGAAAACATCCGCACCACCGTCGACCGCGATGAAGCCGTACCCCTTCTCCGCGTTGAACCACTTGACGGTGCCCTGAGCCATGCCTAACTCCCCTATTACTGGCCCTTGCGCAGGACCGCACTCCGCGGACCCGGGTCAGACCTCACCCCGCGAAAGGCCCGTGGGGTGTGCGCCGGAACGCGTCGACCGCCGCTGAATGTATCTGCACCGATGCCCAGCGCAACAGGTCAATCGGACGAGAATTCTGGCGCCGGGGAATCGGCAATATCCGCTGAAATCCCGGTTCTCCGGGGCAAGTCGGGCCAGGCATAGCGCACCTAAGCGACAAATACCGCCCACACTTTGGACACAACTCTCCCCGTTCTCATATGCGTTCGGCACACGCGCGGAGATATGCGGAGGGGGATCGCCCCAATGGTATCCCCTTTCACTAAACGGAATTGCCTCGTCCGATTTCAACGGACGGGGCAATTCCGGTCAAGCAGGTGAAGAGATGGCGCAAATTAGCACCCTCCGGCGACCGCCGGAATGATCGAGATACCCGCGCCGTCCGGAGTCGGCGTCTCCAGGCCCTGCTCGAAACGCACATCATCGTCATTGACGTACACATTCACGAAACGGCGCAGCTTGCCGGCGTCGTCCAGCACACGGGCCGCGATGCCCTGGTGGTTCTTCTCCAGGTCGGCGATCACCTCGGAGAGGGTCGCGCCCTCGGCGACGACCTCGGCCTCGCCGCCGGTGTACGTGCGGAGGATGGTGGGGATGCGGACCTTGACGCTCATGGTTCTGCCTTCCGGGGACAGGGATTACGGAGTACGGGTTCGGGGCTGCGGCGCGGCCTCGTGCGCGGACCGGCCGGCGGCCTCAGCCGGTCAGGCCGGCCGCGCGGAACGCGTCCAGGTCCGGACGGATGGTGGCCGTGGGCCCGGAGGTCGGGGCGACGGCATCAAGCGTCTTGAGGCCGTCACCGGTGTTGAGGACGACGGTGGTCAGGGTCGGGTCGAGCAGACCGTCCTCGATGAGCTTCTTGGTCACGCCGACGGTCACGCCGCCCGCGGTCTCCGCGAAGATGCCCTCGGTCCTGGCCAGCAGCTTGATCGCGTCCACGACCTGCTCGTCGTTGACATCCTCCACCGCACCGCCCGTACGGCGCGCGATGTCGAGCACATACGGCCCGTCGGCCGGGTTGCCGATGGCCAGCGACTTGGCGATGGTGTTCGGCTTCTGCGGGCGGACCACGTCGTGCCCGGCCTTGAAGGCCGTGGACACCGGCGAGCAGCCCTCCGCCTGGGCGCCGAAGATCTTGTAGGGCTTGTCCTCGACCAGGCCGAGGGCGATCAGCTCCTTGAGCCCCTTGTCGATCTTCGTCAGCTGCGAGCCGGACGCGATCGGGATGACGATCTGGTCCGGGAGCTGCCAGCCGAGCTGCTCGCAGATCTCGTACGCCAGGGTCTTGGAACCCTCGCCGTAGTACGGACGCAGATTGACGTTGACGAAGCCCCAGCCCTCACCGAGCGGGTCGCCGATGAGCTCCGAGCAGAAGCGGTTGACGTCGTCGTAGTTGCCCTCGATGCCTACCAGGTCGCCGCCGTAGACCGCGGCCATGACGACCTTGCCGGCCTCCAGGTCGTGCGGGATGAAGACACAGGACTTGAAACCGGCGCGGCGGGCCGCGGCGCCGACCGCACCGGCGAGGTTGCCGGTGGAGGAGCAGGAGAGGGTGGTGAAGCCGAAGGCGCGGGCGGCCTCGACGGCGATCGCGACGACGCGGTCCTTGAAGGAGTGCGTCGGGTTGCCGGAGTCGTCCTTGACGTACAGACCGCCGGTGACGCCCAGCTCACGGGCGAGGTTGTCGGCCTTGACGAGCTTGGTGAAGCCCGGGTTCAGATTGGGCTTGTCGGCCACGTCGGCGGGGACGGGCAGCAGCGGGGCGTAGCGCCAGATGTTGTTCGGGCCGGCCTCGATCTGCTTCCGCAGGCTCTCGGGGTCGCCGCTCGGCAGGTCGTACGCGACTTCGAGCGGCCCGAAACATTCCTGGCACGCGAAGATCGGACCGAGGTCGAAGCGCGTTCCGCACTCGCGGCAGGAGAGCGCGACGGCAGGACCCAGAGCGACGGCGGGAGTGGTTTCGGTGACTTGCACAGCCATGGAGGCGAGGCCCTTTCTCCTCATCTTCCTCGCGGCGCATCTCGCCACGAGACGGATTTGGCACCTTCCCTAGCCGGGAGCCTCGCGCACGCGGGACGTCAAGCGTCCTGGCGGCAAGACCGGCTGGAGGGTTGCCGGGGCTTCAACGGGCCGTATCCCTCTGCCCCTCTGGATGAGCGGTATGGCACTGGGACGAAACCCAGGCGTTTGTGGAGCGGCGACCCCGACATGCGACGGTCATCCGCGTTGTTCAAGACTGTAACCGAAGGCACTGACAGTTGAGATAGTCGTCCGAACCGCGAGATGGATCACACGGGCCGCTGATATGGCGGCCACCGAGGAGTCGTAGACGTGCTGGAAGAGGTGGAGCGCTGGCTCAGCAGCCGCTCCTGGTCCGCCGCGGACCGTCCCCTGGGGCAGCTGGTGGAGGCCAAGCGCCAGACGGGCCGTACGGTCAGCGTCGTACTGCCCGCGCTCGACGAGGAAGCCACCGTCGGGGCGATCGTCTCGGTCATCCGCGAGGAGCTGATGACCGACGCGGTCCCGCTCGTCGACGAGCTGGTGGTGCTGGACTCCGGCTCCACGGACCGCACCGCCGAGGTCGCGGCGGCGGCCGGCGCCCGGGTCGTCCACCGTGACAGCGTGCTGCCGCGGCTGCCCGCGCTGCCCGGCAAGGGCGAGGTGCTGTGGCGCTCGCTGCTGGTCACCAGCGGCGACATCATCTGCTTCATCGACGCCGACCTGCGCGAATTCTCGTCCACCTTCGTCTCGGGGATCATCGGGCCGCTGCTGACGGATCCGGACATCCAGTTCGTCAAGGCGATGTACGACCGTCCCCTGGAGACCGGGGGCGCGGGCTCCGGCGCCGGGCAGGGCGGCCGGGTCACCGAGCTGGTCGCCCGCCCGCTCCTCAATCTGCACTGGCCGCAGCTGGCCGGCTTCGTCCAGCCCCTGGGCGGCGAGTACGCGGCCCGCCGCTCCCTCCTGGAGCGGCTGCCGTTCCCGGTCGGCTACGGCGTGGAGCTCGGGCTGCTGGTCGACGCGCTGCACACCGTCGGTCTGGACGCACTCGCCCAGGTGGACGTCGGCGTGCGCAAACACCGCCACCAGGGCGGCCAGGCGCTGGGCCGGATGGCCGCCGCGATCTACCGGACCGCCCAACTGCGGCTGACCCGCGGCCACTTGGTGCGGCCCCGGCTCACCCAGTTCGACCGCGGCGAACAGGGCTTCGTGCCGCGCACGACGGACGTGGACACCGAGGAGCGGCCCCCGATGGCCGAAATTCCGGAGTACGCGGCGCGACGCGCGGCCTGACCGGCGCTCCGTACGTTTGCGCGGATCGGTGGCGGGTTAATGTCGCGACATGGTCTCCGAGCGCAGTGCGGTCCAGGCAGGTGCCGAGGTTCTTGTCGCATCCAATCGCGGTCCGGTCTCCTACGCCCTGGGGGAGGACGGCGCGCTGACCGCCAAGCGTGGCGGTGGCGGGCTGGTCTCCGGGCTGTCGGCCATTGGGCCCGCCACGGACGCGGTGTGGGTGTGTGCCGCGCTCGGCGACGGTGACCGGGAGGCCGTACGGCAGACGGGTGGTGCGCTGGATCCCGGCGACACCGGCGGACAGCGCGTCCGGATGCTGGACATTCCGGCCGAGGTGCATGCCGCCGCCTACAACGGCATCGCGAACTCCGTGCTGTGGTTCGTCCACCACATGCTGTATCAGACGCCGCTGGAGCCGGCCTTCGGCGCGGAATTCCGGGCGCAGTGGGCGTCGTACGAGGCCTACAACCGCGCCTTCGCCCAGGCGCTCGCCGACGAGGCCGCCGAGGGCGCCGCGGTGCTGGTGCAGGACTACCACCTGGCCCTGGTGCCGGGCATGCTGCGGGAGCTGCGGCCCGACGTACGGATCGCCCATTTCTCGCACACTCCGTGGGCGCCGCCGGAGTACTTCCGGATGCTGCCGGACGACATCGCCGAGCAGCTGCTGCGGGGGATGCTGGGCGCCGACCAGCTCGGGTTCCTCACGCACCGCTGGGCGGACGCCTTCGCCGGATGCTGCGCCGCGGTGGTCGGCGGCACGGGGAACACCCGGATCGCCGTCCACGGGCTCGGCGCGGACGCCGAGTTCCTGCGGGAGCGGTCGCGGCGGGCGGATGTCGACGAGCGGCAGGCCACCCTGCGCGAGCAGATCGGTACGGATCCCGACGGCGCGCCCCGCAGGACCATCGTCCGGGTGGACCGCACCGAGCTGTCGAAGAACATCGTGCGGGGGCTGCTGGCCTATCGCCAGCTCCTGGTGGACCACCCGTCATGGCGTGAGCGCGTGGTGCATGTGGCGTTCGCCTATCCGTCGCGCCAGGACCTGGCCGTGTACCGGGAGTACACGGCGGAGGTCGGGCGGGTGGCCGAGGAGATCAACTCCGAGTACGGCACGCCGAGTTGGCGGCCGGTCGAGCTGCATGTGAAGGACGACTTCGCGCGGTCGCTGGCCGCGTACCGCCTGGCGGACGTGGCGCTGGTCAATCCGATCCGGGACGGGATGAATCTGGTCGCGAAGGAGATCCCGGTGGTCTCCGAGCAGGGCTGTGTGCTGGTGCTCTCCCGGGAGGCCGGCGCCCATGAGGAGTTGGGCACGGACGCCCTCACGGTCAATCCGTACGACGTCACGGGCACCGCGCGGGCGCTGCACGAGGCGCTGTCGATGGACGCCGGCGAGCGCGCCGCACGCACACAGCGGCTGGCGGCGGCGGCCACGGCGCTGCCGCCGGCGCAGTGGTTCCTGGAGCAGTTGCGGGCGTTGAAGGGGTGAGAGGGCAGTCCCGTCGGCGGGCACCGGCCCAGGCGTCGGCCTAGCTGCCGGCCCGGGTTTCGGCGAGGCGGTCGGCCAGGGCGCCGAGCAGTCCCACGACCCCGGTCGGGCCGTCGACCACCAGGTCGGCGCGTTCGGCGAGTTCGGTGACCTCGTCGCTGCCGCTGCACACCAGGACGCCGGTGAGGCCGTCCGAGCGGAGCTTTTCGACGGCGGCGAAGGCGGCCAGGTCGCCGAGGTCGTCGCCGGCGTAGAGGACGGTGGCGGCACCGGTCTCGCGGACCCATTCGGCGAGGGCGACGCCCTTGTCCATGCCCGGCGGGCGCAGTTCCAGGACGAAGCGGCCCGGTTCGACGATCAGACCGTGGCGTTCGGCGAGCGCGGTGAGCGGGCGGCGCAGCCGGTCGAAGGTGCCCTGCGGATCGGAGGCGCGGCGGGTGTGTACCGCGATGGCGTGGCCGCCCTTGCGCTCGATGGCGGTCTCGACCCAGGTGCCGTGCCAGACGCCGGAGGCATCCAGGACGCCGGGGAGTTCGGCCTGTATGGCGGCGATTCCGGGGTGCGGGGCGGGGGCGTGGACGGTGCCGGTGGCGGCTTCCCAGCGCTCGGCGCCGTAGTGGCCGAGGACGGTGAGGTGGGCCAGGCCGGGGTTGTCCGCGAAGCCGCCGAGGCGGACCGCGACGGTGGCCGGGCGGCCGGTGATCACCGCGGCGGCGCGCAGCCGCGGGACGAGACGGGCGAGTGCGGCGACGGCGCCTTGATGGGCGCGGGCCTTTTCCGGGTCGGGGACGATATCGGCGAGGGTGCCGTCGAAGTCGAGGGCGACGACGGTGCGTTCCGGGTGCGCCAGCAGCGCGGCGAGGCCTTCGCGGCCGGCGGCGGTACGCGGTGTCGGCACGGATTCGGGTGTCGGCTGGGACTGCGGCGCGGCGTTCGGGGGGCTGCCCATGGCGCCGACCTTACCGGCGCCGGGCGGGCGTTGGGGGTAGCTGGAAGAGGGTGTACGGGCGCATCGGGGCGGCGGCCGGGCGCCGCCGTCACCGGCGGGCGCGGCGGGCGTCCCGTATGCGGCGCAGGCGGTTGACGGTGACGGGGTCGTGGGCGAGCGCGCGGGGGTCGTCCAGCAGGGCGTTGAGGAGTTGGTAGTAGCGGGTCGGTGAGATGCCGAGCTGCTCGCGGATGGCGCGCTCCTTGGGGCCGGGGCCCGGCCAGGAGCGACGCTCGACGGCGAGGACGGCCTCGTCGCGGGCGGAGAGGCCGGCGGCGGGCTCGCGGGTCCCGGGCTCGTCGGCCGGGCCGGCGGCCGGAG
>NZ_QUAC01000401.1 GCF_003389455.1 Streptomyces inhibens | reverse complement strand
CCGGCGGTCCCGCCGCGGCCAGCGCCGCCGTCAGCGTCCCCGCGCCGGCCACCAGCCAGACGCCGGTGCGCAGCGGATCGGTGAGCGCATCGGCGTATGCGCCGGCGGCCGGCCGGGAGACCATGGCGGGCAGCGCGTCCAGGGTGCGGCCGCGGACCAGCGCGAGCAGCGCGGCCAGCAGCGCGGCGGCCGCCGCACAGCCCGCCCCCGTACAGATCAGCGCCCGCCGCCGGCGCCGCGCCAGCAGCAGCCCGCCGCCCAGACACAGTGCGGCGGCGGGCGGCAGCAGCATCGCCCCGGTGCCCACGACGTCGTAGACGGCCCGGATCCGCGGTACGTCAGGGGCCTTGAGCAGGACGATCTCCACCCCGGCCCGCGGCACCCGGCGGAGGATGTCGAGCCCCATGCCGTTGTGCGACAGCTGATGCTTGACCCGCTCCACGACCGGGGTGAGATCCAGCGTGACCGCGGCATCGCCGGATGCGGTCAAGGTGCCGTCCAGGGTCCGGTGGGCGGTCCGGTGCACCCCGTTCCACATGGCCGGAAAGCCGCGGCCGGTGACGACCTGCCGGACCTGCTTGCCCACGAACTCGCGGATACCGCGGGTGAAGTGCCTGCGCACCGCGGGACGCTCGGCGCGCGGTACGGCCTTCAGCAGCCCGTCGAGCCGCACATGCGCCATCACCCCGTCCGTCACATCGTCGACGACGGCCTTCTGGACGGCCGCGTTCCCGGCCAGCGGCGCCACCGCCGCCACATAGCTGTCGGTCTCGGTCAACTCGGCCCGGGCCCAGGTGGCGGCCAGGCTCAACGGCAGCAGCAACGCCCCCACCAGCAGCAACACCCCACCGGCCAGCGCCCGTCCGGGCCGCCGCGGCCCCGCCGGCGGCCGCTCCCCCTCCGGCACCCGCCCGCCCTGGCGTGCGGGTGCGCTCGCTGACATCGCGTCCTGTCCTTCCTGCGCGGCGGACTGGGCGTGTCTTGGGGATCAGCCGGGCCGGGGTGATCTTTCGGACACGCCCTATGGCCACCTTCCAGGCAAGTCCGATCCCCCGTCGGCCGCGAGCGGGGCCGGTGCCAATGGGTGACCCGGCGCGCGGCCCCGTTCCTCAGCGCCCCTTCGCGGTGCGCCGCCGCCGCACCGCCCGCACCACCCCCGGCCCGAACAGCGCGGCGACCGCGGCCGCCACCGCCCACCACACCCACCCGTCACGGCCGGCCTCCTCCGGGTGGGTCTCCGGCAGGTCGTCCAGATCGCCCGAGCAGGCCGCCGGGGCGTAGGACCCGTCCACGTAGACACAGGCCGTGGCGGCGGCGCGCAGGGTGCCGGGGGCGGCGGTGGTGGTGAGGTCGGGGCGGTCGCCGAGGACGGCCGTGGCGGTGAACACCTGGATGTCGTGCGCGGGCAGGTCGGAGCGCCAGATCGCCTTCTGCCGGCCCATGCCGTGGCCCTGGACGATCCCGCCCGCGGCGGTGGCCGAGGTGGTGGTGGCTGGCATCCGCTGTTCGATACGGGCCCGGCGGACGTCGGTGGTGCCCAGGTTGTGCACGGTGATGCGGTACTCCAGTCGTTTGCCGGCCTCGGTGTCATCGGTGCCGTCGGTCACCGCCACCGTCACCGAGACGGCGGGCGGCGCCTGCGGGGCGTACGCGACGGCGGACGGTCCGGGGAGCGATGCGGCGCCCAGCAGCGCGCAGACAGCGGCGGTTCTCATGCCGTCATCCGAGCATCGCGGCGCCCGCGACCGGTGGCTTGTGGCCCGCTCCCGGCCCGGGTTCACCCGAGTGAGGGGAAGGTCGCGGCGCGCTGCCCGGCGGACGGGTGCTCAGCGGCCGCCCGGCAGCCCCTCAGTGCCGGTGCGGCCTCGGCCGGTGGACCGGGCCATGGGCGTCCTCGCAGTGGTCGGTGGGCTGCTCCGGGCCGGGGCGCCGGCTCAGCGTCAGCACCTCGTCGGCGTCGCCCTGTTCGCCGACGTGGTCGACCTGGAGGGTGGCGTGGGTGATGCCGTACTGCCCGCTCAGCAGCTCCTGAAGCCCGCGCCGGACCTTGTGGCAGTCGCCGCCCGGGGCCACCAGGATGTGCGCGGACAGCGCCGGCTGTCCGGAGGTGATCTGCCAGACGTGCAGATCGTGCACCTCGACGACCTCGTTCTCGGCGGCCAGCTGATCGCCCAGCGCGTCCGGGTCGACACCGGCCGGCGCGGCCTCCATGAAGATCCGGCCGGACTCGCGCACCAGCCCCGTACCGGCCCGCAGCATCAGCGCGACGACCACCAGCGAGGCGATCGCATCCGCCCGCTCGAACCCCGTCATCAGCACGATCAGACCGGAGATGGCGGTGGCGACGAACCCGAACAGGTCGGTGAGGATGTGCTGGTAGGCGCCCTCGACGTTGAGGCTGGAGCGGTTGGCCTTGGACAGCAGCCAGGTGCAGATCAGGTTCACCACGATCCCGGACAGCGCGGTGACCAGCACCAGCCCGCCGGTCACCGCGGGCGGCGTGATCAGCCGCTGGACCGCCTCGTACGCCAGCCAGACCGACAGCAGCAGCAAGGTGATGCCGTTGGCCTGCGCGGAGAGGATCTCGGCGCGCTTGAGCCCGTACGTATAGCCGCCGCGCGCCGGCCGCGCGGCCAGCCGCATCGCGATCAGGGCCAGCACGATCGAGACCGCGTCGGTGAGCATATGGGCGGCGTCCGAGATCAGCGCCAGGGACTGGGCCACGACACCGATGACGACCTCGACCGCCATGTACGCGCTGAGCAGGACGAGCGCGGCCCGCAGCCAGCGCCGGTCGGCGTCCGGTGAGACGCCGTGCGAGTGGCTGTGGCTGTGTCCGTGGCTGTGGGCGTGCTCGGTCATGGCGCGCTCCTTCCTGGCTCCTCGCTGCGAAGCAAACCGCACTTCGGCAAAAGATCCAAAGGCTGCACCGGTGACCGTTGTCATTACCGTCGAACGGCGTATCGTGCCTGGTCAGAGCGGTGCGACGGGGAGAGGACCCGGATCGCGAAACGGACCCCGACTCTCCGGTCCGCCCGGGCGTGGGGAGCCGTCGACAGCCGCCCCACCCCGGTACGATCCGGCGGCA
The DNA here is from genome assembly GCF_003389455.1 of Streptomyces inhibens. GTDB lineage: Bacteria > Actinomycetota > Actinomycetes > Streptomycetales > Streptomycetaceae > Streptomyces > Streptomyces inhibens. The sequence continues at coordinate 6,452 of NZ_QUAC01000401.1, read as the reverse complement.
TGAGCGCTACGGGGGAGACCAAGCGGCCCGCGCCCGGCAAGGGCCAGGTCCTGGCGGTGCTCGGCCTGCTGGCCGCCGTCGCCGTGCTGTCCAGCCACCACGAGGGCCTCCCCTTCTGGCTGGGCGCCCTGACCGGCGTGCTCGCCGTGCTCGGCTATCTGGTCTGCTTCGACTCCCCACGCGGCATCTGGCAGTGGCTGCCGGCGGTCGTGGGCTTCTGTGCGGCGTTCCTGTTCGCGGGGCAGTTCTTGATCTCGTTGCTGACGTAGACGGGCGCCGGGGGCACCGGCCTCCCGCCGCGCGGTCAGGCCACCGCCACCGCGGCCCGCCCCACCGGATGCAGCGCCGCGTACTCCAATGGTGCCGAGGGATCGATCGAGACATCCAGCGGGGCAGGCGCAGCGCCCGCCCGGACGAGGAGGTCGCCGACCGCGGCGATCATGGCGCCGTTGTCCGTGCACAGGCGCAGCGGCGGGACCCGCAGGGTGATGCCGGCCGCCGCGCAGCGCTCCTCGGCCAGTGTGCGGACCCGGGAGTTGGCGGCCACACCGCCGACCACGACCAGCGTCCGCACGCCGTGTTCGGCGCAGGCGGCCACCGCCTTACGGGTCAGGACATCGGCGATCGCCTCCTGGAGCGCCGCGGCGCCGTCGGCGACCGGCAGCGCCCGGCCCGCGGCGTGGTGGCTCTCCGCCCACCGCGCCGCCGCGGTCTTCAGGCCCGAGAAGGAGAAGGCGAAGCGGTTCCCGGGCCCGCCGGTGGTGAGCGGGCGGGGGAAGGGGACAGCGCGCGGATCCCCCACGCGCGCTGCCCGGTCGATGGCCGGGCCGCCGGGGTACGGCAGCCCGAAGACCCGGGCGACCTTGTCGAAGCACTCGCCGGCCGCGTCGTCCAGGGTGTCGCCGAGGTGCACGATGCGGTCGCGGGCCAGATCGCGTACGAGCAGGAGCGAGGTGTGGCCGCCGGAGACGATCAGCACCACGCAGGGGTCGGGCAGCGGCCCGTGTTCGAGGGTGTCGGCGGCGACATGGCCGGCCAGGTGGTGCACGCCGTACAGCGGAACACCCAGCGCATACGCCAGCCCCTTGGCACCGGCCAGCCCTACCTGGAGCGCGCCGGACAGGCCCGGACCCGTGGTCACCGCGACCGCCCCGATGTCGGCGGCGCGCAGCCCGGCATCGGCCAGCGCACCGCGTACGACGGGCGTCAGGGCGTGCACATGGGCGCGGGCGGCGATCTCCGGGACCACACCGCCGAACCGGGCGTGCTCGTCCATGCTCGACGCGAGCGCGTGCCCGAGCAGCCGCCCGTCGCGCACCAGCCCGGCGCCCGTCTCGTCGCAGGACGATTCGATGCCCAGCACCACAGGCGAGCCCACCGGCCGACCACCCCTCTCGTCCTTGGACGCCCATAGTAAGCAATTGCAAGCAGTGTGCAATAAGTGCACCGAGGTCGGCCCGGGTTCCGCGCGGGTCGCGCCGGGCCGGTGGACGGACTCCCCGCGGGTGGCCGCGAACCGCCCGGTCAGTAGAGTTCGGCTCCTGTCCCCCGGACCTGTCCCGGTCCCCGTCGACCTCTGAGGTACTCGGCAGTGAGCCCCGCACCACCCGCCCCGGCCGCTCCTGGACCCCTTACCGTCGTCGGCATCGGAGCCGACGGCTGGCACGGACTGCCCGCCGCCTCCCAACAGGCCCTGCGCACCGCCGAGGTGCTGATCGGCGGCCCGCGCCAGCTCGCGCTGCTGCCCGCGGAGTGCGCCGGCGAGCGGATCCGGTGGCCCTCCCCGCTGCGCCCCGCCGTCCCCGGGCTGCTCGCCACCTACGCCGGCCGCCGGGTGTGCGTACTGGCCAGCGGCGACCCGATGTTCTACGGGATCGGACGGACGCTGACCGAGGTGCTGGGGGAGGAGACGGCGGACGGGGCGACCGGGGCGAAGGCCCGGCCCGGGTCCGCCGCCGTGAGCCACCGGCTGCGCATCCTCCCGCACCCCTCCTCCGTCTCCCACGCCTGCGCCCGCCTCGGCTGGCCGCTGGAGGACACCGAGGTCATCACGCTCGTCGGACGGCCCATCGAGAACCTGGCCCGCGCCCTGTACGACGGCCGCCGTCTGCTGGTGCTGTCCGCCGGCGCCGGCACCCCCGCCGAGGTGGCCGCCCTGCTCCGCGCACACGGCTTCGGCCCGACCCGTATGCGCGTACTGGAACAACTCGGCGGCGAGCGCGAGCGGATGGTGGAAGGGGCGGCCGCCGACTGGGACGCGCCCCCCGCCGACCCCCTCAACGTCCTCGCCCTCGACTGCGTCCGCGAGCCCGGCACCCCGCCCCTCTCCACCGTCCCCGGCCTCCCCGACGCCGCGTACGAACACGACGGCCAGCTCACCAAGCGTCATATCCGCGCCGCCACCCTGGCCGCGCTGGCGCCCGCGCCCGGCGAACTCCTGTGGGACATCGGCGGCGGCTCCGGCTCCATCGCCATCGAATGGCTGCGCGCGCACCGCAGCTGCCGCGCCGTCAGTGTCGAGCGCGATCCCGTACGGGCCGAGCGGATCGGCCGTAACGCGCGCACGCTCGGTGTACCGGCGCTGCGCGTCGTCCACGGCCCCGCACCCGCCGCGCTGGACGGACTGCCCACGCCGGACGCGGTGTTCATCGGCGGCGGCCTGACCGCCCCCGGCCTGCTGGCCGCCTGCTGGGACGCGCTGCCCCCGGGCGGCCGGATCGTCGCGAACACCGTGACGCTGGAGTCCGAGGCGCTGCTCGCCGAGCGCCACCGGCAGCACGGCGGCGAACTGGTCCGGCTCGCGGTCGCCCACGCGGTGCCGGTCGGCGGCTTCACGGGCTGGCGGCAGGCGATGCCGGTCACCCAGTGGTCGGCGGTCAAGCCACCGGGCGAGCAGCGCTAGCGCACCCGCCGCCCCTCTCCCCTCGCTTCCTCCTCCCCGCTCCCTGCCCCAGGAGACCGAACACCCATGACCGTCCACTTCATCGGCGCGGGTCCCGGCGCCGCCGACCTGATCACCGTGCGCGGCGCCCGTACCCTCGCCTCCTGCGGGGTCTGCCTCTACGCCGGCAGCCTGGTCCCGCGCGAACTGCTCGCCGAGTGCCCGCCCGGCGCCCGGCTGATCGACACCGCGCAGCTGGACCTCGACACGATCACCGCCGAGATGGTCCGCGCCCACGAAGAGGGCCATGACGTCGCCCGGCTGCACTCCGGCGACCCGTCCGTCTTCAGCGCGGTGGCCGAGCAGATGCGCCGCCTGGACGCGGCCGGCGTCCCCTACGAGGTCGTGCCGGGCGTGCCCGCTTTCGCCGCCGCGGCCGCCGCCCTCAAGCGGGAACTGACCGTCCCCACCGTCGGCCAGACCGTCATCCTCACCCGCGTCGCCCAGCGCGCCACCCCCATGCCCGAGGGCGAGGACCTCGCCACCCTCGGCCGCAGCGGTGCGCTGCTGGTCCTCCACCTGGCCGCCATGTACGTCGACCGGGTCGTCGCCGAACTCCTGCCGCACTACGGCGCCGACTGCCCGGCCGCCGTCGTCGCCATGGCCTCCCGCCCCGACGAACTCGTGCTGCGCGGCACCCTCGCCGACATCGCCGAGCAGGTGAAGGCCGCGGGTGTGGTCCGTACGGCCGTCATCATGGTCGGCCGCACCCTGGGCGCCGAGCAGTTCCGCGACAGCCATCTGTATTCGGCGGACCGGGAGCGGCCGCACGGGCCGTGCGGGTCCTCAACAAGCCTGCCCGGCTGATTATATGACCGCATCGGGGTGAATATCCGTTATCCACCTGCCGGTCGCCGGTAAGGAAGGTGCAACACCCAAGGGAGACCGAGGCAAAGGAGCACCCCACGATGCGTACCAGACTGGCCGCCGGTGCGGTCGTCGCCGCCGCCCTGCTGACCCTCTTCGGCAACAACGTCGCCGGCGCCGACGGCAGGGGCGATCACGTACGGAGACATCACGGCACCGTACGGCTGAATGACGGCCCGATCCGGATGACGGCCTGTGCCCTCGGAACGGCGCTGGGGACGCTCACCGGTCGCGACAACGACTGCGTGGCGGACCGCCTGGGGTACCGGCGCGGTGACAGGCGCAACGACGGTCGCAGCTATGGAACCAACGACGGTCGTAGCTACGGAAACAACTACGGACGCAGCGACGGAAACAACTACGGGCGCAGCGATGGCTTGAGCGAGGGCCGCAGCAACGGACCGGCCTTGGGGTAGAGCCGCCGTGGCGGTGTCGCGCGGGCGGAGTCGTGGCGGTGTCGCGGCGGTGGCATGGCGGTCGCGCAGCGCACCTGAGCGGTCGGACACGCCCTATGGCGCGCCGCCCGGTCCCCGCGGCTCCGCCCGTCCCACCACCATCCCCGCCCGGTCGATGCAGATGACATCGACCGCGACCGGCGCCCCGCGCAGCACGGCCAGCGACTCCTCGCGGGCCGTGGCCGCCACCAGGTCGCCCAGCGGAACGCCCGCCGCCGCACACAACTGGAGCGCCGCAAGGCCCGTGTTGGCCTCCGCCACCGCCCCCGCCAGCGCCTCGTCCGCGCCGCCCCGCCGGGCCAGCTCGGCGAGAAACCCCTTGTCCACCTGGGACCGCGCCGAGTGCAGATCCAGATGCCCCGCCGCCAGTTTGGACAGCTTGGCGAACCCGCCGCAGATGGTGAGCCGTTCCACGGGATGCCGCCGGATGTACTTCAGCACCGCCCCCGCGAAGTCCCCCATGTCCAGCAGCGCGTCCTCGGGAAGGTGGTGCAGGGCGACGGCGACCTTCTCCGACGTCGACCCCGTACAGCCGGCCACATGCGTACGCCCCGCCGCACGCGCCACATCCACCCCACGCCGGATGGAGTCGATCCACGCCGAGCAGGAGTACGGCACCACGATCCCGGTGGTCCCCAGGATCGACAGCCCGCCCAGAATCCCCAGCCGCGGATTCCACGTACTGCGCGCGATCTCCTCCCCGTGATCGACGGAGATCTCCACCTCGACATCCGCCGCGGCCCCCGGACCACTGCCGTATCGCCTGGCGACCTCGGTCAAGTGCTCACGCATCATCTGCCGCGGTACGGGATTGACCGCGGGCTCACCCACCTCCAGCGGCAACCCGGGCCGGGTCACGGTCCCCACCCCCGGCCCCGCCTTGAACACCACTCCCGACCCGGGCGCCAGCCTCCGCACCCGCGCCCGGATCAACGCCCCGTGCGTCACATCCGGATCATCCCCCGCGTCCTTCACCACCCCGGCCATGGCACTACCGCGGTCGCGGTCCAGCTCCTCCACCGCCAGCGCGAAGGACGGCGTCTGCCCCTTCGGCAGCGTGATCGTCACCGGATCGGGGAACTCGCCGCTCAGCAGCGCGGTGTACGCGGCCGTACTCGCCGCCGTCGCACACGCACCGGTCGTCCACCCGTGCCGCAGCCCGGTGTGTGCGAGCTGCGCGCTACGCCCTCCCGCGGCCTTCCCCGTACCCTGCGGTTGCGCTTCAGCCACGGAGGAACCCACATCCCATGAACGACGCAGCTCGCCCGGTGCGCCATGTACTGATCCTCGGCGGCACGACGGAGGCCCGCCGCCTGGCCACGACCCTGGCACCGGAGCCGTCCGTGGCGCCGGAGCCGTCCGTGGCGCCGGAGCTGTCGCTGGAGCCGACCCTGCGCGTGACGACGTCCCTCGCCGGCCGGGTCGCCGCGCCACGACTGCCCGCCGGGCACGTACGCATCGGAGGGTTCGGCGGCCCCGAGGGCCTCGCCCGCTGGCTGCGCGAGCACGCGGTGGACGCGCTCATCGACGCCACCCATCCTTTCGCCGACACCATCAGTCACAACGCAGCCGAAGCGGCCGCCACCGCCCATGTTCCCCTGCTCGCCCTCCGCCGCCCCGGCTGGGTACCAGGACCCGGCGATACCTGGCACCAGGTCACCTCCCTGGACGAGGCCGCCGCCGCCCTCCCCACCCTCGGCACCCGCATCTTCCTCACCACCGGCCGCATGGGCCTCTCCCACTTCGCCCACCTCACCGACCTCTGGTTCCTCGCCCGCTCCGTGGACGTCCCCGAGCCCCCGCACCCGCCCCGCATGGAGGTCCTGCTCGACCGCGGCCCCTTCACCCTGGAGGCCGAACGAGCCCTGCTCCGCACCCACCGCATCGACGTCCTGGTGACAAAGGACAGCGGCGCAACGGCAACGTCCGCCAAGCTGACGGCGGCACGGGAGGCGGGGATACCGGTGGTGGTCGTACGGCGCCCACCGGTACCGGAGGGGGTACCGGTGGCAGCGGACCCGGGGGAGGCGGTCGTGTGGCTGCAGCGCCTTTTCAACGGGGCGGCCGGCACAGCAAACTGAACGGCGGACTTGAGCGACCCCTACTGGTCCAGGTGACCTCACGCCGACGCCCGCGCGTACGGCGGTAGCGCGCGGCCCCTGCCGGTGGCCCCCGCCCAGGGGCCACCG
>NZ_QUAC01000400.1 GCF_003389455.1 Streptomyces inhibens | reverse complement strand
CGCCGCACAGCAGGTCTGTGCGGCGACCGCGCCGTCTCGTGCGAGGAGCGGTTCATCGGTGCCGACGGGCCGCCCCGGGTGGTACGGCTCAGTCCGTCAGCGCCGGGTAGTCAAGGTAGCCGGTGTCGTCGCCGCCGTAGAAGCTTGCGCGGTCCGGCGTGTTGAACGGGCCGCCGGCCGCCAGCCGCGCGGGCAGATCGGGGTTGGCGAGGAACAGCGCGCCGTACGCGAGCAGATCGGCCGCGCCCTCCTCGACGAGCGGGAGCTCCTGGAGGCCGGTGGGCCGGCCGTCGGTGGCCGGGTTGAGCACGAAGGTGCCGCCGAAGCGCTTGCGCAGCCTGGCCAGCAGCTCCAGGTCGCGCACATCGCAGGTGTGCAGGTAGGCCAGGCCCAGCGGGGCGATGGCCTCGATCAGCGCGGTGTAGGTGGCCTCGGGTGCGGGTTCGGCCATGTCGTTGAAGGTGTTGCCGGGCGAGATGCGCAGGCCGGTGCGGTGCGCGCCGACCGCGTCGGCGACGGCCCTGACGACCTCGATGGCGAAGCGGGCGCGGCCCTCGTCGGAGCCGCCCCACTCGTCGGTACGCAGATTGGAGTTGGGCGCCAGGAACTGGTGGACCAGATAGCCGTTGGCGCCGTGGATCTCCACGCCGTCGAAGCCGGCCTCGACGGCGTTACGGGCCGCGGCCGCGAACCCGGCGATGGTCTCGCGTACCTCCTCGCCGGTCAGCTCGCGCGGGGTGACGAAGTCCTTGAGGCCCTCGTGGGTGAAGCCCTGGCCGGCCGCGGCGACCGCGGAGGGCGCGACCGGCACCAGGCCGTCGGGCAGCAGCACCGGGTGGCCGATGCGGCCGCCGTGCCACAGCTGGGCGAAGATCTTGCCGCCCGCGGCGTGCACGGAGTCGGTGACCTCGCGCCAGCCGGCGATCTGCTCGGGGGTGTGCAGGCCGGGGGTCAGTGGGTAGCCGCGGCCGATGAGTTCGGTCTGGGTGGCCTCGGTGATGAGGAGACCGGCCGAGGCCCGCTGGGTGTAGTAGCGGACCATGGACGGGGTGGGGACGCCCTCGGCGGTGGCGCGGTTGCGGGTCATGGGCGCCATGACGATGCGGTTGGCGAGGGGGATGCCGGCGAGGTCGATGGGGTCGAACGCGGTGGTCACTGACGGCCTCTCAACTGTGGTCAACGGGTCATCAACTCAGGTACGGAGCTGAATCGTTGGCCATTACATCAGCAACCACCGCGACCCCGGCATTCCCGCCGCGCCGAGGCGCTAGCCGTCGAGCAGTGCCAGCAACCGGTCCACGTCATCCGTCGAGTTGTAGAGATGGAAGGCCGCGCGGAGCAGCCCGCCGCGCACCGAGATCCGTACCCCCGCCTCGGTCAGCCGGCGCTCCGCGTCCGCGATCCCGGGGGTGGAGACGATCGCCGAGCCGGGCGCGGGACGGGGCGCGAGGCCGCGCTCGGCCAGCCCCGCGCGGTAGTGGTCGGCGAGCGCGGTGTTGTGGGCGTGAATCGTGGCCACGCCCAGCTCCTCGATGAGGGCGAGGGAGCGCTCGGCGGCGACGTAGGAGAAGTGGGCGTGCGGTTCGTCGAAGCGCCGGGCGGTGGCGGCCGGCCGGATCACGCCGTAGTTGGACTCGCCGATGTCCTCCCCGGCGACCCAGCCCGCATGCAACGCGGCCGGCCATGCGCCGTCGCCGCCGTCGCCGTGCTCCCCCCCGAAGGCCATGAAGGTCGTACCGCGCGGGCACAGCAGCCATTTGAAGGCGCCGCAGACGACGAAGTCGAAGTCGGTGGCGCGCAGCGGCAGCCAGCCGGCGCCCTGGGTGGTGTCGAGATACGTACGCGCCCCATGGGTCCGCGCGGCCTCCCGTACCGCCGCCAGATCGGCGATCCGGCCGTCGAGCGACTGCACGGCGCTGAGGGCGACGAGGGCGGTGCCGGGGCGCACCTCGTCGGCGAGCGCCTCCAGCGGTACGGTGCGCAGCTTGACGCCCGGGTGGGTGGCGAACGGATTGACCAGGGAGCTGAAGTCGCCCTCGGGGGCCAGCACTTCGGCGCCCGGCGGGAGCGAGGCGGCGACGAACGCGGACTGCACCGCGACCGAGCTGCCGATGGCGACCCGTTCCACGGGGATGTCCAGCAGCCGGGCGAAGGCGGCCCGGGAGGCGGTGGGGGGCCCGAAGTAGTCGCGGCCCATGGTGCCGTAGGAGGCGGATTCCTCGATGGCCGCGCGCAGGGCGGCGGCGCTGCGTCGGGGGAGGAGTCCGCTGGAGGCGGAGTTCAGATAGGTCGTCTCGGGCGCGAATTCGGCCCCGCCCAGTGGCTCATGTCGCTGCATGACTCCACTGTGCGGGGCGATCCGCGCCCCGTCCACGGCGTATCCGCTCGGCCGGCCCGCGAGCATGGCTCATCCGTGCAGGTCGCAGGGCATGCGGGCGGGCCGGCGAGCGGTCACTTCCCGGGAACGGCGCAGCCGTCGTCCCCGCAGACCTCGGCGTCGCCGGTCGGCAGTAGTTGCACGGCACCGTCGGCGTGGGCGCGCTCCAGGGCCTGCCGGAAGACCTCGGCGGGCTGGCCGCCGGAGATGCCGTACCGGCGGTCGATGACGAAGAAGGGCACGCCGGTGGCGCCGAGCTCGGCGGCCTCGCGCTCATCGGCGCGTACCTCCTGGGCGTACGCGTCGGGATCGGCGAGCACCCGGGCGACCTCGTCGGCGGGCAGGCCGGCGGCGACGGCGATCTCGCTGAGCACCGCGGGGTCGCCGAGGGTCCTGGCCTCGGCGAAGTTGGCGCGGTAGAAGGCGTCGAGCAACGCGTCCTGGACGCCGTGCTCCTTGCCGAGGTGCAGCAGCCGGTGGAGATCGAAGGTGTTGCCGTGGATCCGGTCGGAGCGGTAGCCGAGACCCTCGTCGGCGGCCGCGGCGGCGACCCGGGCCTCCATCTCCTCGGCCTGCGCGCGGCTGACGCCGTACTTCGTGGCGAGCATGTCGAGCACCGGTATGTCGGTGGCGGCCGGTGCCTTCGGGTCCAGCTCGAAGGAGCGGTGCACCACCTCGACACCGTCGCGGTGCGCGAAGGCGGCGAGCCCGGCCTCGAAGCGGGCCTTGCCGATGTAGCACCAGGGGCAGGCGATGTCGGACCAGATTTCGACGCGCATGAGCTGACTTTCCTCGTGGTGGATGTGTCCTGCTGGAACCTCGCGGGACGGCGGGCTATTCCGCGGGTACGGTCCGGGCATGACCTCGCCACAGGGATTTCTCGGCTTCTGGGAGACGACCGGGTCCGCCAAGACCTTCACCCATCCGCTGGATCCGGCGCTGCTGGACGCCTATGTGCCAAGGGCCGCGCGGGTGCTGGACTACGGCTGCGGCTATGGGCGGCTGACCGCCGAGCTGGCCGGGCTCGGGTATCGCGAGGTGCGCGGGGTGGATGTCTCGGCGGCGCTGATCGAGCGGGGGCGGCGGGAGCATCCGGGGCTGGATCTGATGCGGTGGGCCGGGTTTCCGCTGCCGTTCGAGGAGGGGTCGTTCGATGCGGCGCTGCTGTTCGCGGTGCTCACGTGTGTGCCGGGGGACGGGGACCAGTCGGCGATCGTCGGCGAGCTGGGGCGGCTGGTGCGCCCTGGCGGGGTGCTGTATCTGAGCGATGTGCCGTTGCAGGACGATCCGTACAACCAGCAGCGCTATGCGCGGTTCGCGCAGCGGTACGGCACGTACGGGGTGTTCGAGACGCCCGACGGCGGGGTGTTCCGGCACCATCCGCCACAGCGGCTGCGGGGCCTGGTGCGGGCGGCGGGCTTCTCGGTGGTGACGGAGCGGGTGGGGTCGGTCGCCACGCTGGACGGGCGGACGGCCGGGCGGCTGCAGATCATCGCCCGGCGGGAGGCGGCAGCGGCGTCGGACGCTCCCGGGGCGCCAGGTCCAGCGTCAGGGTGAGGTGGGTGGCGTCGGGGGCGGGGCGGCGGTCCGGGTCGGGGCGCCAGCCGAGGCCGGTGTAGAAGGCGCGGGCCCTGTGGTTGTGCCAGAGCACGTCGAGGACGGCCCGGGAGAAACCGGCCGTGCGCCAGGCGTCGAGGCAGGCGGTGTGCAGCGCGCGGCCGACGCCGGTGCCCCAGTGGGCGGGGTCGACGTGGAGCTGGTGGAGCGTGACGGCCGGCCCCTGGCGGTCGGTGCGATGGCGGTAGGAGGCGGCGCCGAGGACCGTGTGGTGCCGTACGGCGCAGAGCGCGGGGGTGTCGTCGCGGTCCAGGACGCGTGCCCAGGCGTCGTGCCATCGGGCGTGCTCGGCCACGGCGTCGAAGGGCGCGTCCGGGAAGCGGGCGCGGTGGTACGCGGCGCGGGCGCGGGCGTGCAGGGCGGCGATCGCCGCCAGGTCCGCGTGGGTCGCGGCGCGGACCTGGAGGGCGGCCGCTTCGGTAGGGGGACGCAAGGTGCCGAGGGCCCGGGCCGATCCCAAAGACACGCCCTACGCTCCCTCGGCGCGGCCGTCGACCCGGCGCGGCAGGCCGAGCGGGTTGTCCTCGCGCAGCTCGGGCGGCAGCAGCGCGGGCGGGGTGTCCTGGTAGGCGACCGGGCGCAGCCAGCGTTCGACGGCGGTGCCGCCGACGGAGGTGGAGGTGGAGGTGGTGGCCGGGTAGGGGCCGCCGTGGTGCTGGGCGGGGGCGACCGCGACGCCGGTCGGCCAGCCGTTGACGACCACCCGGCCGGCGAGCGGGGTGACCTCGGCCAGCAGCCGGGCACCGCGCCCCGCCTCGTCGGTGCCGGCGCTCTCGGCGTCGCTGAGGTGCAGCGTCGCGGAGAGGTTGCCGGGGAGCCGGGCGAGTACGGCGCCGATCTCGGCCTCGTCGGCGTAGCGGGCGACGACGGTCACCGGGCCGAAACACTCCTCCAGGAGGAGGTCGTGCGGGCCTTCGGTGGCCAGGCGGGCGGCGGGCACGGCGAGGAACCCGGCGCTGACGGTGTGCGCTCCGCCCGCGCCAGGGGTCACCGGCGCCTCGACGTCCGGGAGCTCGGCGCGGGTGCGCACCCCCTCCAGGAAAGCCTCCCGCATCCGGTGGTCGAGCAGCACGCCCGCCTCGGTGTCGCTGACGGCGGCGGTCAGCGACTTCAGCAGCCGGTCGCCGGTCTCGCCCTCGGGCGCCAGGACCAGGCCCGGCTTGACGCAGAACTGGCCGACGCCGAGCGTCATCGCACCGGCCAGCCCGGCGCCGATCTGCTCGGCGCGTTCGTCGGCGGCGTCCTCGGTGATCACGACGGGGTTGAGGCTGCCCAGCTCGCCGTGGAAGGGGATGGGGTGCGGGCGGGCCGCGGCCGCGTCGTACAGGGCGCGGCCGCCGCGTACCGAGCCGGTGAAGCCGGCCGCGGTGATCAGCGGATGACGGACCAGGTCGATACCGGCCTGGAAGCCGTGCACCAGGTTCACCACACCCTCCGGCAGGCCGACCTCGATGGCGGCGCGGCGCAGCAGCGCGGTGCACAGCTCGGAGGTGGCGGGGTGGTCGGGGTGCGCCTTGACGACGACCGGGCAGCCGGCCGCGAGGGCGCTGGCGGTGTCGCCACCGGGCACGGAGAAGGCGAGCGGGAAGTTGCTGGCGGAGTAGACCGCGACGGCGCCCAGCGGGATCTTGTAGCGGCGCAGATCGGGCCGGGGCGGGGTGAGGCCGGCGTCGGCGTGGTCGATCAGTACGTCGAGGAAGGCGCCTTCGTCGACGATGTCCGCGAAGGCCCGCAACTGGTAGGTGGTGCGGGTCAGTTCGCCGGTCAGCCGGCCGGGACCGAGCGCGGTCTCGGCGTCGGCGGCCTCGATGACCGCCTCGCCCGCCTCGTCGAGCAGGGCGGCGGCGCGGCGCAGCAGGGCGGCGCGTACGGTGCGGTCGGCGAGTGCGCCACGGGCGGCGTGTGCGGCGCGGACCACCGCGTCCACCTCGTCCGCTGTGGCCTCCACCGCAACCTGTTCCCGCTGCTTCCCGGTTCGGGGGTCGACACTCCAGACTGGTGCTGCTGCTGCCACCGTGCATTCCTCCTGGGCGATGCCGTGCCGAGTCCCTTTCGGGACGCTGTGAACCTTGCAGCACACCGGACCGCGTTCGATATGCTGAACGGCGTCCCGGATCATGAACAACTGGGACTCTATGGCTGTCCGAACAGAGGGGTCAAGGGCGATGTCAGCTGCCGATACCGGTGGATCGCAGGTCAAGTCCGCGGTGCGGACGGTGGAGCTGCTCGAATACTTCGCGGGCCGCCCCGGTATGCACAGCCTGGCTTCCGTCCAGGAAGCCGTCGGCTATCCGAAGTCCAGCCTCTACATGCTGCTGCGCACCCTGGTCGACCTGGGCTGGGTCGAGACCGACGCCACCGGCACCCGCTACGGCATCGGCGTGCGCGCACTGCTCGTCGGCACGTCGTACATCGACGGCGACGAGGTGGTGGCCGCGGCCCGGCCGACGCTGGACCGGCTCTCCGACGACACCACCGAGACCATCCACCTCGCCCGCCTGGACGGCACCAACGTCGTCTATCTCGCCACCCGGCAGTCGCAGCACTATCTGCGCCCCTTCACCCGCGTCGGCCGGCGGCTGCCCGCGCACTCCACGTCACTGGGCAAGGCGCTGCTCGCCACGTACACCGACGACCAGGTCCGGGCGATGCTGCCGCCGACCCTCGCGCAGCTGACCGAGCACACCATCACCGACCGCGAGCAGCTGATCGAGGAGCTGCACGCGGTGCGCGAGCAGGGCTATGCGGTCGACCGCGAGGAGAACACGCTGGGCCTGCGCTGCTTCGGCGTCGCGATCCCCTACCGCACCCCGGCCCGGGACGCGATCAGCTGCTCGGTGCCGGTGGCCCGGCTGACCCCGGCCCATGAGCAGATGATCAAGGACACCCTGTTCGACGCCCGCGACCGGCTGACGCTGGCCACCCGGCGGCTGTGAGACGGACCGGCCGGCAGCCCGGCTGAGCGGCCCCTCCCCCGTACGGCGGAGGCGGATCGTCGCCCGGGCCGAGGTGGCAGGAGCGGGCCGCCGGAAGTCTGGACGTCATGAGCATCCAGAGCGGCCGACAGGCCCCGGCCCCGCACACCCCCACCGAACTCCCCGCCCCGCGCGGGGCCGCCGGTACCGCCCGCACCGTTTTGCGCGTGACCACCCTGGCCGCCTGCGTCCCCTATCTCTCGCTCAAGATCGCCTGGACCGCGGGCAGCCGGATCGGCATCCCCGAAGGCAGTGCGCTGCGCCAGGACGGCAACTCCCTGATGGCGCTGAACCTGCTCACCGTGCTGATGGACGCGGCGGTGATCGTGCTGGCGTTCCTGCTGACCCGGCCCTGGGGAGCGCGGGTGCCGGCCTGGCTGCTCGCACTGCCGATGTGGTGCGCGACCGGACTGATCGCGCCGATCCTCACGGTCTTCCCCGTGCAGAGTCTGGCCGCGGCGCTGCGCGACGGCGCGGGCGGCAGCGGCGGCTCCGGCGACAGCCCCGGCGAACTGCTCGCCCCCTGGGTGTGGAGCGTCGTCTACAGCGGCTTCATCGTGCAGGGCCTGGCCCTGGGCACCCTCTTCGTGCTCTACGCCAGGGAGCGCTGGGGCCATCTGTGGCGCGGCCGCCTCGGCACCCTCCCGCCCGGCCCGACCCGCTCCGCACGGCGGCTGACCGCGGCCGCGGTGGCCGTGCTCAGCCTGCTGCCCGCCGCGGTGCATCTGCTGTGGGCGACCGGCAGCACGGCCGGACTGAACCCCGCGCGGGCCGCGGCGGTGGATCTCGACGCCCGGCTCAACGACGCCGGGTACGTACTGTTCGCCGTGCTCACCGCGGCCGGCGCGCTGACGCTCGCTCACGGCCGCGGCCGCCGGGTCCCGTTGCTGCTGCCGCTGGCCGCCACCTGGATCGGGGCGGGCGCGCTGGCCTGCTGGGGCGGCTGGATGACGCTGACCACGCTGACCCTCACGGCGGCCGACCCGAAGCTGCCCACACCGCTGATGAGCCTCACTTACTCTGTGCAGATGATCGTCGGGATGCTGGTGGCCGTGGCCGGAGCGCACTTCTTCGCCGAACGCGAGGCCGCGCGGTGCGCATAGCGGGCCGGCGCCGGATCCGGGTGCTGGGCGCCCGCTGGATCCATCTGATTCTGGGCGGCGCGCTGTTGATGCCGTTCTTCCTGGTGGCCTCGGTCGTCCTGGCGCTGCTCATGGACGGCGCCGACCCGCTGCGGGACATGGCCTCGCAGTTCATCGCGTTCGGCTGCGCGCTGCCGCTCGCCGCCCTGGTCGCGCTGCTCCTCCCGCCGATGCGGCCGCTGGAGGTGACCGCCGTACGGATCCTGTGCGGCGTCCGCGCGGAGCGGCTGGCCGACGGACCGGCCATGTCCTGGGCGGCCCGTCGGCGCACCGCACTCTGGTTCGTGGCACATCTCGCGGCCGGCGGCATCGTCAGCGGGATGACGCTGTCCGCGCCGCCGGCCGTGATCGTGCTCCTCGCCATGCCGTTCTCGAAGCCGCTCCAGCACACCGCGCCGCTGTGGCCGAAGGCCTTCCACGGTGTATACGGCCCGCTCGCCGGGCTGGCGCTGCTGGCCCTGATCGTCGGCACCGCCTGGGCGGCCGGGGAGCTGCTGGCCCGCTGCGCGCCGTTGTTGCTGGGGCCCACGCCCGCCGACCGGCTGGCCGCGGCCGAGCGCCGGGCCGCCGATCTGGCGTCCCGCAACCGGCTGGCCCGCGAGCTGCACGACTCCGTGGGCCATGCGCTCAGCGCCGTCACCCTGCAGGCGAGCGCGGCCCGCCGGGTGCTGGACGCGGACCCGGAGTTCGCCCGGCAGGCGCTCACCGCCATCGAGGAGACCACCCGCGAGGCGGTCGCCGAACTGGACACCGTACTGGGGCTGTTGCGCGAGGAGGACGGCACCGATCCGGCGGCGCCGGCGCCCACCCTGGACGGCCTGGACGCGCTGCTCGGCCGGACCCGTGCGGCAGGCGTGGCGGTCGAGGCGACGGTCGAGGGACGCTGTGCCGGACTGCCGCCGGTGGTCTCACGGGAGGCGTACCGGATCGTGCAGGAGGGCCTCAGCAATGCGCTGCGGCACGCCGGGCCGGTACCGGTCCGGCTGCAACTGCGGGTGCGGGACGGTCAGTTGACACTGCGGATGGAGAATCCGCTGGCGGGGGACGACACCGGGCCGGACCCCGCCGCGACGGCAGCGCGTACGGGCGGCGGCCGGGGGCTGCGCGGGATCGCCGAGCGCGCCCGGCTGCTGGGCGGCGAGGCGACGGCCGCG
>NZ_QUAC01000399.1 GCF_003389455.1 Streptomyces inhibens | reverse complement strand
GGCGGCGGTCAGCGCGGCGGGGAACGCCGTGGCGGCCGCGATGCCGCGCCGGCCAACGACGCGATGGCGGACGCCCTGCGGCGGGCCGGGCTCCTGGGCAAGGAGCGGGGCGGCCGCTGATGCACGACGGCGACCGGCGGCAGCGGGACGGGCTCTCGCTGCTGCTGGAGCTGATCGACGCGGCGCAGGCCGAGCGGGTACGCGCCCGGCTCGGCCTGCCCGCGCCGGGCGCCGGGGAGCCGGCAGCCGGTCGGTGGGACCCGGCCGATCGGGACGCCGCCCGTTGGTTGCTGGACGGCTGGACCGCCCCCGGGTCGGTCATGCTGTGGATGCTCGAATGCGACGACCCGGACATCAACCGCCAGGTCTACGCGTCGGAGTCGGCGACCCCCGCGATCCGGCGCGACATTCTCCGGGGCGTGCCGTTCGGCCCCGGCGCTCGCGGTCCGGTGACCGTCCATGAGCGGATCGCCGGCGACGCCGAACCGGACATCCGTATGGCGCACGTCGGAGATGCGGTAGTCGACGCGCTGCGGCGGGCCCGCACCATGCGGCAGGGGCGCGCCGCGGCGATGGCGGTGACCCGCGACGACTGGAACCTCGTCGCCGTCGCGGATCTTGAGGAGCCGCTGCCCGGCGGGTGCTGTCCGTCCTTGCCGTCGGCCGGCAGGCGTTCCCACACCGGCTGGCGGAGGCGCTGGAGTTCCTCCGGCCGCTCGTACAGGGCGAGTTGGGCGGCGATCCGGAGGCCTGGGCGGTGTGCGCGCAGCTGCTGCCGACCTTCGACGGGACGCTGCCGGAGCTGGTGACGACGTCGGGCGCGGTGGCGGCGGGCGTGGCGGGGTAGCGCGACACCCGCCCGGGTCGCGGCCGGCCCGCCGCGAAGATCCGTTGTCAGTGCCTCCTGATACGAATGGGGGCAGCTGAGAACGGGGGTGGGGCATGGCGTACGGGACGAGGGCGGCGGGGCACCGGCCGGTGGTCGATCTGGCCGACCGGCGGGCCCTGGAGCGCTGGCGGCCGGCGGAGCCGGCGGTGGTGGCCGAGGCGCGGCGGCTGAAGGAGGCCGCGCTGCTGGATTTCGGGCTGACGGAATCCGTCGTCGCGTCATGGATCTACGCCAAGTGTCCGCACCAGATCCCGACCACGGCCGTGGAGACCGCGGCCGTGGTGGCCGGCGGGGACGGCAGCTGTCCCCTGCTCTACAACCCGGAGTTCTTCGTCCGACTGGGCCTGGAGGGCGTGAAGTTCGTCCTCTTCCACGAGGCCCGGCATCTGGTGCACCGCCATCTGTTCGCCGATCCGGAGCTGCGCGCGGACCCGGTCTTCACCCTCGCCGCCGAGGTCTCCATCAACCACGTAGCGCTGGTGCGGCTCGGCCGCACGGAGCTGCCGCAGATCGACGGCAGGCCCACGGGCGTGGACCCGCGCGAGATCCACGAGGACTATGTCGCGGATCTGACGGCCCAGGGCCTCGACCCCCTCGGCTACGACGACTTCGTCGAGACGGACATGACCGTGTTCACCGAGCTCCGGCGGATGAGCCAGCCACCCGTGCCGGCCGCGTCCTGCGTGCACCTCACCGACCCGGGGACGGCCGGCGGCGACCAGGAGACCATCGACGAGGTGGTGTCCTCCTCGCTCCTCAACTCCCTGCTCGCGGCGCGGCGCGGACATCCGGGCGCGGAGCGGGAGCTGCTCGATCTGATGGACCGTACGGACGGCACCTCGGAGCATGCCAGCCGGGTCTGGGGGCGGCTGGGCGCGGGGGTGCTGCGCGGCGAGACCCCGCGGACACGGAAGGTCGACTGGTGGCAGCGCTGGCTCGTCGATGTCCTCGCCTCGAAGCTGCGGGAGGGCGAGCGGCTGGTCTATCCGAAGAAGCGCGGCGCGCTGCTGGCCGCGCTGGGCCACGATCCGATGCTGTCGCGGCGCGGCCCGGTGCGGGACAAGGTCCTGGTGATCGCGTACGACACCTCGGGGTCGATGCCCGACGGGGTGGTCAGCTGGCTGACGGAGCTGGTGGGCGCGATCGACGGGGTGGTGGCCCACTGGCTGTCGTTCGATGCCGTGGTGATGCCGTTCCGGCCCGGTGAGCGAAGCGAGACGGGGGTTCCCCCGGACGGAGTCTGGGGGAAGGTGTACGGCGGCGGGGGCACCAGCTTCCAGGCGGTGGCCGATTACGTCGAGGGGCGTACGGCCGTCGACGGCGACCACTTCGAGGAGATACCGGACGCCGTGGTGATGCTCACCGACGGCTATGCCCCGCACATCACCCCCGCCGAGCCGGACAAGTGGATCTGGCTGATCACGGCCGGCGGCGACGACTGGCCCGACCACCACACCCCGCCGATGGCCTGCCACCGTGTGACGACAGGAGACCGATGAGCACGACCACGCCGACCGCGCCGACTCCGGCGATCCGCCCCGCGGGCTGGCGGCCGACCGCCACCTACCCCGAGCCTCCCGAGGGCTGGACGGGCGTGTCCCGGCTGGAGTCGTTCATCGACGCGATGATCGACATGGGCCAGACCGGCCAGATATTCGGTGAGCACGGCATCGGCAAGACGGCCACCTTCTTCTCGCATCTGCCCACGGCGTATCCCGATGCCGAGCTGGTCTTCGTGCCGGCCGCCAATCTCACCCCGGACGATCTGCTCGCCAACGCCCCGGTGCGCGACGCCAGGACGGGCGAACTGGTGCTGCGGCAGCTGGTGATGAGCCAGCTGCGGCCCGGTAAGCCGTTCGTGCTGCTGATCGACGATTCGCTGCAGGCCGGGGCGACGATCCAGTCGCAGCTGATGCAGATCGCCTGCGACTGGACGCTGGGCGAGTACGACCTGCGGGAGCTGGGCTGTATCGGTGTGTTCCTGACGGACAACGAATCGCTGGCGGAGACGGCGGCCCGGCGCGGCGATCTGGCCGTCCTGGACCGCATGGTGACGATCCGGATCACCGCCAATGACACGTCCTGGCGGCACCAGCTCGCGGAGAAGTACCGCGACTGGAATCTGCGCGAGGTCTTCACCGTCTGGGCCACCCTCGGCCCGGCACTGCGCGAGCTGCTCTCGCCGCGCACCATCGACCACATCCTGGCCAACGCCCGCGAGGGCTTCCCGCTGCGCTGGGGGCTGCCGCTGGTCAACGGCGAGCGGCTGCGGCTGGTCGAGCGGCGGGCCGACGGCAAGCCCGGCAAGGACCGTACGACCGAGGTGCTGGACCGGATCGCGGCGGCGGTGGGCGCCGCGAATCCCGCCGGGATCCCCGACCCGGTGCGGGCGGTGGTGCGGGCGGCGCTGCGCAACCGCTGGTCGGTGCTGTTGCAGGGGCCGCCGGGGTGCGGCAAGACGGAGCTGGTGCGCGAGACCGTCCGGGAGGGGCTCGGCGGGCGCGAACCGCTCTACTTCTCCATGCCGGTGACCAATGTCGAAGACCTCTGCGCGCCGATCCCGACCGCCGACGGCTCGCTGGACAATCTCCTGGCCGGGGCGTTCCTGGGCCCGGAACCCAAGGCGATCGTCTGGGACGAGTACAACCGCCCCAAGGACAAGGCGGCGTTCGCCAAGCTGATGGAGATCACCCAGGAGTGGTCGCTGGCGGGGCGCCGGATCGAGAATCTGCGGGCCCAGATCGCGGTGCAGAATCCGCCGTACCACCTCGGCCGCAAGCTCCTGGTCGCCCGGAACAACATCGCACAGGCGACCCGCTTCACCGCCTCGCTGACGGTCGAGCCGGGCGACATCCCGGCCAATGAGTGGCTGATCGCGAAGTACGGTGCCGTCGCCGAGACGGTGCTGGAGTGGTGGAAGCACGACATCGACGAGGACGGCCGGGCCTGGATCACCAAGCGCACCATCGAGCGTCTGATCAAACTCCATCAGCGCGGGCTGCCGCTGGAGATGGGCACGGTCTATCTCGGCGACGGCGAGTACGCCCCGGTGCCGCTGACCGCCCTCATCGACCGGCTCAACGACCGCCCGGTGACCGGCCTTCGTGAGCTGGCCGAGGAGATCGACGCCTGGGAGGCGCGTCTGCGGAAGGCGGCGAGCGAGTCGAGCGAGGGGTCGAACGACAGCGATCTGGTCCATCAGGTCCTGGCCAACGCGGAGTTGTCGCAGCTGAAGAAGCATCGCGCCGAGGTGGCCCGGCTGGTCGCCCTGCTCCCGCCGAAGCTGCGTTCCACGTATCTGGTGGGCGCATCGAGCGATGTCCAGCGGTTCTGGATCGAGGTCTTCGCGCTGATACCCCGGCCGTGACAGCGCGCCGGGGCGCACGTAATTGCGTGGACGGGGTGCGTTCGGCACCGTTAATCTGCGCCCATGTCCAGCCCCGAGGCGTCAAGACGCTAGCCACCGGTCGTCCGGTGGCTCCTTACGTCGTCGAGCCGTCGCATCGCGATGTTGCGCGTTGCGCCAGGGCGCCGTTGTGCCCTGGCGCCGGCTGCGTTCCTCTGCCACCGGACCGCCGTAGTGCGGGCTCTTTTCCGACCTGAGATCCGCGTTCCGAGATCAGGAATCCGAGATCCGAACCGGGCGTCACGCTGTGACGCCGGCAGGTCGTTCTGCGCGGCAGCCGCGTGTGCCCGGCCGGACGGTCCGTCTCTTGGCGACCTCGTCACGGGCATCGCCGCGCGCCTGCCGCCGCACCGTGTCGATCCACCATGTGGTTGCGGAGTGTTGCTGTGCCCTTTTTCCTCTATCTGCTCGGACTGGCGGTCTTCGCCCAAGGCACGTCCGAGTTCATGCTGTCCGGCCTGTTGCCGGACATCGCCGCCGATCTGCAGATCTCGCTCTCGGCAGCGGGGTCACTGACCTCGGCCTTCGCCGTGGGAATGATCGTCGGCGCGCCGCTGATGGCGATCCTGAGCCTGCGCTGGTCGCGGCGCGGCGCCCTGCTGACCTTCCTGGTCACCTTTCTGCTGGTCCATATCGTCGGTGCGGTCACCACCGACTACGGGGTGCTGCTGGCCACACGGGTCATCGCGGCGCTGGCCAACGCCGGCTTCCTCGCGGTGGCCCTGGCGACCGCGACCGCGGCGGTCCCGCCGAACGCCAAGGGCCGCGCCACCTCCGTGCTGCTCGGCGGCACCACCCTGGCCTGTATCGCGGGTGTGCCCGCCGGTGCGCTCCTCGGTGAACTGTGGGGCTGGCGCTCGGCGTTCTGGGCGGTGGCTCTGGTGTCGGTGCCGGCTGTCGTGGCGATCGTGTGGTCGGTACCGGCCGGCGGCGGACGGGACTCCGCCGTCGGAGAGCCGAGCGCGCGCGGCGAGCTACGAGCGCTGCGCAGCCCGCGGCTGGTGGTGACCCTGCTGCTGGGAACCCTGGTGAACGGCGCGACCTTCTGCACCTTCACCTACCTCGCGCCGCTGGTCACCGATGTCGCCGGAATCGCAGCGAGCTGGGTGCCGGCCGTGCTGGCGCTCTTCGGTCTGGGGTCGTTCGTCGGGGTCGGCGTCGGCGGACGGCTGGCCGATACCCGTCCTGTGCCGCTCCTGGTGACCGGCGGGGTGGCCCTGCTCATCGGGTGGGCCGTCCTGGCGCTGACCGCCGGCAGTCCGGCGGCGACCGTGGCACTCGTCTTCGTCCAGGGAACCCTCTCGTTCGCCGTCGGATCCACCCTCATCGCGCAGGCGCTCTACGCGGCGACCGGGGCGCCGACCCTGGCCGGCGGGTTCGCCACGGCCGCCTTGAACGTGGGCGCGGCGATCGGCCCCTGGTGGGGTGGCGCCGCCCTCACCCTGGGGTTCGGCTACCGCGGGCCGGTGTGGGTCAGCGTGCTGCTGGTAACCCTCGCACTGACCACCGGCGGGGTGGCCGGTGCGGTCTCCCGGCGCAGGACGGCCAAGATCAACGATCGGCGGCCCGTGGTCACCACGCGGCTTCCTGGTAGTCCTTGAGAAAGACCCCGGCGACCGGGTCTCCGGCCTCGCCCCGCACGATCGGGTCGTAGACCCGGGCCGCGCCGTCGACGATGTCGAGCGGGGTGCGAAAACCGGCCTTGGCGATCCGCTCCTTCTTCGGCAGCGGGTTCTCGTCGGTGATCCACCCCGTGTCGACGCTGCACATGTGCACGCCCTGGGCGGCGAGTTCGGGCCCGCTGGTCCGGGTGAGCATGTTCAGGGCGGCCTTGGCCATGTTGGTGTGCGGATGCCCGCCGGTCTTTCGCCGTACGGTGAACCGCCCTTCGACGGCGGTCACATTCACCACATAACGGCGGGGGTACGGCGAGGCGAGCAGCAGGAGCAGCAGCCGGTCGCAGAGCAGGGTGGGCGCGACGGCGTTGACCAGCTGGGTCTCCAGCAGTTCGGCCGGGTCGAGCTCTCCTATGCGCACCGACCAGGAGTTGACGGGCGCGGCATCCGGCAGCAATCCGGCCTCGTCGACGGCGTACGGCAGCAGCCCGGCGTTGTCGACGGCGTACGGCAACCACGGGGCCTCGACGACGCCGTACGGCAACAGTCCTGCCTGGCCGACGCCGTACTCAACGCCGTACGTCGCCGGCCCGGCCTCGTCGAATCCAGGGGCGTGGCGGACGCCGACCGGCAGTTCGCCGCCGTGTTCCCGCTCCCCCGCCGCGAGCAGCGCATAGGACGAGGGCGGCCGGCGCACCGTCTGTGCCGCGTTGTTGACGAGGATGCCCAGCGGACGGCCCTCGTCCCGCAGCTCCTGGCAGAGCCCCAGGACCTGGCGCGGGTCACGCAGATCGATACCGACGACGGTGAGCCGGTCCAGCCAGTCCGCGCTGCCCGGCGCGGCCCGGAACCGGCGCCGGGTGTCGTGCGGGAAACGCGTGGTGACCAGCAGCTCCGCGCCATCGCGCAGCATCATCAGCGCCAGCTGGAACCCGATCTTGACCCGGCCTCCGGTGAGCAGCGCGCGCCGCCCGGTCAGATCCGTACGCAGCCCCCGGCGGGCGGCGTTGTCCGCGGCGCACGCGGGACACAACAGGTGGTAGAAGGAATCGGTGTGCCGGTAGAGCGCCTTGCAGACATAGCAACGGCGCGGGCGGGACAACGCACCGCTCCTGCCGTCCTGTTGGGCGAGCGGGGCATCCTCGCGCCGCTCCGGCGCACCGGTCGTGGTCGCGGCCGGCACCGCCGCATCGGCCGCGGCCCGTTCCGCCTTGCGTGCCTTGCGCCGGGTGAGCCGGCCGTCGCGTACGAACGACTCGGCGACGCGTTCGGCGCGCAGCCGCACGGGGTCGTCGACGGGCAGCGCCCGAAGCCGGGCAACCGTACGGTCGAAGGCGGCGAGCTCCTCGTCGGTGACCGCGTTGGGCACCTCGTCGGTGACCGCGTTGGGCACCTCGTCGGTGACCGTGCTGGGCACCTCGTCGGTGACAGGGCCGCTGCCCGCGCCGAGGGGCGAACCGTTCTGCCCCCGTAGTGGCGCTTCCATCCCGTCCCCGCCCCCCATGGCCGGCGTTCCCCCAGTCCCCGCGGCAGTGAGCGAGTGCCGCGCGGCCGATGCGAGCGGGCAGCTGCCCGGACGGCCGGATTCGAACCGACGTGATCCGCCCTGCCAGGGCGGCGCGCCTGCCTCTGCGCTACGTCCGGGCAGTGCCGTAGAGCGTATCCGGCGACGGGATCAGGCCGCGCCCACGGTGCACGCCAGCTCAGCTCGCCCCGGCGTATCCGCGAATGCGCTCCAGTTCCGCCGCCACATCCGTGAGCGTGGCGCAGTCCGGAACCGGCCCCAGATCGGGGCCCGAGATGTCGGCCTCGCGACGTCGGCCCGGATCCTCCAGGGCATCAGCCATCGCGGACAACGCCTGGCACAGCCGCTCCGCCTCGTCCACGCCGGGGCGGTGGGCACCGTGGTCGAGGCGTACCGCGCAGGCGGTGGCGGCGTCCACGATGCGTTCGGCCGCGGTGACCACGGTCAGCCAGTCGGGATTGCGGTCGCGGGCGGCGAGGAGTTCCGCCGCGGCGGTCTCCGCTGCCGCTCTGGCCTCCCCCAGCGCCCGGTAGGCGGCCCGGCGCAGCGCCAGCCGCTCGGTGGGGTCCTGCCCCGGCTCCGCCTCCAGTACGTGCCGCAGGAACTGCTCGGTGCTGCGCAGCGCCGCGGTGACCCGGTGGCCGACCCGGCGGCGCGGGTCCGCGAGCCGTGGCAGATGCCCGACGACAAGGACGATGCCGCAGGCGATGGAGGTGTCGACGATCCGCTCACCGGCGGCCTGCGGATCCCCGCTGACGTGCACGAACGACAGCACCATGAGGGTGATCGCCACGGTCTGCAGCGCGAAGTGGCGGATGGCGAACGGCAGCAGGGCGCCGCCCGCCCCGGCCATCAGCGCGGGCCACCACGACCCCGTCAGCAGCAGGCCCGCCCCGGCGAAGACCAGCACACCGGCGACGGTCCCGGCGAAGCGGTTGACCGTACGGGAGAACAGCGGGCCCAGGTCCGGCTTGACGAGGAAGGTGGCGGTCGCCGGGAGCCAGTACCAGTGGTCGGCGCGGAGCAGCAGGGCCACGGCGGCGCTCGCGGCGATGCAGACGGCGACCCGCAGACCGTAGTCCCGTCCTGCGGGCCCGAGCAGGCTGCGCCCGCGCCGCGTCCGCGCACCGATGACACCCAGCACCCGGCGTGCCATGGACGCCCCGGCCGGACCGCGATGGGACGAGGCCGGGGTACCGTCCGCTTCCGGCTGCGACTGCGCCTGCGTCCGCGCCTGCTGCTGTGACAAGGGCTCCTGCCGGGCGAAGGCCACCGCGGCGTCCAGCAACGCCTGGTCGAAGGCGCCCCGCGCGGCCGTACTGGTCTCCGGGGCGGACAGCCGGCCCGGCGGCCGCCCGGTGCGCAGCGCGTCGGCGAACCGGCGGGGGCTCTGTGCGACCCGGGACGGCAGCGGCCGGGCCTCCCACAGCAGCGCGACGCTGGCCTCGCACAGCGCGGTGGCCGCGGCGAACCGCTCGGCCAGCAGCAACTCCTCGGTACGGGCGGGCCGGCGCAGCAGCCGGTCGGTCAGCCGGCGCAGCCGCAGCGCCTCGTCGGCGCGGTCCAGCGCGGCGGTGAGCCGGCGCCTGGC
>NZ_QUAC01000397.1 GCF_003389455.1 Streptomyces inhibens | reverse complement strand
CGCCGCACAGACCTGCTGTGCGGCGACCGCGCCACCGGTGTCTGCGCCGTGCCTATCTCACCGGCGTGAAGTCCCGCGCCCCGATGTACTCCGGGCGCCGGACCGGAGCCGCGAACGGCTCCACCGCCGCGTTGTCCACGCTGTTGAAGACGATGAAGACATTGCTGCGGGGGTAGGGCGTGATGTTGTCGCCGGAGCCGTGCATCGCGTTGCAGTCGAACCAGGTCGCCGAGCCGGCCTTGCCGGTGAACAGGCGGATGCCGTGCCGGTCAGCCAGCTTCGTCAGGACCTCGTCCGACGGGATGCCCGCGTCCTGCATCTGCAGAGACCGCTTGTAGTTGTCCTTCGGCGTCGCACCCTCGCAGCCCACGAAGTGCTGATGCGAGCCCGGCATGATCATCAAGCCGCCGTTGGTGTCGTAGTTCTCCGTCAGCGCGATCGAGACCGACACGGTGCGCATGTTCGGCAGACCGTCCTCGGCGTGCCAGGTCTCGAAGTCCGAGTGCCAGTAGAAGCCGGAGGCACCGAAGCCGGGCTTCACATTGATCCGTGACTGGTGGACATAGACGTCCGAGCCGAGGATCTGCCGGGCGCGGCCGACCACCCGCGGGTCCGAGACCAGCCGGGCGAACACCTCGCTGATCTTGTGCACCTCGAAGACGGACCGTACGCTCTGCGACTTCGGCTCGACGATGGAGCGCGGGTCGGCGCGCATCGCCGGGTCGAGCACCAGCCGGTCCAGTTCGGCGCGGTACACCGCGACTTCCTCCGCCGTGAGCAGTTCCCCGATGGCGAAAAAGCCGTCGCGTTCGAAGTCGCTCAGCTCGGACGGCGCGAACGGGCCGGCCGCTCCGGGCTGCGACCACACCACCGGGTCCTTCCGCGGGGTGATGACCTCGGCGGTCCCACGGGTCGGGTACAGGTCGGCGATGCGCTCGGGTGCGGTGGTCATGGTGTTGCCTTCCTCTCCTCTCGTACGGGCTCTGGCTTCCGTGCGTGTGTGCGTGCCTTCCTCGGCTGCCGGACGGGGCAGGCGGGTGAGGTGACGCCTCAGACCGCCTCGGGCTCCGCTTCGGGCTCGGTGAGCAACGGGTAGACCCCGTTCTCGTCGTGGTCCTCACGGCCGGTGACCGGCGGGTTGAAGACGCACACGCAGCGGAAGTCCTCCTTGATCCGCATGGTGTGCTTCTCGTGCCCGTCGAGCAGGTACATCGTGCCCGGCGTGATGGTGTACTTCTCGCCGGTCTCGTCGTTGGTGAGCTCGGCCTCGCCCTCCACACACAGCACGGCCTCGATGTGGTTCGCGTACCACATCGACGTCTCGGTACCCGCGTACAGGATGGTCTCGTGCAGCGAGAAGCCGACGCGCTCCTTGGCGAGCACGATGCGCTTGCTCTCCCACGTACCGGACTTGGCCTTGACGTGGCGGTCGGTGCCTTCGATGTCCTTGAAGGATCGGACGATCACGGTGAGTCGGTGCCTTTCTGTGGAACGGTAAGGAACCCCGCGGGGGTCAGGCGCAGTCGCGGACCGCGCGGGCGAGGGTACGAAGGCCCTCGTCCAGCTCCTCGGGGGTGGTCGTCAGCGCGGGCAGCAGCTTGACGACCTCGCTCTCCGGGCCGGAGGTCTCGATCAGCAGACCCAGCTCGAAGGCGCGCGTGGCGACCTTGCCCGCGAGGCTCTTGTCGATGCACTCCAGGCCCCAGACCAGACCGCGGCCGCGGTACTCGGCGATGGCGTCCGGGTGCTCCTCGACGATGGCCTTCAGGTGCGCTTCGACGATCTCACCGCGGGCGAGAGTCTGCTTCTCCATCTGGCCGTCGGCCCAGTAGGTGTCGAGCGCGGCGGAGGCGGTGACGAAGGCCGGGTTGTTGCCGCGGAAGGTGCCGTTGTGCTCGCCCGGCTCCCAGATGTCCAGCTCGGGCTTGAACAGCGTCAGCGCGAGCGGCAGGCCGTAGCCGCTGATGGACTTCGAGACGGTGACGATGTCCGGCACGATGCCCGCCTCCTCGAAGGAGAAGAAGGCACCCGTACGGCCGCAGCCCATCTGGATGTCGTCCACGATCAGCAGCATGTCGCGGCGCTCGCACAGGTCGGCGAGGGCGCGCAGCCACTCGGGACGGGCGACATTGATGCCGCCCTCGCCCTGGACCGTCTCGACGATCACGGCGGCGGGGGTGTTCAGACCGGAGCCCTGGTCGCCGAGCAGCCGCTCGAACCACAGGAAGTCCGGGTACGCCCCGTCGAGGTAGTTGTCGAACGGCATGGGAGTGCCGTGCACCAGCGGGATGCCGGCGCCGGCCCGCTTCATCGAGTTGCCGGTGACGGCGAGCGCGCCCAGCGACATGCCGTGGAAGGCGTTGGTGAAGGACACGATCGACTCGCGGCCCTTGACCTTACGGGCCAGTTTCAGCGCCGCCTCGACGGAGTTGGCGCCCGTCGGGCCCGGGAACATGACCTTGTAGGGCAGGTCGCGCGGCCGCAGAACGATGTTCTGGAACGACTCCAGGAACGCCCGCTTGGCCGTGGTGGACATGTCCAGGCCGTGGGTGATGCCGTCCCGCTCGATGTAGTCGATCAGGGCGCGTTTGAGTACCGGGTTGTTGTGGCCGTAGTTGAGCGATCCGGCGCCGGAGAAGAAGTCGAGGTAGGTGTGCCCGTCCTCGTCGGTGATCCGGCTGCCCTGTGCGCGGTCGAAGATGGTGGGCCAGCCACGGCAGTAGCTGCGCACCTCCGACTCCACGGTCTCGAAGACGCTCAGATCGGGCTGGGTGATGGTCACAGCATGCTCCTGGGAGATGAGTGGCGATAAGGATGAGGAAGTCTGTGGGGGCTGGGCGGCGACGGCTCTCCCACGGGGGGATGCCGGCTCCGCTCGGCCGCTGCGGCTCTGTGGCCGTACGGTCCTCGGGGGTTACTGCCCGGGAGGGGCCGGTGGTGTGAACGGGCCTATGAGGTGCAGCACCTCCGGCTCGTGGCCCTGCTCGGGGAACAGCCCCGCGTCGAAGAGCACCTCGCGCTTGACGGGCACCGAGTGCCGTTCCGCGAACGACGCGAACAGCCGGTTGGAGGCGGTGTTGTCGGGGGTGACGGTGGTCTCGACGAAGCGAATGCCCAGCTCGTCCATGGCCCGGGTGGTCAGCCCGTCCAGGAGTGCGGCCGCCAGTCCCCGGCCGCGGTGCGCCTCGTCGACGGCGACCTGCCAGACGACGAGGGTCTCCGGGCGCTCGGGGCGGATGTAGCCGGTGACGAAGGCGGCCGGCTCGCCCTCCGCGTCGCGTGCGACGACAGAGGAGGCGGCGAAGTCGCGACACCACAGGAGGTAGCTGTAGGAGGAGTTGAGGTCCAGCGCCTTCGAGTCGCGGGCGATGCGCCAGATCGCGGCTCCGTCCTCCACGCGTGGGGTGTCGAGCTTGAAGCCCTCCGGAAATTCTCCGATATCGCTACGGGCACGTGCATGGTCTGCTTGTGCGGCGGTCATGGGAATTAAATTTACCTAGGGAAAAGGGAAATTGCATCGCGGGCAGGGGTTACGGAAGCGATCGGTATATGTTATCGCGCGGGGGCGCCCGAGCGCGCGACGAGGCTGCAAGATGTGCCGATTTGACCGGGAAGTTCGGGGCGAAACGGACACGCTGTGTAGTCGGTCACAGCTCCGTAACGCCGTCGAGATGCGTCCGAATTACGGCACTTGCCACTAGCGAAATCTTGGCGTTTGAGCTGCGGAAAAGCGGGCAGAAGAATACGGGAAGCTGTACTTCTGAGGAATTGGTAATTCGCCGGCAGAAGGCCTGGCGGAAGGGCCATGGAAACGCGCGCGGCAAACCCATGACAAGACCCGCAAGAACATGCGCGAGGGATTGTCCGGAAACGTACGGAGAACCGTGCGGAGAACGCGCGGAGAACGTACGGCGAAGGCGCCGGGAAGGCGCTGGGAAGGCGCCGCGGAAACGCGTGGGGAACGCAAGCGGACGCACGGTGAGGAAGCCGTGGCCGACGATCGTCGGTTTCCGGCCGACGGCAGGGGGAAGGCGAGCGCACAGCAGTCCGACGCCACTGCCGCGGACCCCGCGGCGCCGCCTAAAGTGCCGGTATGACGTCCATGAGTGAAGGTGCGGTGCTGCACCTCAAGGGGAGGGTCCTCGTCGGGCCGGACGATGTGCGCGACGAGCTGTGGATCGTCGGCGGCCGGGTGACGTACGACCGGCCGGCCATGGCACGCGATGCCACCACCGTGGAGGGCTGGGTGCTGCCGGGCCTGGTCGACGCCCACTGCCATGTGGGCCTGGACGCACACGGCCCGGTGGACGCCCCCACCAGCGAAAAACAGGCGCTCACCGACCGTGACGCCGGCACCCTGCTGATCCGCGACGCCGGATCCCCCTCCGACACCCGCTGGATCGACGAGCGCGAGGACCTGCCGCGGATCATCCGCGCAGGCCGCCACATCGCCCGTACCAAGCGCTATATCCGCAACTACGCGTACGAGATCGAGCCGGACGACCTGGTCGCCTATGTCGCCCAGGAGGCCCGTCGCGGCGACGGCTGGGTCAAGCTCGTCGGCGACTGGATCGACCGCTCCACCGGCGATCTGTCGGCCTGCTGGCCCCCTGGCGCGGTCGAGGCGGCCATCGCCGAGGCGCACCGGCTCGGCGCCCGGGTCACCGCCCACTGCTTCGCCGAGGACTCCCTCGCCCCGCTCGTCGAGGCCGGTATCGACTGCATCGAGCACGCCACCGGACTCACCGAGGAGACCATCCCGCTGTTCGCGAAGCGGGGCGTCGCCATCGTCCCCACGCTCGTCAACATCGCCACGTTTCCGCAGCTCGCGGCCGGTGGCGAGGCGAAGTACCCGCGCTGGGCGGACCATATGCGGCGGCTCCACGAACGCCGCTACGACACCGTACGGGCCGCCTACGACGCCGGGGTGCCCATCTTCGCCGGCACGGATGCCGGCGGCTCGCTCGCCCATGGCCTGGTCGCCGAGGAGGTTGTCGAGCTGACGAAGGCCGGCCTGCCGGCGGTCGCCGCGCTCTCCGCCACCACCTGGGGCGCCAGGGACTGGCTGGGCCGCCCCGGCCTCACCGAGGGCGCCTCGGCGGACCTGGTGGTCTACGAGAGCGATCCACGCGAGGACGTCCGGGTGCTGGCCGCGCCGCGCCGGGTGGTGCTGCGCGGCCAGGTGGTCGGCTAGGCCGGATCGCGGCACTCGCGCCGTGGGGGAGGTGACGTCAACGGTGGCGCCCTCGTGCGATGAGCCGTTGAACGTCGCCGGTCAACCCAGGTCACCCAGGTGGTGGGGCGGTTGTGGCGTGGGTGATGCATCGTGCCGCAGGAATCGAATAAAAGCGCGGAAACCACCCATTGGAGTGAACTGACCTCACGTGGCTGCCTGTTCACCCTCCGTACGGACACGATGTGCGGGTCGAGGTCGTCGGCCCGCGTGATGTCCCCCATTGGCGCGGCCGGCGACTCCATTTCTCCTGTGGGGGTTCCACACACGTGTCCACCAGTCCCACCAGCTCCTCCGGCATGCCCCGACGCCTCGCCGCGACCTTCGTCGCCGCAGCGCTCACGGCCGGCCCCGCCGTCCTGCTCGGCGCCGCGCCCGCACAGGCCACCGGAGACCACGGCTCGACCCCCGGCACGTCCGGTGCGGTCGTGCTGCGTACCGGCCTGAACGTCGGTCTGCTCAACAAGACGCTCGATGTCCCGCTGAACGTCGTCCTGAACGAGGTGCACGCCCCGGCCTCCGCCGACAAGACCCTGCTCACCGTCGACCTGGACGGCATCAACCAGGGCAAGCCGTTCAGCGTGCTGCGCGCCGATGTCGCCACCGCACGGGCCACCGCCGACCGCCACAAGGCCGAGGGCTACGCCAACCTGGTGCGCGCCAAGGTGCATCTGCCCGGTCTGCCGCTGCTGTCCCTGATCGAGGTCCAGCAGGTCACCGCCAAGGCGGTGTGCGAGGCGGGCCACCGGCCCCGGGCCGAGTCGAATGTGCTGGGCAGCGTCCTCGTCCTGGGCAAGAAGGTCACGCTCAAGGCGGCCGGAACGACGGAGGTCAAGGTGCCGGGCGTGGGCGAGGTGCGGCTCGACCTGTCCAAGAAGAACGTCACGTCCAAGACCGCCGCGGCCACCGCGCTCGACCTGAACGTCTCCGTCAACCCGCTGAAGCTCAACGTCGCCGATGTACGCGGCCGGGTCACCCTCGCCCGGGCCACCTGCACCGCCCCGGGGAAGGCGCCCGAGCACAACGGCTCCGGCGGCACCAGCGGTGGTCAGACCAGTGGCGGCCAGACCAGCGGTGGTCAGACCGGCGGTGGTCAGACCGGCGGCGGCACCGAGCCGTCCGGTGGCAAGGGCACCCAGGTGTCACAGACCGGCTCCCACCCGAGCACCCAGAACCTCGCGGAGACCGGCGGCAGTTCGACCACCCCGTATCTCGCCGGCGGCGCGGCCCTGCTGCTCGTCGCGGGTGCCGGATCGATGGTCTACGCCCGCCGGCGCCGCGGCGCCGCGCCGCAGGGGGGCCGCGGCTGATCGACCCGTACACCGCGCCGGTGCTGTGGGGGCGCCGCGCGCGGGGTACGCGAGGTGTGCCGTATGGGCCCGTACGGCGCACCTCACCCTCGCCGGGGTCCCTGTCGCAGTGTGGTTCGGGACCCCGGCGAGGTCTTCCCCCAGGGGCACGCCCGGCGGGCGCTAACCGAGCACCGCGCCGAGCGCCGCCACGAACCGGTCCGTCGTGGCCCCGTCCCGCACCGCGAGCCGCAGCCAGTCGGGGCCCAGGCCCGGGAAGGTGTCGCCGCGGCGCACCGCGAAACCGCGGGCCCGCAGCCCGGCCCGTACCTCCTCCGCGCCTGGCAGCCGGATCAGCACGAACGGGCCCGCCGCCGGGCCGGCCACCCGGATCTGCGGGAACTCGCCCAGCCGGGCCAGCAGATGGGCCCGGTGCACGGCGATGTCCTCGGCCGCCGCGGCCGCCTCCGCCAGCGCCCCCGGCGCACAGCACGCCTCGGCGGCGGTCAGCGCGGGGCTGGAGACCGGCCACAGCGGCTGCGCCCGCTCCAGGGCGGCGACGGTGTCCTCGGCGGCCAGCACATAGCCGATCCGCAGCCCCGCCAGCCCCCACGTCTTGGTGAGACTGCGCAGGACGACCAGGCCCGGCAGATCCGTGCGCCCGGCCAGCGACTCCCGCTCGCCGGGCACCGCGTCCATGAACGCCTCGTCCACCACCAGCGTCCGGCCCGGCCGCGCCAGCCGCGCCAGCACCGCCGCGGGATGCAGCACCGAGGTGGGGTTGGTCGGGTTGCCGACGACGACCAGATCGGCGTCCTCGGGCACCGCGTCCGGATCCAGCCGGAAGCCGTCCCGCTCGGCGAGCAGCACCCGCCCGACCTCGTGCCCGGCGTCCCGCAGCGCCGCCTCGGGCTCGGTGAACTGCGGATGCACCACGACCGGCCGACGGGCCCGTACGGCGCGCGCGATCAGCACGAACGCCTCCGCGGCCCCCGACGTCAGCAGCACCCGCCCGGCCGGCAGACCGTGCCGGGCCGCGACCGCCCGGCGCGCCGCCCGGCCGTCCGGATACGCGGCGAGACCGTCCAGCGAAGCGGCTATCCGGGCCTTGAGCCAGGCCGGGGGAGTGCCGGCCCGTACATTGACCGCCAGATCCGTCAACTCGCCGCCCGCGCCCCGCACTTCGGCATCGCCGTGATGCCGGAGGTCGGGCTCGTGGGGCGGGGCGGACGGGTCGCGTTCCCGCAGCCGCGCGGACTCGGTGGACGCCGGCATGCTCACTGCTCCCCGGCGCCCGCCGCCACCGCGGCGGCCTGCTGCGCACCGTCCGGCTCCCGGGCGTCCTCCGCCGCCGCCCGGCAACCGCCCGGCGCACCGCTCAGCAGCGGCTCGCCCGCCACCGTCTCGCGATAGCGCTCCATGACCACCTCGGCCACCTCGGCCACCGGGCCGATCACCCCGGCGCTGAGCACCTCCGTGCCGGGGTGCGCCGCGGCCCAGCCCTCGGTCTGCATCTGCAGCCGCTCCCACAGGCCACCGGAGAAGAGGAAGTAGGGCAGCACCACGATCCGGCCCTGCCCGCCGTTGCCCGGGGCCGCGGCGGCCAGCGTCCTGCACCGGTCGAGGCCGGCCGGCACATCGGGCGCCGCCTGCGAGACGAACGCGGTCTCCACGCCCGCGAAGCCGCGCCCCTCCCACAGCAGCCGCGCGGCGCGTACCACCTCGGCATTGGCGTACGGATCGGCCGCGCCCCGCCCCACCAGCAGCACCGTCGTACGGGCCCGGTCCTCGGGCCTGCGGGCGCGGCCGCCCAGCGCCTCGTCCAGCCGCAGCTCCAGCACCTCCAGCAGCTTGGGGTGCGGCCCCAGCTCGGCGCCGCAGGCGTAGTCGAGCCCGGGGTGGCCCGCCGTCGCCAGCTCCAGCGCCGCGGGCAGCGCATGCGGTAGCGGACCGGTCGGGGCCAGCAGCAGCGGTATGGCGGCGAACCGGGTCGCGCCCCGCTCGACGAGCCCGTCGACGGCGTCGCCCAGCGGCAGCGGCGACGACGCGGCGCCGAAGAACCCGCCGGCGACGGGCACTTCGGGGTGGCGCTCGCCGAGCACACGCACCAGCGCGCGCAGGGTCTCGGCCCCGCCTTCGTCACGGGTGCCGTGACCGGCTATGAGCAGTGCGGGAGGGGTCACTGGGTCTCCTTGGTACCGGTGGTTTCGCTGTCGGACGCCTGGTCGCCGACCACCCCCGGCCGCCGATCCGGGCCACGGCGGGGCGGGTTGGGGGAGGTCATGACGATATCCGCACCGCGGGCGGGGGCGGCGGCCGCTCCCTCCCTACCCGCGGTAAGCGCCCGCTCACCCGCATCCGCCGGTACGGCGAGTGCGCAGGTCACCCCGGCCGGCCGGCCGTGCGGCGCCGACTTCCGCTTGCCGGCGACCAGTTCGGCGCCCGGCCCCGCGGCCAGCAGCGCGGCCGCCTCGGCGACGCTCGG
>NZ_QUAC01000395.1 GCF_003389455.1 Streptomyces inhibens | reverse complement strand
GGGTGGCCCTCCCCTCTGGTCCGTGGTTGGGCGACCCTTGGTCCGTGGTTGGGCGGCCCTTGGTCCGTGGTTGGGCGGCCCTCGGTCCGTGGTTGGGCGGCCCTCGGGGCAGTCCTCCCCCCTGGTCCGTGGCTGGGGCGGCCCTCGGGGGGGGTGGCCCTCCCCCCGGTCCGTGGCCGGGGCGGACCTCCGGGGGGTGGCCCCTCCCTGGGCCATGGCTGGGGCGGACCTCCGGGGGCGGTCCGCCCCCTGGTCCGTGGCTGGGGCGGACCTCCCCCGGCCCCTCCTCACCCCACCTGCACGCTGTCCCCCCGGTGTGTCTCCGTGCGTTGGCCGGGGGCGAGGATCTGGTCCGGGGGTGGGGTGGGGGGATCGTTGTGGTTGCGTTCCGTGACGATGGTGATGTGGTGGTTGGTGTCGTTGATGATGAGGGTGGCGTAGCCGTTCAGGCGGTGGTCGAGGGGGTAGCTGCCGCGGGGGTCGATGTATGTGGTGGTGCCGATGGTCAGGAAACCGCTGGCCGAGGGGGTGGCGTCGGGGGCGGCGCGGGCTCTGGTCGTGGCTGCGGTGAGGGGGGTGAGGAGTTTCTTGATGCGGCGCATGGGGGTGCCTCCGATTCGTCAGGCGCGGGTGGGCCGTGCCGGTCGCTGGGACGAGGGTTGACCTTCGTCACTCAGCGTAGTCGGAGGTGGGGGTGCCGGTCAGCGGCGCGCGGAAGTGAAACGTGGGGCGTGGAGTGTGGCGTGTGCGCCGTCGGGCCAACGGGCTGACGGAGACAGAGGCGGAGGCGGAGCGGAAGGCTCAGTCGTCCAGGGGGAGGGCGAGATCCCGTACGTGGCCGGCGAGGAGCAGAACCGCGGCGTCCACGGCGGCCTGGGGGTCCTGGGCACGGATGGCGTCGGTGAGGCGGGAGTGCGGATCGGCGGGGGCCGCGGTGGCGGTGTCCAGGCAGGCGGCGCGGCGGAGTTCCTCGCGCAGTGCGGCGCTCAGGGAGCGGTAGATGTCGGCGAGTACGGGGTTGTCGCCGGCCTCGGCGACCAGGACGTGGAATTCGGCGTCGGCGGCGGTGAAGGCGTCGGCGTCGTGTGCGGCGAGGGCGGCCCTTCGGCGGGCCAGCGCGGCCTCGATGCCGGCGAGTTGGGCGTCCGTACGGTGTTTGGCGGCCTGGCGGGCGGCGACCACGTCGAGGCCCTGGCGGACCTGGGTGACATGGCTGAGCTCGGCGCGTTCGAGGCGGCGGCGGAGGGCGACCGCGCTGTCGTCGTCGGAGATCACGAAGGTGCCGTCGCCCTGCCGGGGCTCCAGGAGGCCGGAGTGGACGAGGGAGCGGACGGCCTCGCGGACCGAGGCGCGGCTGACCCCGAGGGTTTCGGAGAGGGCGCTCTCGGGCGGGATACGGCTGCCCACCGGCCAGATGCCGGTCACAATCTGGGTGCGGATCTCGTCGGTCGCGGTCTCCACCAGCGACACCCTGCCCTTGCGGACCGGCTGCATGAGATCACTCCCTCTTGGCATGTCATCACGGGCACGTCGTCTTTGGGCACGTCAATACGGTCATGTCGGAGATGACCTTGGGCGGGTTCGCCGGTTGTCCGGCGGCGCCACCCGGTGCCGTGCCTCCGTCACCCGTCACCCGGCACCCGTCACCCGGCACCCGGCCACGGCACCCGGCACCCGGCACCCGGCACCCGGCACCCGGCCACGTCACCTGATGTCTGACGACTCTCCGGTAACTGTAATGCCGGTCGCGGTGGCGCGACCGCCCCGTTGTGCGTCGCGATCCGAACAAGATCAGGTCAATAGCGGTGTGCTTGTCAGCGGCGGCGGACATACTGCTGCCCATGCACCGGTCCTTGTCGTGAGCGCCCTCGGGCGCGGTGCGCGGGGGCCGGGCCCGCAGTCAGCGACCTAGGGGGAGGATCTGTGTCGTCCGTGTCGACCAGCAGCGTGCCGGCGCCCGCCTCGGGACGCCGGCCGGCCTGGGCCGAGGGGCTGGACGAGCTGCGTGCCGCGGCGACGACCGAACCGGGCCGGCTGCGGGTGATCGGTGCCGTACTCGCCCTGCTGGTGGTGCTGTTCGGGGCGGTCACGGCCTGGCAGATCTCGGACCGGGCGGCGGCCGCGGACGATGTGGTGGAGCGCAGTCAGCCGCTGACCGCGGATGCGGCGAGCATCTACCGTTCGCTGGCGGATGCCGATACGACGGCCGCCGGCGGGTTTCTGGCCGGCGGGGAAGAGAGCAGGGCGACGCGTGAGCGCTATGGCGCCGATATCGCGACGGCGGCGGAGCTGCTGACCAAGGCGTCACAGAGCACCCGGGGTTCGGACGGTGCGGGTGCGCAGATAGCGCGGCTCAGCAGGCAGCTGCCGCGCTATACGGGGCTGGTCGAGACGGCGCGGGCGAACAACCGGCAGGGGCTGCCGCTGGGCGGCGCGTATCTGCGGTATGCCAATGAGCAGATGCGTACGGAACTTCTTCCGGCCGCACGGGCGTTGTACGACGCGGAGACGGACCGGCTGGCGGCCGATTACGACGAAGCCAAGGCGCGGCCGTGGTTCGCGCTGGCGGCCGGGGTGCTGGCGATCGGTGCGCTGGGGTGGGCGCAGCGGCGGCACTACCGGCGCACCAACCGGGTGTTCAACCGCGGGCTGCTGGCCGCGACGGCGGCGTCCGTCGCGGTGCTGTTGTGGCTGGTGGCGGGGCATACGGTAGCGCGCACGGGGCTGACGGCCTCCTATGAGCACGGCGCCCGGTCGTTGCGGGTGCTCAATGAGGCGCGGATCGATGCGCTACAGGCGCGCGGGGACGAGAATCTGACGCTGGTGGCGCGCGGTGCGGTGCTGACCGAGGGGCAGCAGGATTTCTACGAGGCGGGCTTTCGTTCGGGGATGAAGGATCTGGCGGGCCCGGGCGACCATGGTGCGGCGGCGGCGAAGAGCAGGCTGGGCGCGGCGCTGGCGCTGGCGGACGACGAGGCGGGGCGGGGCCCGGTGCGCGATGCGCTGACGCACGTACGGCAGTGGCAGGCGCGCCATGCCGAGGCGCGGACGGCGGACGACAAGGGTGATTACGACCGGGCG
The DNA here is from genome assembly GCF_003389455.1 of Streptomyces inhibens. GTDB lineage: Bacteria > Actinomycetota > Actinomycetes > Streptomycetales > Streptomycetaceae > Streptomyces > Streptomyces inhibens. Next base: position 5,767 of record NZ_QUAC01000395.1, on the reverse strand, counting down.
CTGGCGAAGGTGATCGGCGCGGACGGTTCCACCGGTGAGTCCTTCGACCGGGTGGCCGCGGGGCTGCAGAAGGCGCTGGTGCATGAGCAGGCGGAGTTCCGGTCGGCGGCGGACGACGGGCGCGGGGCGCTGGGCGGGTTGCCGGTGGGCGCCGGGGTACTGGCAGCGTTGGCGGCGGTGGGCGCGGTGCTGGGCATCGGGCGCAGGCTGGCGGAGTACCGGTGATGGGGCCTGGTGATGGGGACATGAGGGTGCGCGCGCGAGGGCTGATGAATCTGCGTGCCGTCCTGGCGCCGATCGCGGCCGGGATGTGTGTGATGGCGGCGGCCGCGGCCGTGCTGGTGCCGACGCTGGGCAGTGATGCCGAGGACGACGGGCCCGGCCGGGGCGGTCCGTCCTCGCCCGCGGCGACGCATCGTGCCTACGGTCCGGGGGCGGCGCCGGCCTCCCCCGCCCTCGCGACGTGCACGGAGCAGAACGCGGCGGAGAGTCTGCGGCCGTCGCCGGACGACGGTGCGGCGGTGGAACGGATCAAGGAGAAGGGCCAGTTGGTCGTCGGGGTCGACCAAAACACCTACCGGTGGGGGTATCGCGATCCGGCCACCGGCAAGCTGGAGGGCTTCGACATCGATCTGGCGCGGGCGATCGCCGAGGACATCCTGGGGCCGGATGCCAAGGTCGTCTTCAAGGCGGTGCCGACCAACCAGCGGATGCCCGCACTGCGGAAGCGTTCGGTCGACATGGTGGTGCGGACGATGACGATCAACTGCGCGCGCAAGGAGCAGGTGGCGTTCTCGACCTCGTACTTCCAGGCGGGGCAGCAGGTGCTGGCCCCGAAGACGTCGAAAATCAAGGCGTTCGACGATTCACTGCGCGGCAAGCGGGTGTGCACGGCCGCGGGTTCGACGGGTGAATCGGAGCTGGCGGCGCAGCGGCACGGCGCGCAGGTGCTGACCGTGCCCAATCAGCTCGACTGTCTGGTGCGGCTGCAGCTGGGTGAGGCGGATGCGGTGGTCACGGACAATGCGCTGGCCGCGGCGCAGGCGGCGCAGGATCCGGCGGTGGAGCTGAAGGGGAAGCCGTTCACGGACGAGTCGTACGGAGTCGCGATGAACAAGGACGACACGGATCTGGTGCGGCGGGTCAACAAGGTCCTGGACGACTACCGGGGCGACGGGGGCGCCGACAGCCCCTGGATGCGGGCGTACCGCAAGTGGCTGCGGGCCGATATGCCGGGGATATCGGGGCCGCCGTCGCCGGAGTACAGCGACTGATCGCCGAAGGAGCGAGTACCGCGCAGGAACCGCCCCAAGGAGCGGAGTACGTGACCGATCGCCCCATGGGGCGGTCCGATGCCGTTCACTAGGGGCAGGGATGAGAAAACGGAAGGAGCCTGACCGCAGCAGCTGCCCCCTCGCAGCAACCGCCGTGCACCGTACGCGTATTGGAGAGTGATCGATGGGGGTCCCTGGACCCTTCCCCGGTTCGCCGGGGAGGCCCGATGCCCCGGTGCTGGGCCGGGAGGAGGTGGATCGCGCCCTGGCGCGGCTCGGCGCCGAGTACGAGGCGATCGAGACCTCGCTGCTCGCCCTGCAGGATCACGCGGGGCGCCGGCTGCTGGAGGGCGCCGATCTGTCGGGCACCACCAAGGAGCGCTGGGCCGCCACGGAGCGGTCCATCACGGTCCTGTGGTCGCTGTTCGACGCCTATACGGCGGCGTTGGAGACGGCGCGTGAGCTGCGGGCGCGGCGGCGCTGGCCGTCGCCCGAGGAGCTGGCGGAGCTGTCGGAGCTGCTGCACGGCGAGGGGGTGACGGTGCCGGGTGCGGCCGCGGCGGGCGGCGGCGCGGAGAGCGGCCCGGCCCTGCTGAGCGAGCGGTTCAGCCTGGAGCAGCTCGTCGAGCGGATGAACGGGCTCTATGCGCGGTCGCTGGATGTGATCGTCGCGGCCGACGCGGTCTGGTCGGCGCTGCCGGCCCGGATAGATCTGCTGTCCGCCGAGTTGCAGCGGACGCGTTCGCTGGCGCATTCGGTGGGGGTGCGCCCCGGTGAGCATCCGGCGGGTGACGACCTGGAGCGGATCACGGACGAGCTGGTGCGGCTGCGCGCCCAGGTGATCGCGGATCCGCTGGCGTTCTGGGTGTCGTCGTCGACGGGGAGTTCGGCGCCCGGCGGGGGCCGTCCGGACACCGGGCGCTACGACCGTGCGGCCCGTGCGCTGGAGGACATCCGGCGTGAGGTGGCGGCGGTGCTGGATGTGCGGCAGGACGCGGAGCGGCGGCTGATGCAGCTGCGCGACGTGCTCTCCCGCGCCGACCGCACGCTGACGGAGGCGCGGCAGGCCCGTGGCGAGGTGCTGGCGAAGATCGCCGCGTCGGAGGTGCCGGCGGTCAGCGGCCCGTCGACGGCGTTGCACGAGCAGCTGGCGGCGGCCGCCGAGTACCGCAGACGGTCGCAGTGGCACCGGCTCTCGCCGCTGCTGGAGCGCCTGGAGGAGCGGGCGGAGGACGAACTCCACCGTGCCCGCGAGTCGTTGACGGCGGTGACCGCGCCGCTCGCGGTGCGTGCCGAGCTGCGCGGCCGGCTGGACGCGTACAAGGCGAAGGTGGCGCGGCACGGGATGGCGGAGGATCCGCTGCTGGTGGAGCGCTACGACGTGGCGCGCCGGATGCTGTGGAGCGCACCGTGCGATCTGCGGGCGGCCGAGCAGGCGGTGTGGCGCTATCAGCAGGCGGCTGCGGAGGCGTTGGTTCCGCAGCAGCTGGAGGGTAAGGGGGACTGGTGACGGAGCGGGCCGACGAGCGCTGCCAGCGGCGGGGCTGCACCGGCGGTTACGAGGATGTCGGCGGCGGCGAGCTGTACTGCGACCTGTGCGGTCTGGCGCCGGTGGTCTCGCCGGGCGGTCTGCTGTCCTCGCCGCCCACGGGTCTGACGGGCCGGGCGCTCACGGGGGCGACGGCCGCCCGCGAGGCGGCCGGGGCGCTGCTGACCATCCCCTCCCCCGCGCCCGGTTCAGCCGGTTCGGCCGGTTCGGCGCCGTCCGGCCGCTCGGCGTCGTCCCGGCGCTCGGTGTCCGGGCGGCTCTCGCGCGCGCTGTCCGGCGGTGACCGGACCCGCGACGTATCGGCGGTGTCGGTGCACAGTGCGGGCAGCGGCTCGTCGTCCGGGTCGGCGCGCGGGCGGCTGGGCGCGGGCCTGGTGACGGTGCCGCAGGTGCCGCGGCCCGATCCGCGCGCGGCGGTGCTGGAGGATCCGGAGGTCCCCGAACGAAAGCGGTTCTGCAGCCGCGCGGACTGCGGGGCGCCGGTGGGCCGGGCGCGCGGTGAGCAGGCGGGCCGTACGGAAGGGTTCTGCACCAAGTGCGGCCATCCGTACAGCTTTGTGCCCAAGCTGCGGGCCGGTGAGCTGGTGCACGGCCAGTACGAGGTCGTGGGCTGTCTGGCGCACGGCGGGCTCGGCTGGATCTATCTGGCGATCGACCGTGCGGTCTCCGACCGGTGGGTGGTGCTCAAGGGGCTGCTGGACACCGGCGACGAGGAGGCGCTCGCGGTCGCGATGTCCGAGCGGCGCTTTCTCGCCGAGATCGAGCACTCCAACATCGTGCGGATCTACAACTTCGTGGAGCATCTCGACCGGGCGACGCGCAGCCTCGACGGCTATATCGTCATGGAGTACGTCGGCGGTATGTCGCTCAAGGACATCGCCAACGACCGGCGCACGCCCCAGGGGCGGCGCGATCCGCTGCCCGTCGAGCAGGCCTGTGCGTACGGCATCGAGGCCCTGGAGGCGCTCGGGCACCTCCACAGCCGTGGCTTGCTCTACTGCGACTTCAAGGTCGACAACGCCATCCAGCAGCAGGACCAGCTGAAGCTGATCGACATGGGCGCGGTGCGCAGGATGGACGACCACGAGAGCCCGATCTACGGCACGATCGGCTATCAGGCGCCCGAGATCGCCGAGCTGGGCCCGTCGGTCGCCTCCGACCTGTACACCGTCGCCCGTACCCTCGCCGTGCTCACCTTCGACTTCCAGGGCTATACGAACGTCTTCGCGGACTCGCTGCCCGATCCCGACAACATCGAGGTGTTCCGCACCTACGAGTCCTTCTACCGGCTGCTGGTGCGCGCCACGGACCCGGACCGGGCGCGCCGGTTCGCCTCTGCCCAGGAGATGGCCGAGCAGCTGACGGGCGTGCTGCGGGAGGTGGTGGCGCTCCAGTCGGGCGAGCCGCGGCCGGCGCTGTCCTCGCTGTTCGGGCCCGAGCTGCGCGCGGTGGACACCGAGTTGCTGGCCCCGCAGGAGGGCGACAGTTCGCTGCTGGGCGCGCGCGGGGCGGCGCCGGTGCGGCCCGCGGCTCCGGAGTCCGGCGGTCCCGTACTGCGTCCCCTGGATGTGGCCGGCGCCGCCCTCGCGCTGCCGGTGCCGAGGGTGGATCCGGGCGATGCCAACGCCGGGCTCCTGGCCGGGCTGCTGACCGCCGCCCCCGCCGAACTCCTGGGCGCGCTGCGCTCGGCGCCCGCCGACTCGCTGGAGATCCGGCTGCGGGAGCTGCGCGCCCGCCTGGAGACGGGCGATGCCGCGGCGGCGCAGGCGGTGCTGGAGGCGATCGCGGCGAAGCCCGCCGAGGAGTGGGCCGCCGCGGGGCGGCGCGGTACGGCGTCCGAGCAGTGGGGCGCCGACTGGCGGGTGGTGTGGCACCGCGGCCTGGTGTCGCTGACCGCCGGGGACCGCGAGAGCGCCGCGCTGGCCTTCGACGCGGTCTACGACGCCTTCCCCGGCGAGCCGGCACCGAAGCTGGCGCTGGGCATCTGCGCGGAGCTGCTGGGGCAGTTGGACAACGCCGTGGAGTACTACCGCCTGGTGTGGGCGACCGACCGCAGCTATGTCAGCGCCGCGTTCGGGCTGGCCCGGGTGCGGCTGGCGGCGGGCGACCGCAGGGGTGCGGTCGAGGCGCTGGAGTCCGTCCCGGAGTCGTCCATCCACTACACCGCGGCGCGGATCGCGGCGATCCGCGCACGGCTGCGGCAGCGCCCGCCCGGCGATCCGCTGCCGGCGGATCTGCGGGCGGCCGCCGAACAGATCGAGGCCCTCGCGGACTTCGGCCTGGACGCCGAGCGCCGGGAACAACTCACCACCGAGGTACTGGGCAGCGCCCTGGACTGGGTACTCTCCGGTAGCCACGGTGCCGGACCGGACGGCGAATCGGCCAGCACCGAGCGGCCGGCGCTGCTCGGCAGCGCGCTGGACGAGCGGGGGCTGCGGTTCGGCCTGGAGCGGTCGTACCGCCTGCTCGCGCGGCTGGCACAGCGTGGCGAGAAAAGGATCGAACTGGTGGAGCGGGCCAACCGCTTCCGCCCCAGGACGTGGGTGTGACATGGGTGTGACTGGGCCGTCCCGGTGTCCGGGGTGCGACGAACCGCTCGATGCGGCGGACAAGTTCTGCGGGCGCTGCGGCGCCGCTCTCCTGGCGCCCGCCGCGCCGTCGGCGTACGGCGCCCCGCCCGCGTACGGCGCCCCTGCCGTACCGCCGATGCCGCCGGTACCGCCCGTGCCACCGGTGCCGCCCGCGCCTGCCGGCCCCGCGGACCCGTCGCCTCCGGACCCGCAGACCCGTCTGTCGTACGGGGGTTACGGGGGGCACGGTGAGGTGGGCGCGCCGCCGGTGCCCGGCCATGCTCCGTCGGTATCCGGCCATGCTCCGTCGGTGCCCGGCCCCGCCGCGCCTGCCGGCCCCGCCGCGCCTGCCAGCCCCGCCGCGGTGGCCGACA
>NZ_QUAC01000396.1 GCF_003389455.1 Streptomyces inhibens | reverse complement strand
GTTGTAGGTCGGACTCTGCTCGAAACGGTCCAGGAACCACAACCGCTGCTGCGCAAACGACAACGGCACCACCTCAGGACGCGGACGGGGTCGCAGCGCGGGACGCTCCAGCGCCCCGTCCGCGGCCCGCGCCGTCAGCCGCTCCGTCAGGCCCGCCACGGTGGGCGCGCTGAACAGCTCCCGGATCCCCAGTTGCACGCCGAGCACCGAGCGGATCCGGCTGAGCAACTGGGCGGCCTTGAGCGAATGGCCGCCCAGGGCGAAGAAGTTGTCGTCCGGCCCCACACTCGGCACACCGAGCACCTGCGCGAACAGGCCACACAACAGCTCCTCCTGCACCGACCGCGGATTCTGCGACTGGCTCATGACGCTCCCTTGAAGATCCGGAATGGATTCAGTTGCCGATGGCCGGCTTCGGTGTCAGAGCGGTCCAGTGCGCGTCGACGTAGTCGAGGCACGCCTGGTAGCCGGTCGCTCCGTACGCCACGGTCCAGCCCATGGGAGGCGCCAGCCGCGCCGGCCACAGGGAGTGCTGGTTGTCGTCGTTGGTCAGGACCAGGTAGGTCCCGTCGGCGTCTTCGAAGGGGTTCGTCACCGCGTGGGTGTCCTTTCAGGCGAAGCAGGGAGAAGGAGGGAGAGGGAGGGACGGAGCCGCGTGGGCTCGGGCGGAGCGGTGCGCGCTCAGGCGGGGGCGCTGGTCGGCGCGGTGGTGAGCGCGCGGAGGTGGAGCGGCAGCCGGCGCCAGATCTCGGGGGTGTAGAAGTGCCCCCCGGGCAGGATGTCGTGGTGGTAGGAGCCGAGCGCGACGCGGCGCCACTGGTTTCCGGCGTCCTGCTCGATGACGTCGTCGTCGGTCGCCGAGAGCATCTGCACCGGGACGCTCACGCTGGCTCCCGGCGTGTAGCGGAAGGTGTCGCGGACCTGGATGTCCGCCCGCATGAGTTCCACCGCCATCTCCTGGAGATCGGGGTCCTCCAGGACGTGCGCCGGCATCAGGCCGTTGGTACGCATCCAGTCCAGCAGCGAGGTGTCCGTGTCCTGGCGGGCGGGGAACATGTCGCGGGGCGTCAGGCCGCGGTCGGGCGCGTTGCACGAGGAGACGACCAGCGTCTCGGGCAGCGGTCCGCCGTCGCGCTCGATACGGGCCGCCACGTCGAACGCCATCCAACCACCCATGCTGTGGCCGAACAGGATGTACGGTCCCTGGACGGCGGAGAGGACGGCGGCGGTGGTGTCGGCCGCGAGTTCGTCCCAGTCCGTCGCGCAGGGCTCCAGGAACCGTCCCTCGCGGCCGGGGTAGCAGACGGCGGAGAGGGCCACGTCCGCCGGGAGGCAGTCGCCCCAGGCGTGGTACGGCCCGGTACCGCCGCCGCAGAACCCCAGGCAGATGAGCGTGCGCGAGGTCTGCTCGGTCCGCTCCTTGATCTGGATGACAGTGGTGTCCTGTCTACCGTGGATGTGTCCGGCCATGATGGCTCGCTTCCTCTTCCTCTCGTGCGGATGGGGGCCGGGGCTGTGCCGCCCCGGCAGCGGGGCAGTGACCGGCAGGCCCGTGCCCCGCTGGGGCTGGGGGCGGCGGTCAGACTGCGGCGCGCAGCGTCTCGACGTGCCGGGCGAGGTCCCGGAGCTGCGGGTGCCGGTAGACCTCGCGGGTCGACATGGCGATCCCGAACTGCTTCTTGAGCCGGGCCACGACGCGCAGCGCGATCAGCGAGTGGCCGCCCATGGCGAAGAAGTCGTCGTCGGCGCGGACGCGCTCGCGGCCGAGCACCTCGGACCACACGGCCGCGATCAGCGTCTCGACCTCGCCCTCGGGTGCGTTCTCCAGGTCTGCGGCCGTCTCCGCGTCCGCGGTCGGGTTCTCCTCGGGGTCGGGCAGGGCGGCGAGGTCCACCTTCCCGTTGCCCGTCAGCGGCAGGGCTTCGAGGCGGGTGTACACGGTCGGGATCATGAACTTCGGCAGAAGGGTGGCCAGTTGTTCGCGGAGCGCCTCAGCGGTCGGGGGCTCGTCCACCGTGTCCGGCGATGCCACGAAGTAGGCGACGAGCTGTTCGCCGGAGACCGGGCTGTGGTGCAGCGTGACCGCGGCGGCGGAGACGGCGGGGTGGCGGGTCAGCGCCGCCTCGATCTCGCCCGGCTCGACGCGGTATCCCCGGATCTTGATCTGCCGGTCGATGCGCGCCAGGTACTCCATGGCCCCGTCCGCGCGGCGGCGCACCTTGTCGCCGGTGCGGTACATCCGGGTGCCGTCGGCGGCGAAGGGGTCGGCGACGAAGCGCGTCGCGGTCAGCGCGGGCCGGTTGACGTACCCCAGGGCCACCTGGGGGCCGGCGAGGTAGAGCTCCCCTGCCACGCCGTCGGCCACCGGGCGCAGGTCGATGTCCAGGACGTGGGCCCGGACGCCCGGCAGCGCGGGGCCGATGTGCGGTGTGCCGCCGTCGATCCAGGCAGCGGCGGTGTCCACGGTGCACTCGGTGGGGCCGTACAGGTTCAGCGCTTCGAGCCGCCCGGCGGCGCGTTCGGCCGCCAGCTCCCGCCAGGTGCCCTCGGGGACCGGTTCGCCGCCCATGAACAGGCGCAGTGCCCGTCCCTCGGCGGCCCGTACGAGCAGGTCGTCGCGGAGCAGGTGCCAGTGCGAGGGGGTCAGGTCGAGGTCCTGCACGCCGTACGCGTCCAGGGCCGCGGTCAGCCGGGCGGGGTCGGTGCGCTCGTCCTCGTCGAGCACGACCAGGGTGTCGCCGCGGCACACCCGTGCCCACTGCTGGACCGATGCGTCGAAGGAGACGCTGGCGTTCCAGGCCACGACGCGCGGCTCCGGGGCGTACATGCCCGCCTCCTCCAGCGCCGCCACGAGGGCGGCCACGCCGCCGCGGGTGGTCTCGACGCCCTTGGGGGTGCCCGTTGAGCCCGACGTGTAGATCACGTAGGCCGGTGCGTGTGCGGCGACCGGGACGGGCGGGGCCGGGTGCCGGTCCGCCGTCGCGCCGGGCCGGCCAACGGTCAGTGCGTGCACGCCGGGCGGCCACTCCCCTGCGGCCGCCGTGGTCACCAGTACCCGAGCCCCGGCGTCGCGCACCATCGCGTGCCGCCGCTCGCCGGGGTACGCGGGATCGATCGGCACGTACGCGGCACCCGCCCGCCAGACGGCCAGCAGCGCGACCACGAGGTCCGTGCCCCGGGGCAGGCTGACCCCTACCCGGTCGCCGGGCCGGACGCCCGACCCGGTCAGCGTGTCCGCCAAGTCGGCTGTCAACGCATCGAGTTGGGCGAAGTTGAGCGTGCCGTCCCCGTCGCGGACGGCGATCCGGTCCGGGCCTGCCGCCACGGCCTGCTGGAGGCGGGACATGAGGTCGACGGGCCGGCCAGGGGCGACGGTCGCGTCGAGGCCGTGCGGGCCTTCCAGTACGCCGGTCACGCGGCCTGCTCCTCTCGGGCGGCGGCGGCCACGGTGGGCCGGCAGTCCTCCAGTGCGACCGGGTCGCCCATGGCGACGACGATGCGCCGGTCGCCGCGGAAGGGGTCGCGGCCGTGGGTGGACAGGATGTTGTCGACGAGGAGGATGTCGCCCGGCTGCCAGTTCCGCCGCAGCGTCGCGCCCTCGTAGGCGGCGTTGACCGTCTCGATGTCCTCTCGGGTCAGGGGCTTGCCGTCCCCGAGGGCGGTCTCGAACGGCAGCCCGTCGAGGCCGAATTCGTCCTGCAGCATCTCCCGGATCTCCTCGTCCAGCGACCACGAGTTCCAGAAGGCCATGTGGTTGAACCAGACGCCCTCCCCTGTCTCGGGGTGGTGGACGATGCCGGGGCGCAGCTGCCGGGTGCGCAGCGCGCCGGAGTCGTCCCATTCGCAGGAGACGAGGTTGTCCGCGCAGTATTTTTCGACGTCCTCGCGGTGCTCGGTGGCGAACGCGGTGCGCCAGTCCAGGGAGATGTGCTCCGAGTAGTTGCGGGTCAGCAGCCAGCCCGCGGTGCGCATCCGCTCGACCAAGTCGGCGGGGAGGAGGCGCAGCACCTCGCGGCAGTCGGCGACCGGCGTCGCGCCGCCCTCCTCGGGGGCGGTCAGGCAGCCGAACAGCAGCAGACCGGGGAAGGTCAGGGTGTAGCTGTTCTCGTTGTGCATGCGGATCGGCTGGTTGGGCGGCAGGTCGGTGGAGGAGTACACATCGTTGCCATAACTGCTGCGCGGGGTGGCCTTCTCGCGGTAGGGCGTGCGCTGCGGGACGAGGACGTCCCGTACCTTGGCGAAGTCTTCGACGTCGTGGACGGGCAGGCCGCGGAGGTACAGCGCGCCGTGCCGGTGCAGCGCCGCGCGGAGCTCGGAGTGGACCGAGGTGAGCCACGCGCACGCCTCGGTGGCGTCCGCGAACCGCGGGACCTGTGTCGTGGCCGGTTTGCCGGTCTCGATGGTCCAGAAAAGGGAATCACTCATCGTGCTGCGCGTCCTGTCATGTCGTTTCTCACTGATTTCCTCGTACGCCGATTGCTCCAGTGGGTCATCCCCATCCGGTGTCGTGCTCATCGGTGAGTTCGCTGTGCACGGCCGGGGGGAATTGACCTGAACGCATGGAGGGTTTCTCCTACTTCTTCGAGAGGGACTTTTCCCGACCGACTCCACGGGGCTCGGTCACCGGATTCGGTCGGGAAGTCGACGGAGTTCACGCTGTCATCGGAATAGGCCGTTCACCAGGGTGACCGAGGGCTGACATTCACGCCTGTCGCATAGACGAGAGGGCGCAAATAGTGCATACCGCGCAGCGGTGCGGTGACCGCCTCAGACCGTCGCGCCCGCCCGCGTCGGCAGGTCACGGCGGCTCCGGATGGGCGAGCAGAGCAGGATCAGCGCGCTGAGCGGGATGCCGGCGATCATCAGCCACAGCGTCGGGCGCACTCCGAACCAGGTCCCCAGCGCCCCGGCGAGGAGCGCGCCCAGCGGCAGGGTGCCGTAGTTGAGGAACGACGAGCACGCGGAGACCCGGCCGAGCACATCAGCCGGGCAATAGCCCTGCTGGAAGCCCGCCTTGATGACATTGCCCGCCACCACCCCGACCGAGACCGAGGCGTAGCCGATGACGAAGAGGGCCAGTCCGGCGGCTCCCCGGGAGGTGAGCGCCATCAGCGGCGCGAGTGCGGGCACACCGAGTTCGAACAGCATCAGCGCCCGGGCCGTCCCGAACCGGGTCACGCCCCGGCGCACCACGAGTGCACCCACCACACCGCCCGCGCTGCCGATGGCCACCAGCACCCCCACCCCGCTGTTGGTCAGACCGACGTCGCGGACCAGGAACACCACGAGCAGCGACTGGTATCCGGCCAGGAACAGGTTCGAGGCGGCGCCGAAGAGCGTGAGGCTGCGCAGATACGGATCGCGCGCCACCAGCCGGATGCCCTCGCCGACCTCGCGGAACAGCGCGCCCCGCGCCCGTTCGACGGGGGGCACCGACGGCTCCCGGTGGCGGATCCGGGCCACGCACGCAAAGGAGATGAGGAAGGTCGCCGCGTTCGTCAGCATGCCGTTGACCGAGCCGGCGACCTGGGCGATCAGACCGCCGGCGCCGGTCCCGGCGATCTGTGCGGCGGAGGCGCTGCCGTGCAGCTTGGCATTGCCCTCGGCCTGGTCCCCGGGGCCGACGATGCTGGGGAGATAGGCGGTGTACGCGGTCTGGAAGAAGACCGCGGCGGTACCGACGAGCAGTGCGACCAGCAGCAGCCGGCCCACATCGAGGGCGCCGAGCCAGTAGGCCAGCGGCACGCACACGAACAGCACACAGGAGACGGCGTCACTGACGAGCATCACCGTTCTGCGCGACAACCGGTCCACCCAGACGCCGGCCGGCAGGCCGATCACCAGCCAGGGCACCCAGGTCGCGGCGTTGAGCAGGCTGACCTGGAAGGTGGTGGCGTCCAGGACGGAGACGGCGACCAGCGGCAGCACCACGCTGGTGACCGCCGCGCCGAATTTCCCCGCGCTCTCGCCGTACCACAACTTCCGGAAGTCCGTGTTCCGGCGCAGCAATCCGCCGCCCGCGGGCCGCTCCGCCATTCGCCGTCCGGCGTCTTTCCGGTCGCGGTGCGCCACTTCCTCTCCCGGGTCGTTCCGCGCTCTCACCGCCATGCGGGCATTCCCGTCTGCTCATCGTTGACCGGTTGTTGATCGGGCATGTCTAGGCTGCCCTCCGATCGGGGGAAGACTCTGGTACGGCAGGGGTGGGTCATGAATACCTCACGCTCAGTCAGTGAAATCAAGATGAGTCAGGAAGCCTTGGATGTCTTCGAATTCGCGGCGGAACGCACCGTATTCGGCATCGAAGATCTCGCGGCCGTCGGTCTCGATGCCGACGAAGCGAAACGCGCCGTCAAGGAACTCGCGGGCCTGCGGCTGCTGTCATACGCCGAGGGGGCCCCCGAGCGCCTCGCCATCGTGCCGCCGAGGATCGCCGCCAACCGGATGCTGCGCCCGATGGAGCGCGAGGTCCGGCACCAGCAGGACGAGATCGAGCGGTTCCGTTGGATGTTCGAAATGCTGCTTCCCGCCTACGAATCGAGCCGGGCGCGGAACATTGACACGGCACACGTCGAGATGGTCGACGACCTGCGTCTGGTCGAGGAGCTCATCGAGGAACTGACCCTGAACTGCCGTGAGGAGGTCCTCACCGCGCAGCCCGGCGGAGCACGTTCGCCCGAGTCGCTGCGGGCGGCGCTGGAGCGGGACCGCCGGATGCTCGCGCGCGGCATCGCCATGCGCACCCTCTATCAGCATCCCGCCCGCTACCACCAGCCGACGATCGACCATGTGCAGCGGATGACGAGCCTGGGGGCGGAGGTGCGCACCCAGTCCGAGGGCCTCTGCCGCATGCTGGTGTTCGACCATCACGCGGCGCTGCTCGGCGTACCGGACGACCCGCAGGCGGCCTTGCTCGTCCGTGAGCCCCGGCTCATCCACAGCATGCGGGTCTTCTTCGACTGGGCCTGGCGCGGCGCCTCGCCGTTCCCGCTCAGTTTCGACGCGACATCGGCCGTCCGGATCTCCGGCGAGATCCAGCAGGCGATCGTCGCCATGCTCTCCGAGGGGCTGGAGGACAAGTCCATCGCGCGACGGCTGGGTATGTCGGTCCGCAGCTGTCAGCGGCATGTCGCGGAGGTCATGAAAGTGCTCGGCGCCAAGAGTCGCTTCCAGGCCGGGTTCCTCATCGGCCAGTCCCGGGGCCGCCCGGCGGGCGGGGCACCGTCCGGCACCGAGCCCTTAACGCTGCCGGGCCCCTCGCTCCCCTCCCGCCGGGAGTGACGGCGACGAGCCTTCGGGCCCGGCCGATGCCTCATCCCGGCCGCCGGGCCGGGGCGGGCAGGGGTGCCCCGGGCTCGGCCGCGGCCAGGTCCACCACGAGGCGGCCGAGGCCCTCGGCGTGGCCGTCGGCCTCTTCCACCGAGTACGTGGCGGGGTTGGCCTCCACGCTCACGGTCGTCCCCTCGCTCGGCGACCGTACGTCGAAGAACAGACTGAGGTCCGGGACGGGGCCGGTGGTCAGCGTGCGGACCGAGCCCCGGGCCGCTCCCAGGCGCAGGTCGCGGTCGAAGTTCACGACGTTCACCAGCGGCCCCACCCCCGGCGGCTCCGCCGGGCCCGCGGCGGTGGCCAGCGCTCGCCGGAACTCCTCGTAGCGGTACCGGTGGTGGCGCATCGCCTGCCGGATCCGGCCGTCCGCCTGTGCGAAGGCGTCCCGTACCGAGGCATCCGGCTCCACGGGCACCCGCAGCGGCAGGATGTTCGCCAGCGGCGCGACGACCCCGCGCAGCGCGCGGGTGGAACGACCGCCCACGGAGCAGCCGAAGGTCACCTCGTCCGCTCCGGTGACCTGCTGCAGGTACAGGGCGGTGGCCGCGATCAGGAAGTGCGCCGGCGGTACCGCCAGCCGCTCGCTCTGTCTTTGGATCGCCGTGACCGCGGGCGCCGGCAGATGGTGGCGGCCCTGGAGGGCCGCGGAGGCGGGCGGCGCGTCCGCATGGAGCCGTCCGGTGGCCGGCCAGGCCGCCGCCTCCTTCGCCCAGAATTCCTGGTCGGAGCGGTACGTCCGCCCGGCGGTGTAGGCCCGGTCGTGCTCGACGGCGACGGAGATGGGCTCGAAGGGATGTGGGTCCGGGCAGGTCCCGCTGTGCAGCGCGTTGTAGAGCTCGGCCGTCCGGCGGGCCAGCGCGGCCAGGCCGTGGCCGTCCGCCACGATGTGGTGGACGCGGCGGTACCACAGGTGGCGGTTGGCCGACACCTTGATCAGGGCGGCGCCGATCAGCGGACCGATGGTGAGGTCGACCGGCCGGGCGAGGTCGGCGCGCATCCAGGCCACGGCCTGCCCGTCCGGATCGGCGGCCGCACTCAGGTCCAGTACGTCGAAGTCCCACTGCGCGGGCCCCAGCTCCTGCACCGGCGTCCCGTCGGCCTCCGTGACGAACCGTGCGCCCAGCGATCCGGCCTCGTCCACGGCGGTGCGCGCCGCCTGCTGCAGCAGGGCCGCGTCGAGAGCGCCGGTGATCTCGTAGTAGTCACCCACGTTGTAGGCCGTGCCTACCGGCTCCAGGATCTGGGAGATCCAGATCTCCAATTGGCCTGCTGTCAAAGGGACTCGCACGTTTCCGCTCCAGACGCCTCGGGACCATCGTCCACCGACCCTGCCATCCGTCACGACCTGCGCACAGACCGCAGTGGGGGTGGTGTTTCCGCCTGTCGTGGACCCGAAGGGGCACACCGCCGGGCGGCCGAGCCCGGTCCGCACGCCGCCGGGTGGTGCGGCCGCCGACGGCCGCACTGAGCCGGCCGGCGCGGTCCGCGCGGGGGCGGT
>NZ_QUAC01000394.1 GCF_003389455.1 Streptomyces inhibens | reverse complement strand
GCTCGGCGAGCGCCGGCGGCACCCCGCCCGCCCCGTCCGCCGCCCCGGCGCCGCTTCTGCGCGGCCGTTTGCCGGGGCTCGCGAACAGCTGCTCCATCAGGCGGCGTTGCAGCCGCAGCCGCTCACCGGCCTGGCGGGCGGCGGCCTCGGCGTAGCCGCGTACGGATTCGGCGACCAGCCCGTCCAGGTACTCGAAGCCGGACTCGGCGAGCTCGTACATCGCGGGCGCCGGGATGGCGACCTGCTGGCCGATCTCGGCCAGCCGCCGCCAGGCCAGCCGGACGCCCAGCCGATAGATGGCCTGTAGGGCGTCCAGGCTGCGCCCCTGCATGCCCTCACCGCGGCCGAACTCCTGGAAGACCCGTGGGTGGACATGCGGACCGTCGAGCCCGGAGGTCATGTGCGCGACGAAGTGCTCCAGCGACTGGCGGATACCGACCAGCGCCCGCGGCTCCCCGAACTCGTCGTGGACCAGCGGCAGTTGGGGGAATTCGTGGCGGATCTCGCGCAGGATGTCCTGGGCCAGGGCGGGCACCTCGTCCAGCGCCAGGGCGGCGAACTGCCGTACCTGGTACGGCGGGACCTCCCGCCAGGCCGAGCGGACGGCGGTCACCATGACCCGGACCTCCTCAGCACGATCCGGCCCTCCTCGGCACGCCCGGCCCGCCTACTCACCGGTCCGGTCGAAGGTCACCAGCGGCACATTCGGCTGCTTCGGGGTGGCGTCCAGCGCCGCGACGATGCCCAGCGCGACACCTACGGCCAATACGGCGGCGGCCAGCGCGGTCAGTGCGGCGGCAAGCATTCGGTGCATGGCGCGGCGAGCCCTTCGTCGATGCCGGAGACCATCGCCGGTCTCCGTCGAGGTTGGTGACGGCACACGGCACGGCCCCGGGGCGTACGGATCGGCGGCCGGCTCGGTACCGCGTCCCACAGCGCGGCACTGCTTCGGTTCTGGTGCCTGCCGAGTGTGGAAGGGCATTGACGCCCTGTCAAGAGTTCGCTTACGTTCCCGGCCCATGGCGCATCGCGACGCCGCACGTGCACCAGAGCGTGTTCCCCTCACCGCTTCCAGGAGTGCTCGTATGCCTGATTCCGGCAAGCCCACCACGCCCCCCGCCGCTCCCCCCGCCGGCGCCACCGCCGCCCGCACCGCCTCGCCGCTGTCGCTGGCCGTGCTGGGTCTCGGCGTCTTTCTGCTGGTCCTGGCGCCCCTGCTGGCCTGGTACGTCGAGCCGCGGGCCAAGGTCACCCCGGTCGATGTCGATGTCACCACCGTCTTCACCGGCACCGGCAGCTACTTCGACACCGGGGCGCTGAGGACCAGGGACCGGCAGAAGATCACCATCACCCGGCATGTGCTGGGCGATGTCGCGGCGAGCGAGAAGAACGGGCGGGCCGTATGGGACGTCTCCACCACGGTCGACACCCCGCAGACGCTCGCCCTGAAGGATCCGCGCAAGGCGTTCCAGTGGACCGTCGAGCGCTGGGTCACCGACCGGCGCAGCAATGCGCCGGTGCACTGCTGCGAGGAGGCGCCGACCCGTTTCGACGGCGATGCGTACCTCAAATTCCCCTTCGATGTGCAGAAGAAGAGCTATCGCTGGTGGGACAACACGCTGGGTGCGGCCGTCCCGCTCCGCTTCGCCGGCACGAAGAAGATCCAGGGGTATTTGGGCTATCGCTTCACCGGGACCGTGCCGCCCACCAGGACCGGCAGCCGGCAGGTCCCCGGGCGGCTGGTCGGGCGGCCGGGGCAGGGCCAGATCCAGGCCGAGGAGTGGTACGCCAACTCCGGTATCGAGCTGGTCGTCGAACAGCGCACCGGCCGGATCATCAATGCCTCGATCTCGCCGCACAAGACGCTGCGCGCACCGGGTGCCCGGCGCGATGCGGTGACGCTGCTGCGCGGCGAGGGATTGCAGTTCACGCCCGCGACGCAGCGGGCGCAGGTGCGGCTGGCGCGGACGGACAGCGACAGGCTGGCGCTGGTCGGGCGGACCTTGCCGGTGGGGGCCGCGGCGGCGGGCGGGGTGCTCGCGCTCGCCGGAGTGGTGTGGGTGGTGCGCGGGCGGCGGGCGGCCGGCTCTGAGTGAAGTGATGAACCGTCAGCAACAATCGGCCCGGATTTTGTCATCCCGGTGAGTAGCCGCGACGAACGGGGCAGCGAAAACTGTCCACCCCACACGCAGACGGCCGGCCTTCCGCTCGACACAATTCCGCTTTACCGCAGCAACACCACTGGTGAGCAGCCGCACCACGCAGCACAACAGCACCACCGCAGCACGCAGCACCGCACCACCGCATGATGCAGCACGGCCCCGCACGACTCAGCACGCAGTACGACCCCCACCGCTGGTACCGCACCCTGAGACGAGTTGGATCGCACATGCCCCAGCACGTACGCCCGCCCCTGCCCCTGGCACCACCGGCACCGGTCGCCCCACCCACGCCATCGGCCTCGGGTCCCCCGGCCGCCGGCCCGCTCCCCCGCCGTATCGTCTTCCTCGCCCGCCGCGATCTGGGCAACCCCGCCGCCGGCGGCTCCGAGCTGCTGGTGGACCGGATCGCCGAGGGGCTCACCGCGCACGGCCACCAGGTCACCCTGCTGTGCGGCGGCCCCGCGGCCGACCGCGGCTACCGCGTGGTCTCCGCGGGCGGCGACGCCGGTCATTTCCTGTGCGCGCCCCGCCAGTTGGCCCGCCGGGTCGGCGACTGCGATCTGCTGGTCGAGGTCTGCAACGGCATGCCGTATCTCGCGCCGCTGTGGCATCGCGGGCCGACGCTGTGCCTGGTCAACCACGTCCATACGGATCTGTGGCAGCTGCGCTACCCCGCACCCGCCGCCCGGCTCGGCCGCCGTCTGGAGCACTGGGCGCTGGCCGGTACCCACCGCCGCAATCTGATGGTCGCGGTCTCCGGCTCGACCGCGTCCGCGCTGCGCGGCCTCGGCGTGGACCAGGGCCGGATCCGGGTGGTCCACAACGGCGTGGAGGAGCCGGGACCGCTGGTCCCCAAGGCGCCGGAGCCGCTGTTCCTGGCCATGGGCCGGCTCGTCGAGTACAAACGCATCGATCTGCTGCTGCGGCTGTGGGAGCGGGTCCGCCCGGTGACCGGCGGCCGGCTGGTGATCGTCGGCGACGGCCCCGAACGGGCGCGGCTGGCCGCGACGGCCGGCCCCGATGTCACCTTCACCGGCCGTGTCTCCGAGCGGTGCAAGCATGAACTCCTGTGCTCCGCCTGGCTGTTGCTGCACCCCTCGCTCGTCGAGGGCTGGGGCCTGGTGGTGATGGAGGCCGCGGCCCGCCGCACCCCCACCGTCGGCTTCGACATCCCGGGGCTGCGCGACTCCGTCGAGGACGGGGTCACCGGCCTGCTGGCCCCCGGCGAGAGCTCGTTCGCCGCGCACTGGTGCACCCTGGCGCTCAGCGCCCGGCGCCGTGAAGCACTGGGCATCGCCGCGGAACAACGCGCCGCCCGTTTCAGATGGGGCCATACCGTGCGCAGCTTCCGGGCGGTCGCCGCGGAAGCCTTCCTCGATACGCTCCCCAGGCGGTGAGGCCCCGGTGCGCGACCCTTCGCTGCGCAGGTCCTATGCCCTCTTCCGCGCCTTTCTGCGCGAGCAGACCGAGCCCGAACACTGCTACCGGCTGCTCGCCCGCGACGCCGCCGACCAGGTCGAACGCCATGTACCGCTGAAGGGCGCGGTGGTCGCCGATGTCGGCGGCGGCGCCGGGCACTTCACCGCGGAGTTCCGGCGCCGCGGCGCGCACGGCTATCTCTTCGAGCCCGATACGGCGGAGCTGACCGCCCGCGGCGATGTCCCCGAGGGCGCCGTGGTCGCCGACGGCTATCTGCTGCCGCTCGCCGACGGCGCCGCCGACATCTGCTTCTCCTCCAACGTCCTGGAGCATGTCGCCGACCCGCAGACCTTCCTCAGCGAAATGGTCCGGGTCACCCGCCCCGGCGGGCTGATCTACGTCGCCTTCACCAACTGGTTCTCACCCTGGGGCGGCCATGAGACCGCGCCCTGGCACTACTTGGGGGCCGAGCGGGCCCGGGCCCGCTATCGGCGGCGTACCGGCAGGGCGGCCAAGCACACCCTGGGCGTCAACCTCTTCGCCGTGCACATCGGCCGCACCCTGCGGCAGGTCCGGGCCCGTGACGACGTCACGATCGTCACCGCCCGCTCCCGCTACGCGCCGTTCCTCGCGGAGGCCATCCCCCGCCTCCCGGGCGTCCGGGAGGTCGCGACCTGGAACCTCCTCCTCATCCTCCGGCGGTTGCCATGACCCAGACCCTGAGGCCCTCCCCGTCCCCGGGATCACCCGACGCCGGCGGCAGGCCGACGCCGTCCCCCGCCCCGCCGCCCGGCCCACCCCGGCGCAGGCGCTGGCTGCTCGCGTTCTGGGCGCTCGCCCTGGCCGGCTTTCTCGCGCCCGCACCGGGCAGGATGACGTTCGAGACCAAGCTGGGGGTCACCACCGACCCGTGGAAGTTCCTCGGCGACCTCGGGCAGCTGTGGCACGACCGGGCGGGCTTCGGCGGCATCGCCGACCAGTACTTCGGCTATGCGTTCCCGACCCTGCCGTATTACGGGCTGGCCGACCTGCTTCAGGTACCCGTCTGGCTGGCCGAGCGGCTGTGGATGTCGCTGATCGTCACGGCCGCGTTCTGGGGCGCGTTACGGCTGGCCGAACGGCTGCGCTTCGGCACCCCGCCGGCCCGGCTCCTGGCCGCCGCCTGTTACGCCCTGTGGCCGACCTTCACCATCGTCATCGGCTCCACCTCCGCCGCGGCCCTCCCCGGCGCGCTGCTGCCCTGGGTCCTGCTGCCGCTGACCGACCCGCGGGCCGGCGCGCGTATCGCGGCCACCCGCTCGGCGCTGCTGATCCCCTTCATGGGCGGCGTCAACGCGGCCTCGACGCTGGCCTCGCTGCTGCCCGCCGGCCTGTATCTGCTCTCCCGTACGGGACCACGCCGACGCTCACTGCTCGCCTGGTGGCTGCCCGGCGTCGTCCTGGCCACCGCCTGGTGGGTGGTGCCGCTGCTTCTGCTGGGCATCCACGGCGAGAACTTCATGCCGTTCATCGAGCAGGCCGACACCACCACCGGCACCATGTCCGCCACCGAACTGCTGCGCGGCGCCGGCAACTGGGTCGGCTACCTCCGCTTCGGCGAACCCTGGCTGCCGGCCGGCTGGACCATGACCGCCAACGCCTTCGCGGTGCTCGGCTCGGCGCTGGCCGCGGCGCTCGGCCTGGCCGGTCTGGCCCGCCGCGATCTGCCCGAGCGACGCTGGCTGCTGCTGACCGTGCTGGCCGTGGCGCTGATCGCGCTGGCCGGATACGGCGGCGCGCTCGGCGGGCCGGTGCACGGGCTGTGGCAGGACTGGCTGAACGGCTGGCTGCGCCCGTTCCGCAACATCTACAAGTTCACCCCGGGCCTGGCCCTGGCGCTCACCCTCGGCCTCGCGCATCTCCTGGGGCTGGTCTCCGAACGCCGCGGCACCCGCCGGATCCCGGCCCGCCGCCACCTCCCCCTGCTGACCGCGCTGCTCGTCCTTCCCGCGCTCGCCCTGCCGTTCCTGACCGGCACCGTCCTCCAGCCCGGCGCCTTCACCAAGCTGCCCACCTACTGGGAGCAGACGGCGAGCTGGCTCAAGCACCACACCCCGCACAGCCGCGCCCTGATCGTCCCCGCCACCGCCCACGGCATCTACACCTGGGGCTCCCCCATCGACGAACCCCTCGATGTGCTCGCCGAATCCCCTTGGGCGCAGCGTGACTTCGTCCCCTTCGGCACCCCGGGCGCCCGCCGCGCGCTGGACGCCGTCGAACAGGCGCTGCTGACCGGCGCCCAGGTCCCGGGCCTGCGCGACTACTTGGGCCGGGCCGGCATCCACGAGGTGGTCGTACGCAACGATCTCGACCCGGACCAGATCGGCTATGTCCCCCCGCAGACCGTCAAACGCACCCTGGAGGCGTCCGGCTACCGCAAGGCGGCCGCCTTCGGCCCGCTGACCACCGGCGGCAGGATCCCCGCCGAGGCCCCGTTGCAGATCCAGGGCCTCTACCCGCGCCAGCGCTCCGTCGAGATCTACCGGCCGCAGGACACCCCCGAGCCCGGCCCGGTCACCGCCCGGGCGGTCGCCGACACCGCACAGCTCAGCGGCGGCCCCGAAGCCCTCCTCCAGCTGTCCGCCGACCCCACCCTGCGCGACCGTCCCACCGTCCTGACCGGCGACAACCACCCCGGCCTCGGCACCCCGCCGCTCCAGCTGACCGCCGACGGCCTGCGCCGCGCCGACACCCGCTTCGGACTGGTCAACAGCAATACGTCCTACACCTACACGGCCGACGAGAAGAACCACCCCGACAGCGTCCAGGACCCCGGCCGGCCGCCCCGGCAGATCCTCCCGACCTCCGGTATCGGCCACCAGACCACCGCCGTGCTCCGCGGTGCCTCCTCGGTGACCGCCTCCACCAGCGGCAACTGGCTCTTCCATCTGCCTCAGTACGACCCGGTCAACGCCTTCGACGGCAACCCGGACACCGCCTGGGCGGAAGGCAGCGCCGGCGACCCCGTAGGCCAGTGGATCAAGATCGCCTTCGGCCGGCCCACCGCCGTCCCGTCCACGCTGTCCCTCACCCCGCTGCCCGGGGACGGGCTGCGCGCCGCCCCGACGTCCGTACGCGTGCAGACCGACCGCGGCAGCACCGAGGACACACTGCGCCCCGACGGAACGAAACAGCAGGTCAAGGCCCCGGCCGGGACGGCGACATGGCTGAAGGTGACGATCCTCGGCTCGCAGACCCCGCGCGCCGGACTCTCCGGCGCCGGCTTCGCCGAGATCGCCGTCCCCGGCGTCCAGGTCACCCGGCTGCTGCAACTCCCCACCGACGCCCAGCGCTCCGACACACCCGCCGAGATCTTCTCGCTGCACCGCGGCAGCGACCCCGGCGGGCTGTCCCCCGTCTCCGCGGAGTCCGGGCTGCACCGCCAGTTCCGTACCGGCGCCAACGCCTCGTACAAGATCTCCGGAAGGGCGCTGGCCGTCCCCGGCCCCGAACTCGACCGGCTGCTGGACCGTATCGCGCCGGAGCAGAAGGACCGGATCACCGCCACCGCCGACTCCACCAGCTTCGGCTTCGGACAGTCGCTCAGCCCCCGCAACCTCGTCGACGGCGATCTGACCACCGCCTGGATCGCCGGGGACCGGCCGACGCTGCATCTGCGCTGGCCGGGCAGGAAGAAGATCGACCAGATCGTGCTGGCCGCGGCCGGCGGTATCTCCACCCGGCCGGAACAGATCCTGATCAACTCACCGGACGGGGCGGCCACCGCGGGCGTCGACGAGAACGGCCAGGCCCGCTTCGATCCGATCACCACGGACCGCCTCGACCTCACCATCAGCAAGGTCAAACCGCTGACGATCCACAACCCGGTCGCCGGCCAGCCCCTCCAACTCCCCGTCGGGCTCAGCGAGGTCTACCTCCCCGCGCTCGACGCCTACCGCACACCGCGGCCCGCCGCCGGCGAACGCTTCTCCGTCGGCTGCGGCCAGGGGCCGATGCTCGCCGTCGACGGCGTACTGCACGCCACCAAGGCCTCCGGGTACGTCCGCGATCTGACCGAACGCCGCCCCATCAGCGTCGAGCTGTGCGCCGGCGAGGCCCGTGACGGGCGCCTGGAACTGCCGTCCGGCCGCCACCGGGTGGAGGCGGGCGACCAGGGGCCGCTGGCGCTGACGGATGTGACGCTGAGCAGGGGGGACACGGCGGCGGCCGGCGGGACGGCGGGGGCGGGTGCCGAGGGCTCCCGCGCGGGGGCAGGTGCCGACGGCTCCGGAACAGGGGCAGGTGCCGACGGCTCCGGAGCGGCTTCGGGCGCCGGAGCGTCTTCGGGTTCCGGCGGCCCGGTGCGCAAGGTCACCGCCACGGACTGGACGGGGGACCATCGCACGGTCGCCGTCGGCTCCGGGCGGGCCGCGTACCTCCAGATGTACGAGAACGCCAACGACGGCTGGCACGCCACCCTCGACGGCCGGCCGCTGACCCCGCTGCGCATCGACGGCTGGCAGCAGGCCTTCCTCGTCCCGGCCGGCGCCGGCGGCACCGTCGAGCTCTCCTACGCCCCGGCCACCACCTACGACCTGGGCCTGATCGGCGGTGCACTCGGTGTGCTGCTGCTCCTTGTCTCCGCCGTGGTCCGCCGTACCCCGCGCACGCCGCCCACCGTCCCGCCGCCCCCGCCCTCGTGGGTCCTGGGCGTGCTGGCCCTCACCGCGGTGGTGGCCATGGCGGCCGGGCCGTACGCGCTGATCGTGCCGCTGCTGGCGCTGCTCGCCCGCTTCCGGCCCGCACTCCTGGTCCCTCTCGCCCTGGTGGCGATGCTGGGCGCCGGCGTCACGGCCGCCCTCGGGGCGGGCGAGCCGATCGCCGCCGATGAGGGCGCCTTCAGCGGGACCGCGCAGGCGCTGGCGCTGCTGGCGCTGGCGGCGGCGGTGGTGACGGTGCCGGGGCGGACGTCGCGGCGGCAGGTGTCCGTGGCGGGTCCGGGAGCGGATCCGGATGGGTCGGGGAGGGATCCGGGCGGTTCGGGGCGGGATCCGGGCGGTTCGGGGCGGGATCCGGGCGGTTCGGGGCGGGATCCGGGCGGTTCGGGGCGGGATCCGGGCGGTTCCGGCAGGGATCCGGGCGGGCCGCCGTCGTTCGAACCGCCTGGCAGGTCCGGCCCGTTCGCGCCGGCGCCCGCGCCGCCGCCGCTTCCGCGCCGGGTGCGGGACGGTGACGGCG
>NZ_QUAC01000393.1 GCF_003389455.1 Streptomyces inhibens | reverse complement strand
GCAGTCGTCGACTGCGGCCCCGCGCCTCGTTGCCAGCAGGGTGCAGTCCCAGTCGGGGCAATCGGAAGGGGCCCACAGCCGAGGAGGCTGTGGGCCCCTTTTTGGTGTGGCCGTGGGATGCCGGATCAGCCGAAGACCGAGCGGACCTCGTCCGTTACGTCCTGGTGGCGGGTGGCCGCGCCGCCGGTGCGGCGGTCGACGTGGCGCTGGCCGGCGTCCAGGCCTCGGTTGGTGAGGTCGTTCTTGGCGTGGTCGATGTACGTGTTGGGGTCGGCCAGGCTGGTGACGCCGTCGACGTACTCCTTGGCGCCGTCCTTGACGTCGCTGACGTATTCGCCGGCCTTCTCCTTGCCGATGTCGGCGGTTTCGCCCCAGTCGATTCCGTCGCGCTCGCCGAAGTGGCTCTCGATGCTCTGCTCGGCGACGTTCTGGGCCATCTCCGTGCCGGCTTCTTTGGCCTTTTCCTTGGCGCCTTCGACGACGGTTTCCCGGGCGAAGTCCTTGGCGCCCTGGACGACCTTTTCCTTGACGGTTTCCTTGACGGTCGTCTTGACGTAGTCCGCCGCCATCTTGCGGGCTTCCTTGGAAACGGCCTTCTTCGCCATCTTCTTGATGGCGTCCATGGTGGCGTGCTCCATGGCTTTGGTGGCCGCTTCCATGACCTCGCGTTTGATCTTGTCGAGGATCTGGCGGACGATCACACGGGTCGCCTGGGTGGCGCCGGCCGCGCCGATTTCGGACAGGCCGAGGGTGAAGGGTGCGGCGGCCTGTGCGGCGATGATCTCGGCAGCCAGCACCACGAGTTGGACGATGACCGCGACCTTGCCCGCGAGAACGGCGATGGCGGCCGCGTCGAAGGCGACGGCGATTACTTCAGCGGCGGCGGCGGCATCGCGGAGGTAGTTGTCCCCGCTGTCCCCGCTGCCGGCGAAGGAGCCCCATTCGTTGGTAAAGCCCTCGATCGCTTCGCCGGAGTTGGCGGAGACGACTTCATTGGCTGCCGAAGAGCCCTGGGAGGACGCTTGGTTGACGGAGTCGGCGAAGTTGCGCCAGGCCTGGGCACATTCGTGGAGCTTGTCCTCGTCGGCATCCGGCCAGTTGTAGCCGAGCAGATCCAAGATCCAGGCTACCTCGCTTGGCAGCATCAATGACACAGCGATCGTCCCCCGTGCAGTTGTAGCCGATTGCGGAGCGCAATGGAGAAGGCAGGAACAGGAATGAAGAGAGTGGAGTGGGGCTCAGGATGTCGGCCCGGACTCACATGGGGCAGGGTGCGCGTCAGATGGCCGGGCGGCCGACGGCGCTGATGGTGTGGATGCCCTGCTCGTCGGACTCGGTGTACGAGCGCGCCATGTTCTCGAGCTTGTCGCCGATACCTTCGAGGCGCTCGCCGAGGGAGTCCATCGACTTGAACATGCCGTCCCTGATGGGCGTGTAGATCATTTCGAAGGCGTCGCCGAAGTCGCAGTTTTCCCAGGGGCTACCGAGGCCCTCGAGATCGTCCTGCAGCTTCTTCGATGCCTTGGAGAAATCATCGCCGATGTGGACGAACGCATTGCCCTGTGTGCGCAGAACATCCGGATCGACGTCAAACGCCTTACCTGCCACCATTGCCCCCGATTTCCGGTGTTGTCCCGCGCTGATTCTTGGCGCGATCCTAACGATCCCACATTAGGCGATCTGAACACAGGCATGTCAAGGCGACGGGTGTGGAGGGAACGTGGGCATCTTGATGCCGCAACTCTGGTGAGAATCTGGGGAATTGACCCACCTGAGACATTGGCGAATCTTGTGGATGCGGGGAGGGGGGAGACGGGGCGGGGGAGGCGTGGGCGCCCCGGCGGCGTACTGAAAGGGCAGGTTAAATATTGGTAGGCCGTTGGTCAATCGTTTGGAGTGCGGGGGGTGGGCGTAGGGGGTGGCGGGACGGTCGACAGGGGGTTCGAGAGGGGGAGTTCGGGGCGGGGCCTCTCGGGTTTGCTGTTGATCGGGCGCGGCCCATTGCCGAGGGGTGGATACACGGTCAATGGCGTGTGGCTTTGCCGTCAACCGCGTGGGGGGAGAAATGATCCGTGGGGGTGGGCGTGGCACGTTGACGGGCGTGTATGGCGGTGGAAGGGAATGTGATCGAGTGCGCAGGCCGGCGGGCGGCGTAATAGCGCGCAGTATGTGCTCGGCTGTTCATCGAGCTGGTGCCGATCTTGAGCGGCGTGGTGAGCGTTGTGGATTTCGTCGAGCGGCGGGTGGCGGGCTTGATGTGGCGGGGCGGGTGAAAGAACCGGCCCAGGGACGGGGCTAGTTGGGGGTGCTGCGCAGGGGGAGCGGCGCGCGCGGACGATCATCCGTCCCGTAGCATTCCCGCTCATGGACGCACCCGGCAACGAAGAGCAGCCCGACCCCGAGAGTGGTGAGGGGCTGACGCCACGACAGGCACGGAAGATACGTATCGTCCTGGCCTCGGTGCTGATGGCCGCGATGGCGGCGGTGCTCGTGGTGCGCCTGGCGTCGCGTACGTCGGTGCTGGTGGTCGGGGTGTACGGAGCCGCGCTGGTGCTCTGCGGCGTGGTGATCGAACTCAGCCGGAACGGGCGTACCCGGCTCGGCACTTGGCTGCTGGGTATAGGTCTGGCGGCCGCGCTGGCCGCCGACTGGTTGCTACTGCCCTGACGTCGGCCGGTGGTCCGGAGGGCGACGGACGGCCTGGCTTGGTGGCAGGCATCGTGCCTCGTCCGTGACGGACAGCAGCATCGTGCTTCGTCCATGAACCACCGTGCTTCGTCCATGGCGGACAGCGCCGCGCCTCGTCCATGACGGACAGAGGCCAGGCCCCAGAACGGGGCCCGACCCGCCACAGCTTTGAGGCCTCAGCCTCAGCCCCGAATCCGGCCCCGGCCCCGAATCCGGCCCCGGCCCCGAATCCGGCCCCGAATCCGGCCCCGGCCCCGGAGACGCCCCGCGCGCACGCCCCCGGACCACCCGCCTCGGCCCGGACCGGAGCGACGACTGTCAGTCCGGGCCAAAGCGACCCCCCAGCCCGGACCAAAACAACCGCCCAACCTCAGAACAACCCGTGCCACATCTGCTCGATGACCAGCGACCACCAGTTGCCGGCGTCATCCAGGGCCCATGAGTCGATCGCCGCGATCTGTTCCTGGAAGGTGGCGACCGCGGTGCCCGCCGCGTGGGGGTCCATGCCCTGCATCTGCTGGCGCGTGGTGGTGAGCAGCGCGAGTGAGCGCAGGTACGCGGAGAGGGTGCGGTTGACGAACCGGCCGCCGCCGGAGGACGGCTGGACCGCCCAGACGGTGCCGATCAGGCTCTGGTTCTGCTCCGGAGCGGTGCACTGGACGGCGACGGTGTAGAGGCCGTCCGTGCCGATCCGGACGTAGCCGGCGAGGGTTGCCAGGGTCTGCTCCTGGGCCTCGGTGCCGGTCTCGCGCAGATACGTCGCCACGTCGGTGAACATCCCACCGGCCGGCGGGGTGCCGAGCTGGTCCGCGGTGAAGAAGTACGGCACCTGGGCGGGCAGCCCGGCCCAGATCAGCGTGCTCTTGGTGGCCTCGGGCAGCTGCGTCGGGGCGAGGTCGTCGGCGTCCGGGCGGCGTACGCCCTCGGGGCCGAAGACCTCCACGAGGTGCTTGCCGAGCGCCACATCCCGCATCTGCGGCGCGGCCTCGACGCCCTGCGGCACCGGCAGCCGGTGCGGCTGTGGCGGCGGCTGCTGGCCCGCCAGTTGGTGCATCATCGCGACGTGCCGCAGCAGCCCGGCGATGCCCTCGGCGCGCTCCTCGGGCCGCATGCCGTAACCCTCGGTGCAGGAGAAGGTGGCGTTCGGGAAGGTGCGGAGGATGAAGTCGCCCGGGTAGCCGCCGGGCAGCAGGGCCGGCCGCAGGTCGGTGTGGACCGCGCGGACGTCCGCGGCGTTCACGCCCAGCCGCCGCAGCTCGTCGTACAGCTGGTACTCGACGGGCGGCTGTCCGGGCGCCGAGACGCGGGCGAGGCTGCTCTCCTCGCCGGTCGAGGGGTCGTTGTAGGTGGCGACGGCGGTGTTGCCGGGGCCGGTGACCGGCGGCCCGGCGGGTTCCGCGGTGGCCGTGCCCGTCCCGGCGCCGTGCTTTTGCTGGTACATCCGTACGACCTCGTCGACCGGTACGGACGGCCATACCGTCAGCTCGCCGGATGCCCGGTCGACGACACCGCATGCGGCGCCGACCTCGGCGGGCGGGCGGCGCTGCCCGGTCTCCGGGTCGACCTCCGGGGGCGGCGGTACGGCCCACACCACCCAGCCGAGGTCGAACTCCTCCATGGCCACCTCACGCGGCGGGCCCTGATGACCTTCGGGGTTGAGCCAGCGGGCGGCGGTGGCCTGAGCCTGCGCCTGGGTGATCACGAGTGGTCTCCTTCGAGGCCGTGGGAAGCGTCGGCATCAGCGGTGCCGGCGCGCTGGGCCGGCACGGTGGGGGTGGCGGCGGGGACGGCCGCGATGATCTGCCGGGCGGTCACGCCGCGCTCGGTGGCGACGACGAGCACACCGTCCGGCGAGAGATCGGCGCCGGTGATCGGGGAGTCGGAGAGCAGCGCGGCCACCATCTTCTGGCTCGTGCGCGCCCAGACCCTCAGATAGTCGGCGCCGCGGGTGAGCCCGAAGGGCGCCGCCGCCTGTGCCTCCTGTGAGGGGCGCAGCACCTGCGACGGGTCGGCGTCGAGATAGCCGGGGGCCAGCAGATCGTGGAGGAGGAGGGCGGGTCCGCCGTTCTCGGGCGCCTCGCCGTCCGGGCCGGGCGCCGGACGGGATCCGGGGGTGCCCGCGGGGACGACGAGGGCGGCGACGGGACGTGTGGCGGCGGTGCCACCGGGCGCCGGGGCCGGGCTCTCGCCGCCCTCGGTCGCATCCGCTGCGGCGCCGTCCGCGCCCTCCAGGGGCAGTGAGCCGGTCGTCACGGCGCGGACACCGGTCAGCGGCACGCTCCAGAGCGTGCGCCACGGCAGGGCGAAGCCGAGCGTGTGCAGCGCCTCCGCGTACGGCGCCAGCCCGTCCTCGACGAAGGCGCTCTCCAGGAACGCCGCCCGCAGGTCGGCCGGCGCCTGGGAGCGGGTGAGCAGCGGGGCGGTGCGCAGGTACGTACGGGCCGGTGCGCCCAGCTGTTCGAGCGGTACGGCCTCGATGGCGGCTCGCAGTGTCACCGGGTCGGCGTGTGCGAACAGGCCCGGGTCGGTGAGGAGTTGGGGGAGCAGACCGGCTTCGAGGGTGTGTGCCGCGAGATGGTCGCGGATGTACGGATCGGCCTGGGACCAGTCCTGCTGGGGCACGGCTTCGAGCAGCGCCATGGCGAGCTTGGTCTGCGCGTCGCGGACGTCCGGCAGGCCGGAGCGGATCTCCTCGGCGATACCGGGGTGCATCAGGCGCAGCAGCGTACGGCCGTCGCCGGGGACGTCGGCCCCGTCCTCGTTGGCGTCACCGCTGTCGCCGTCGTCGTCGTCACCGTCCTCGTCCTGGGAGGCCCCGACCGGCTCGATGAACGGTGCGGCTAGCAGCATGCCGTCGGCGATGTCCTGGCTCAAGTCGCGTCCGGCGACGGCGTTCGCCAGCGCGCCCCACAGCTGGACGGGCAGGCCCTCGCCCTCGGCGAACGCGAGCGGCGCCAGCATCAGCCGCAGGGTCTGCGGATCGGCGCCCAGCCGGCGGGCGTGCAGATCGAGCGCCTCGCCGACGCTGCCGGGCAGCAGGGAAGCGTCCGCCGGGTCGAAGCCGTCGGGCTGCATGAGCACCGACTGCACGGCGAGCTGGAGGGTCAGCCGACTGCCGTCCGCGCGCTGCGCCATCGCCTCGGCGAGCGCCCGGCGCCCGGACGGGTCGGTGGTGTACGGGAGTTGGGGTGCCCCGAACTCGGGGTTCAGCGCGGTGTCGGCGTGCCGCACCAGGCCCTTGGGGTCGGCCCACTCGGGCGCGTCGAGGTCGATTATCCGGACCTGCCCGCGCGGCAGCGCCTCGGCCAGCTCCGCGGCCAGTTCGCGCGGCACATCGGCGAGCAGCTGAACCGTTTCGGTGGCGGCGAGCGGCTTGAGTACGTCCCGTACGAGGCGAGCCGGCTCGTGCGCGGCGCGTACCGGACCGGCCTGGTCGACGTCCGGCACCACGATCGTCACCGGCTCTTCACGAGCGGCGAGTTCGGTGAAGATGTCTTCGGTGCGGTCGGCGCTCAGGTCGAAGTGATCGGCGAGCAGCCACAGCACCTGGGCCGCGGTGCGTCCCGTGGGGCTCGGCACGGCGGGCGCCGGAAGGTCCGGAGGCACCGTCGCCGGGTCCAGGTCGTCCAGCGGCAGCCGCTTGCGGTAGTCGGGGTCGCACATCATCAGGAAGCCGGTCACCAGGCGCGAACGCCCGCTGCCCGGGTTTCCGGTGAGCACGATGACGCGCGGTGCACCGGGCCACCGCATACGCCAGGCCGCGAGCGCGCGAAGCGCGGCGGTGCGGCCGCCGATGTACGGATGCGGTGCATATCCGGCCGCTGCGGCGTTTCTTTCGTCTGAGGCGCTCATGGCTTCCTCGTCCCCCATCAATCCCGCTCTCCACCTTCGTGGATTCGTGCGTGTACCGGCTCGATCTTATGATCCGGGCCGCGCGCACGGGACGGCGCGGGGCCGGCTGTTCCGGAACTGGAACACGCAGGCCGGGGCGGGTGTGCGGGCTGTCGCGTCGGTGACTCGTGGGGCGAGCGTGATGGCGGTTGTCCCCGTGGCCCGTTGTGGAGAAAGCGAGATCGCCTTGTGCGGAAAGGAAGCAGATCTGCCCTCTGCCCGATTTACTCCGGCGGCGGATCTGCTTTCTTCCGTATCGGCTCTCTGGACTCTCCGAGCCCAATGAGTCCAATGAACTCAACGAGCCCGATGAGCCCAGAGAGCCCTATGAACTCTTTGAACTCTTTGAGCTGATTTCGGCGACCGTGAGCCGTCGTAAGGGAGAGAGGAAGGTCAGCCCCGGTGGCTGCGGCCACCGCGCCGCGGGGCGGTCACGATGTTGCCCGACGGGCCGTCACGCTCGGCGCGCTCCTCGTCTTCCTTCTCTTCCTGCTCCTTCTGCCAGGCGGCGAACTTCTCGCGCGACTCCTCGCGCTCGGCCATCGTCTGGTCCTCCGCGGCCCGCCGGATCTGGTTCATCCGGTCGCCCAGCGCGTCCATGTACCCCGGCGTCTCGATGGCGTCCTTCATACCGAGGCGGCCGGAGAGCACCTCCTGGGCCATCTCCTGGAGCTTGCCGCCGACATTGGGGTTGTCCGCCAGGACCTTCAGTGCCTTCCGCAGCCGGTGCGCCTGCTCCGGATCCTGGGCGACGTCCATCAGGTCCTCGTCCTGGATCTGTCGCTCATTGCTCATGTCTGCCCCCTTGAACGTGGTGGCACAGCAACCGCATCTGCTGCACCGGCGTCCTGAGTCTAATGACGGATGTGAACAGGTCGTCAAGGCGGGGGTTGTCGGTATTGCCGCATATTGCTCCGTATGCATTCCATGGTCCGCCGGCCGGCCGCTCCACTGAGGGCTTCGGGCCTATTGCGGGTGTGCTAGACCTGAGGCGATGTTGGCAGGCAGCTGTCATTCAATTCGGGGAGAAATGATGTCCGACGAAGTCCGGCTCAGTACGGAGGAGTTGCACAAGCTAGGTGCGACCTTCGAGATACGCGCGGAAGAACTGAGCCGGCAGCTGGCCGCATTCAGACGGCGGGCGGATGCCGAGGCCCTGCGGGACGGATTCGGCAGCCACGAGGCGGCCCGTCCGTACCGTGAGCTGTACGAGCAGGCCGAACACGCCCTCGTGCAGCTGCAACAGCGGCTCGCCGAGGTCGGCAGCGGCATCAAGGAGACCGTCGCGAACACCCAGGCGGCCGAGGACGAGATGGTCGAGATGATGCGGAGCGTCAAGTGAGCGAGCGACGCAACCCCGAGGCACTGCACGAAGCGGCGGCCGGCTGGCGGGAGATGGGCAAGCACCTCGACGGCCTCGTACGCGACCTGGACCGGCACGTCGGCACCGCCGCCGCGGCCAACTGGCACGGCCCGGCGGGCGAGGCGTTCGCGGGGGAGTGGCACCGCCTCAAGCGGTCCGTCGACGACTCGCTGCCGGCCTTCGAACTGGCCGCGGCGGACCTGGAGACCGCCGCGGCGCAGCCGGACGACCACGACGCGCACGGCGAGCAGCACGACGCGTCGTCCGCGAACAACTCCTCCAAAGGCTCGCAGTCGTCCTCCGGCCCCGAGCTCGCCTACGGCTTCATGGCGCTCGGCCAGCTCGCCAACGGCCTCGGCGGCGCGTTCGGCAAGCGCGGCGGCGGAGGCGGCGGCCAGCGGCAGGGGCCGGTCGTACGGCACCAGTGGGAGACCTCCACGGCGGCGCACGGGCCCGACCCGTTCGGACCGGCGCAGGCCGGCGAGGCCAAGACCCGCGGCGGCGAGGGCCTCGCCAAGGGCGTACGGACCCAGCCGGCCGGCGCGGAGCCGGCCCCGGGCGATGAGCGGGACCCGAAGGCCAAGCCGGAGAAGAAGGGCGCGGACTCCCATCCCGCCGTCCTTGCCGCCCCTGCCGCCGCGGCCGAGCCCAAGGGCGCCCCGGCGTCCGGGGGCGAGGCCGGGCCGAACGTCACCCAGCACGGCGCCTTCGGCTGACGCACACCGGCCGGTACGCCGACGCGGACGTACCGGGCGCACAGACGAAACGGCGG
>NZ_QUAC01000398.1 GCF_003389455.1 Streptomyces inhibens | reverse complement strand
TCTCGGCAGGGGCCCGTGCTGCCTGAAGTCATGAACTGTTCGATTTCTGCAGAGCTTCGAGTGCTGCCCAAACTCGTGTACAGGTGCTGTCGGTTCTCGGGCTCTGGTCCACTTCGTGTGGTCGCGTACACAGGGGGACTGTTGATCTTCGCCTAATGGTGGTTTTAGTGGTCGTAGGCGGTCAGTGCGCGCATGGCTGGCTGGCCGCGCATGAAGCTGGCTCCCCTCATCAGGCCCCTTGGAATCGATCTTCTAGGCTGGCGCGGTGACTGATGAGCAGGAGTGGGTGCAGCCGTCGGGAGTGTGGGCCACGGCGGTGGGGGTGGCCAGGGTGCGGGCGCTGGAGACCGAGCGGGAGAACGCGCTGTTCCGCGACCCACTGGCACAGGCCTTCGCCACCGCCGGCGGCCTGTGGCCCTCCTCGCCGCCGCTGCCCGATGACGCGGCCGCGCGACGCCGCCGGCTGGCCGTGTCGTACTCCATCGTCATCAGGACGAAGTTCCTCGACGACCTGTTGCAGCAGGCCTCCGCGTCCGGGGTCCGGCAGGTCGTGCTGCTCGGCGCCGGAATGGACAGCCGGGCCTTCCGGATCGACTGGCCCGAGGGCACCCGGCTGTTCGAGGTCGACACCGCCGCGCCACTGGACTTCAAGGCTTCGGTGCTGCGCCAGGAGCGGGCCGTCGCACGCTGCGAGCGGATCACCGTCGCGGTGGATCTGCGTGAGGACTGGCCAGGCGCGCTGGCCGCCGCAGGGCACGACCCGGCCGTGCCGACCGCGTGGATCGCCGAAGGACTACTGATCTATCTGCCCGAGGACGCGGTGGAACTACTGCTGGCCCGGATCAGCACGCAGTCGGCGGCAGGCAGTCGGATGGGGCTGACATTGGGCTCGCGCGGCGTGATCGAGCGCTTCGGCGCGGACGCCGCGCCGGGATCGGCGGCGTCCATGTGGGTCTCGGAGATGCCCGACGACCCGGTGGGCTGGCTGGCCGGGCACGGCTGGGAGGCCGACAGCCACACCCTGCGCGAGCGCGCTGCCGCCTACGGCCGCCCGATCAGCACCCCGCCGCAGCGCGAGGAGCGGCCCGGCGGACTGATCTCGGCGGTCCGCCGGTAGAGCGCCTCCCGGTTCCCTAGATGATCGATTCCAAGGGGGCCTGATGAGTGGAGCCAGGTTCAATCGCGGCCAGCCAGTCATGCGCGCACTGACCGCCTACGACCACTAAAGTTCGCCCGAAAATCGCCTGGCTGGACGGTGGTGTGGTCGACAGTCCTTCGCCGTGAACGAAGTGCTGCCGCAGTTGAACGAGCTGCTGTTTTCCTCGGTCGAGGGCGTGTTGGTGGAATCGGTCGAGGTGATCGACACGGTCGTCCGGGTCGAGGCCCGTACGACCGCAGGGCGGGCGGGCGGCCTGTCCGGGGTGCGGGTGCTGGTCGGGGCGAATACACGGCTCCTACCTGCGATTTCCTCGTGATCTGCCGACGGCGGGCAAGTTCGTCGTGGTGTCGTTGCGGGTGCGGAGGTTCGTCTGCGAGGAGGAATCCTGCGAGCGCATGACCTTCGCCGAGCAAGTACCCGGTCTCACCCGCAGGTTCGGGCGACGGACCGAGCGGCTGCGGTCGACGCTGGTGTCGGTCGGTCTTGCGCTCGCGGGCCGGGCCGGCGCCCGGATGACGGACGCCTTCAAGGTTCCGGTCAGCCGGAACACCCTGTTGAGGCTGATCGCCTCGCTTCCGGACCCGCAACCGCAGTACCCCGCGTGGTCGGCGTGGACGAGTACGCCCAGCACAAGGGCCGTGTCTACGGAACCGTGCTCGTCGACGTCGAGACACGTCGCCCGGTCGACCTCCTTCCCGATCGGGAGGCGGACACGCTCGCGGCCTGGCTCGCCGAGCGGCCCGGCATCGAGATCGTCTGCCGTGACCGGGCGCCCTTCTTCGCCGAAGGTGCCACCCGCGGCGCCCCGCAGGCCCTCCAGGTCGCCGACCGATGGCATCTCTGGCACAACCTGGGCGAAGCCGCCGAGAAGTGCGTCTACTGGCACCGTGGCTGCTTGCGTCCCACGCCGGCCCAGCCTGAGGAACCGCAGGAAGAGGCGGAGCCAGCTGCGTCGCCCTGGCCGACAGGGCACCGGTTCGCCGAACGCACCCGCGCCAAGCACGCCACCATCCACGCTCTCCTCGCCGCCGGGCACAGCAAGCGGTCCGTCACCCGGCAGCTCGGGATGACCCTCAACACGATCTTGCGTTTCTCCCGTGCCGCTACTGCGGAGGAGATGTTCACCGGGCAGTGGCAAAGCCGTGCGACCAGGCTCGATGACTACAAGCCCTACCTCGATCAGCGTTGGCAGGAAGGCTGCAGCAACGCCTGGAAACTGTGGGAGGAGATCAGGGAACAGGGCTATCCCTGCGGCTACGCCAGTGTCCGTGCCTACGTCAGCAGGACGCTTCGCGGCAAACCCCAACCGGTCGGCCCCCGCCCGCCGTCAGCCCGGGCCGTTACGCGCTGGATCCTCACCCACCCCGACGCCCTACCCGAAGGCGACCGGCTCCAGCTCAAAGCCGTCCTGGCCAATTGCCCCGAGCTGACGGCACTTGCCGAGCACGTGCGCTCCTTCGGGCACATGGTCGCTCACCTCCAGGGCGACCAGTTGCCGACCTGGATCGAAGCGGCTACCTCCACCACCGAACTGCCCAGCCTCCGGAGCTTCGCCCAACACCTCGAACGCGACCTCGACGCCGTCACCGCGGGCCTCACACTGCCCTGGAACTCCGGCGTCGTGGAGGGTCATGTCAACCGGATCAAGCTGCTCAAGCGCCAGATGTTCGGCCGCGCAGGATTCGAGCTCCTGCGCAAACGAGTCCTGTTGGCGTAACCGAGAGTCACGCGACCGCACGAAGTGGACCCGAGCCGGTTCTCGTGAACAAAGCCAGTGTCCAGGGCTTCACCGTAGAGTGGATCTATACGCGCGTACAAGACGTTTGTTTAAGACGTTCGCGTGGATCTCGATGTGCCGCACTGTGCCGGGACGCGGTAGTTGGAACTGCGGGGGCCTGGCGACCTGCGTCCCTCCGGGCGGCGGGACACTGCGGTGGGAACCGACGGGACCTTCTTGTTGGCACCTGCGGTGATGTGCCACGCTTGTTTGCACCGCTCTCGGATCGCCCATCAGCGTCTGACCTTGCCAGGAAGCAACTGGCTGAGCGCTCCAGTTGGCCCGGCTGGCCAACTGGAGCGCTAACAGGAGGTGCTGGGCCGCGCGGCCTCCGCAGGAGGGCCACCCCGGTTTCCGGTCAGCTGGTGGCGAGGAGTTCGAGCGTATCGATCACGCGGTTCGAGAAGCCCCACTCGTTGTCGTACCAGGCGACCACCTTGACGTGGCGGCCGTCGACGCGGGTGAGAGCCGAGTCGAAGACCGCCGAGGCGGGATTGCCCGTGATGTCGGACGACACGAGCGGGTCATCCGAGTACTCGAGTACGCCGGCGAGCGGCCCCTGCGCCGCGGCGCGGTATGCCGCCAGCACGTCCTTGCGCGTCACGTCGCGAGCGACGGTCGTGTTGAGTTCGACGAGCGATCCCACCGGAACCGGCACGCGGATCGAGTCGCCCGACAACTTGCCGTCGAGCTTCGGCAGCACGAGGCCGATCGCCTTGGCAGCGCCTGTCGTGGTCGGCACGATGTTGACAGCAGCGGCGCGGGCGCGGCGGGCGTCGCGGTGCGGACCGTCCTGCAGGTTCTGCTCCTGCGTGTAGGCGTGCACCGTCGTCATGAAGCCGTGCTCGATGCCGGCAAGATCGTCGAGCACCTTGGCCAGCGGGGCAAGCGCGTTGGTCGTGCACGAGGCGTTCGAGACGATCGTGTGCACGGCGGGGTCGTACGCGTCGGTGTTGACCCCGAACGCGAGTGTGACATCGGCGCCGTCCGCTGGCGCGCTGACGAGTACCCTTTTCGCGCCCGCGTCGATGTGGGCGCGGGCGGCCGTGGCCGACGTGAAGCGGCCGGTCGCCTCAAGCACGATGTCGACGCCGAGCTTGGCCCACGGCAGCTGCGCCGGTTCGCGCTCGGCCAGCACCGTGATCCGACGGCCGTCGACGACGAGGGCGTCCCCGTCGACGGTCACCGGGCGTCCGAGCCGGCCGGCCGTGCTGTCGTAGGCGAGCAGCCGGGCGAGAGTGGCGGGCTCCGTCAGGTCGTTGACGGCGACGATCTCGAGGGCGCTGTCGCGCTCCAGCAGTGCGCGCAGCACATTGCGTCCGATGCGGCCGAATCCGTTGATGGCGATGCGAGTCATGAGTGATGTCCCTTCCCTTCCACACCAGGCTCGCCCGCGGCCAGCGCCGTTGACAGTGGCGGGATCGCCACGGTTCAAAAGGATCCCGCCACGCGGTGCCGGGCGGGTTACTCGCCCCGGGTGAAGGTGCGCCGGTACTCGCTCGGTGTGGTGCCGAGGATGCGCTGGAAGTGCAGGCGCAGGTTCGCGCCGGTGCCGAGCCCGATGTCGGCGGCGATCTGTTCGACGCTGCGCTGCGAGCGCTCGAGCAGTTCGCGGGCCAGGTCGATGCGGGCGCGCATCACCCACTGCATCGGCGTGTAGCCGGTCTCCTCGACGAAGCGCCGGGAGAACGTGCGCGGCGAGACCCCCGCCTGCCGCGCCAGTATGTCGAGGGTGAGGGGCTCGCCGAGCCGGTGCAGCGCCCACTCGCGGGTGGCGGCGAACCGCTCGCCGAGCGGCTCGGGGACGCTGCGCGGCACGTACTGGGCCTGGCCGCCGCTGCGGTAGGGGGCCGCAACCAGACGCCGGGCCGCGTGGTTGGACGCGGCCACTCCGAGGTCGCCGCGCAGGATGTGCAGGCACAGGTCGATGCCGGAGGCGGCGCCGGCCGAGGTGAGCACGCTGCCCTCGTCGACGAACAGCACGTTCTCGTCGACCTGGACGAGCGGATGCCTGGCCACGAGTGCCCGCGTGTAGTGCCAGTGCGTCGTGGCGCGCCTGCCGTCGAGCAGGCCCGTGGCGGCGAGCGCGAAGGCGCCCGTCGAGATGGCGGCGAGCCGCGCGCCCCGATCATGGGCGGCGATCAGTGCCTCGACGACGGCCTGCGGCGGGTCGTCGCGGTCCGGGAACCGGTAGCCGGGGACGAAGACGATGTCGGCCCACGCAAGCGCGTCGAGGCCGTGGGCGACGTAGTACGCGAGGCCATCGCCGCCGGTCACGGGACCGGGTGTCGCGCCGCACACCCGCACCTCGTACGGCATGCTCGCGCGGGTCGTGAACACCTGCGCAGGAATACCGACATCGAGAGGCTTCGCACCTTCGAGCACGAGGACGGCGACGCGATGCAGGGGTGAGGCTGGCACGGGGAAGAGGGTACGCAGGGGTGCAGGGGGGTGCATCAGCCCAGTTCCCAGAGCCGTGCAGGTCCGCCGGACCTGTGTCGACATGGGCGCGGACATCGCCCGGTTCCAACATGCGTGACCAGGTTCCAACTAACGCGTCACGGCTCACGCACACACCGCCACCTATCGCGCTCGACTCGCCAACTGCCGCGCTAATCCGCCAACTGAAGCGCTCAGTCACAGCCCCTTGTCCGGTGTCATCGAACCTTGAGTACGCGCCACCGGACCTTGACGGATGCGAGTTCATGTCACCGAAGTTTGAGTGCGCTGGTCAGAGGCCCAGGCGGGGTGACGTCAGCGCCCCCGTCGGCCGGCCGAAGTGGTGCCAGGGCCGTGCGGCACCAGCATGCTCGTGACCAGGACTTTCGCCGTTCAAACTTCGATGGCACACGCGCAACCTTCGCTGTTACAGGATGTCCCGTCTCAAAGGATCTGGTCCGGAGCCGTGGCCCTGACCAGCGACGACCAGATCGGTTTGAGACGCGCAACCGGGGCGAATCTCAGTTGATCTGGTCCGCGGAGATGCTTCACGGGCACAGCGAACAGCTGTCCACGACGTCCGACCTGGTCGTCTCAGGCAGCGACCTGGTCCGTCGCAAGCGAATCGGACCCGGCTGCTTGAGACGGGGACCAGATCGACGGAGACAGGACACAGGACACTCGCGGCCCAGGAGGGCCGGGCCCCGCAGCACGGGGCCCGACATCACCGGGTCAGGGGGTGTATACCCAGACCTGAACGTCCGCGTGGGCCTTGCCGTAGACCGCCGCGTACACCTGCCCCGTGACATGGATCCATGGGGAGCAGGTCTTGTGCTTGGGACCCCAGTAGGTGGCGTGCCAGAGCACCGTCTGCCGGGGCACGGAGTTCTCCTGAAGCTTGACCGTGAAGCCCTTGTTCAAGCGGCTTCCCGATGCGTTGAAGCAGAGCCGGGTGCTGCCGTGCGCGTTGCTCCAGCTCGATGACTGCTTCGCGGAGCCACGATAGGTGGAGATCCACTCCCCTGTCGGGTTCGCCGACGCCGACACCGCTCCGGCGCCGACCGCGAGGGCAACGCCAGCCGCAGTGACAGCCCCGCGCGACAGGCTCCGACGTGATGCTGCTGGACTCTTCATATGCCTCTCCCTCATGCAGTGGTGGGTCACATCTGATGAAATCGGTGTGCTGACAGCCATTCAGTCGCGTCACTCAGTTATGTGGAGGTCCCTATCCCTTGCAATGAAGGGCGGTGCCGGTGGACCGCATCGCCCTGGCCTGCCGGACTCAGGCTGCAGGTTGGGTGCCCCACCCGGCCAGGCCTGCCGCCGAAGTGACGCGCTCACGGGACGTCCCAGACCCTGAGCTGCAGGGACGCAGGCACTCGTGACGACCGCGCGGGACAGTGGCCGCAGACGGAGGCAGCTCCGTAACGCGATCAGGTCCGATGCGCACGCCTCTTGCACCCAACCGATCGGGCAGGATGCCCTCTTCGGAACACACGGACGAACGTCTCGCGGGACCACGTGCCGGACTGGCCGTGGTGGCCACCCGATGAGCGGCTGGACGTTGTGGGTTGCCGAGAAGTCCATCCGTGCAGGCGAGAGGCAGGATCGCGCGGTCTTGCTGACGGTGGGTGTGCGATGTCTCAGCGCACTCAAGGTTCGATGACACCGGACAGTCGCTGTGACTGAGCGTTGCAGTTGACCACTGAGTGTTCTCCCCTGCCAGTTGAGCGTGGGGAGGTCTGCCCGGCCGCGGGATCGACGGGTTGGTTGCGAGGGAGGCTGATGGAGCCATTGCCGCCCGGCGCCCTTGGCTCGTTTTGCGGACCGGTTGGCGAGGGGCGGAACCATGCGCAGGGCGTCGGTCTCTTACGGGGCAACTCGCCGCGCCTTTCTGGTCGCGATGGCGGCCAATTCCCCTCCTGTGTGAGGCGGTGAGGATGCATGAAGCCCAGGCCATTGGCCTGAGAGAAGAAAGGCTCTTTATGAACGTGAAAATGGGTCGATTAGCCGGTCGCCGCGCCGTGCGCTCAGTCGGTGCCGTCGCTACCGTGCTGCTCGCTCTCGGTGCCGTTGCCGGTACCGCCACCAGTGCGTCCGCCACGTCTACCGCCGTGCCTCATGTGGCGGTGGGCGCCAAGAGTGAAGGACTGTCCCAGCCGGGTTTCGAGCTGGATGTCAATGGTCAGGTCGAGCACATCAGCGAAATCTCCGGTCTGTCGGATCACGAAGTCACCGTGATGCGTGGCTCGAACCACAGTGGTGGATTCGATGACTGGATCAACGCCGCGCTCAACAATAGTCCGGATGCCAAGAGGAAATTCCGCATCGTGCTAAATGACGGCAACAGCAAACCCGCGAGGGGGTGGGAGTTCACCGAAGGCTGGGTCAGCAAGGTGGCCGGTGAGGCGATCACCATCACATTCAGCAAGGTGGAGGTCTTCCAACCGTAGCTGCTGACGGCGGGTAGGTGAGATCTTGCCGTGCCCGGTGTGGTCGCGGCGTCGGGGCCGTCCTGGCCAGCCCTCGTTCACCGGGCTGGCCCCCGCCGGTTCGGCAAGCTGATCACCGCACTGCGGCACGGCGATGCGGACCCGGTCCACAGGGGACAGTCTGGGGCGCCCGCTGCGGACCGGGTCCTGCCGGTCGCGGCGTACCGGTAGACGAACCTGGCAGCCTTGACGTCGGTCCGGGAAGCGAGGTTCCCCAGCGGCGACGCTCGTACCGCCGGAGGCAGTCTTCGAACACCGGAACGGTGGTAGTGCTGCGGCCGACAAGCTCGTACCAGGACAGCCCTTGCGTATTGCACAGCCGGCACAGGTAGCCGGGCACACACTTCCCACATGAGGGGCCACGGGAGGGGCAGGAGGCGCTGTCATGGTCGATGCGGAAGGCGCTTCCCCCCTCTTGCCACTGCCGCTTGCAGATGTCGCATCGGTGGTCGCGGGACTCTCTGAACTCCCGGACTGCCTCCATCGACGAGAATTTGAACCGCTTCATGAGCACGTAGTCCGGCTGACAAGCGACGCAATAGGTCGACCGGCTGCCGAGTTGAGCTGACGAACGGCCGAACTCTGCGAGGGACTTGACGTCCTTGCAGGCGGGACACCGCTTCAAGCCAGCTTCCCGCAGCGAATACGCCTCATCCTTGCTGATCCGCAGCGAGAACAAGGGCGCTAGTTGTTCTGTCTCGGAAGGTTGTGGACGGGTGATGCAGGTCTCGGCTGAGGGATCTTGAACGGGTGAGGGCCTTGCGGGTTCGGT
>NZ_QUAC01000392.1 GCF_003389455.1 Streptomyces inhibens | reverse complement strand
CTTCGGCGTCGCCGGATGTGACAGCGCCGCCGCCGGCACCCTTGAGGGCAGCCACCTCGAACTTCCCGTCACCGGCGGCACGGCCGTCGTCGACACCACCTCGCTCGCGGTGACCGCGCGCACCGGCGACGGGCAGCGGCTGGTGCTGTCCGGGCCGGCCGGCGGCGGGCTCGGTGAGCCGGGGCCGGTGACCCGTACGGCCGACGGGGCGCGCTGGAGCTACCCGGCCAAGGGGCTGAGCGTGAGCGCCAGTTCGGAGCGCGGGCGGCTGCGGATCAAGCTGCGGTCGGACCGCGACGGATCGGTCAGCTGGCCG
Source organism: Streptomyces inhibens (assembly GCF_003389455.1). Classification (GTDB taxonomy): domain Bacteria; phylum Actinomycetota; class Actinomycetes; order Streptomycetales; family Streptomycetaceae; genus Streptomyces; species Streptomyces inhibens. The sequence continues at coordinate 8,300 of NZ_QUAC01000392.1, read as the reverse complement.
GTGACCGGCACCGACCGGGCCGCCTCCGCCGTCCAGCTGCCGCGCGGCGAGGGCCTGGACATCCCCGTACGGGACGCGTTCTGGAACTCCGGCTCCGAGAAGGGCGGTCTGGCCGGCAGCACGGTTGATGTGGGTGCCGAGCTGGCCCTCCCCTTGTGGGGCTACTCCATGGGCGGGGCCGATGGGTCCGGCGGCGGGCACGGCGTCAGCTATCTCACCCCCACCGACCTCGGCACCTCGCTGCGGTTCACCTCCACCGGGGGCCGGCTGCGCACCACGGCCGCGCACGCCTTCGACGCGGGTGAGGGCACCCGCGACTACGACGTCTCCTTCGCCCTCACCGACGGCAACCCGGTCGCCCCCGCCGCCGACTACCGCTCCTACCTCGCCCAGCACGGCCAACTCGGCAGCCTGCGCAAGAAGATCCGGAAGAACCCGGCCAACGGCAAGCTGCTCGGCGCCTTCCATGCCTATGTGTGGGGCGAGGCCCGTACCGCCTCCGGGGTCGGCAAGCTCAAGCAACTGGGTGTGGACCGGATGTGGCTCGGCTATGACGCCGGACCCGGCCCGATGAGCGCCGCGGCAGTGCGGGCCGCCAAGAAGGCGGGCTATCTCGTCGGCCCGTACGACACGTTCGCCAACGGGCAGGACCCCAAGACCGCCGACAGCCCCACCTCGGCCTGGCCGGACCGGGTCTACCCCGACTTCTGTGTACGGAAGGCGGACGGCACCGCGCAGACCGGGTTCGGCGGCCGCGGCTGCTATCTCAGCTCGCGCGCCTTCGAAAAGGCCGAGCCGGACAAGCACTATCTCGCCGACCGCACCCGCTCGATGGTCGCCAACGGCGCGGACAGCTACTTCCTTGATGTCGATGCGACCGGCGAGCTGTTCCGCGACCACGGCAAGGGCCACGAGATGACCAAGGCGGGTGACCGGGAGATGCGGCTCGCCCGGATGCGGCGGCTGGCGAAGAACCTCGTCCTGGGCTCGGAGTCCGCCCAGTCCTGGGCCAACCAGGTGCTGGCGTTCGACCACGGCTCGGGCACGCCGGTCGCCGACGGTCTGTGGAAGCTGGAGCGCGACCGGCAGAAGTGGGGCGGCTACTTCCCGGAGAACGCCCCGACGATCTTCTTCAAGCCGGTTCAGCTGCCCGCCGATCTGGCCACCGCGATGTACGACCCGAAGTACCGCGTCCCCCTCTACGAGACCGCGCTGCACGGCTCGCTGGTCAACGTCGAGCGCTGGGAGCTGTCGTACGAGAAGCTGCCGGCGCAGAAGACCGCCCGGGCGCTGCTCGCGATGCTCTACAACACCCCGCTCAACTACGTCCTCGACGGCCCCACGCTGACCAGGAACGGGCCCGAACTCGCAGCGCTTCAGAAGTACTTCGCACCGCTGCACCGCGCCGCCGGCACCGAGGCGATGACGTCGTTCCGATGGCTGACCGGTGATCGCACCGTCCAGCGCACGGTCTTCGGCAACGGCACGCTGACCGTCACCGCCAACTTCGGCACCAAGGCCCACGACGGTCTGCCGGGCGGCTGTGTCGACGCCCGGCTGCGCACCGACCAGCAGCCGCGGCGACTGTGCCCGGCGCAGCTGAACGGCTGACGGGCGAGCGGCTGACGGGCGAGCGGTTCCCCGTCAGCGCGCTGCCTCCAGGTAGCGCAGCACCGCGAGCACCCGGCGGTGGTCCGTCTCGGAGGGCGGCAGGTCGAGCTTGCCGAAGATATGGGCGATATGTTTCTCGACCGCCCGCTCCGAGACGGTCAGCGCCGCGGCGATGGACTGGTTGGTGCGGCCCTGTGCCATCAGGGAGAGCACCTCGCGCTCGCGCGGGGTGAGCGAGTCCAGCGCCCTGGCCCGGCGGCTCGCGCCGAACAGCTGGGAGACCACGTCCGGGTCCAGCGCGGTGCCGCCGGCCGCCACCCGCTCCAGCGCGGCCACGAACTCCCCGATGTCCACCACTCGTTCCTTGAGGAGATAGCCGACGCCGGCGAAGCCCGTGCCGAACAGCCGGTCCGCGTAAGCGGTCTCCACGTACTGGGAGAAGATCAGCACACCGGTTGCGGGGTGCTTGCGGCGCAGTTCGACGGCGGCCCGCAGCCCCTCGTCGGTGTGGCCGGGCGGCAGCCGGATGTCGATCACGGCGGCGTCCGGCCGGTGCTCCTCGACGGCGGTGAGCAGCGACTCGGCGTCCCCGACGGCGGCCGCGACCTTCACCCCGCGCAGCTCCAGGAGTTGGACGAGGCCATCGCGCAGGATCGCGGAGTCCTCGGCAATGACGACGCGCATGGTCCCTGCCTCTACTGGTGACGTGGATGGGCTCCGGACGGCGGCGGGCACGGGAGCCGGACGGCGACCACCGTAGGCCCTCCGGCCGGGCTTTCGCAGGTCAGCGTGCCATCGACGGTACGAATCCGGCCGAGCAGCCCGGTCAGTCCGCTACCCGCGCCGACCACCGCGCCGCCCCGCCCGTCGTCCCGTACGGACAGCCGCAGGACCGCTCCCCCGGGCCCGTCGTCCGTCGCGACCGCCACGCTCACCCGCGTCGCACCGCTGTGTTTGACGGCATTGGCGAGCAGCTCCGCGGCGCAGAAGTACGCGATGGATTCCAGCGCCGGGGAGGGGCGCCGGCCGATCTCGGTACGGAGGGTGACCGGCAGCGGCGCATCGGCGGTGAGGGTGGCCAGCGCGGTTTCCAGGCCCTGGTCCAGGACGGGCGGGTGGATACCGCGGACGAGGTGCCGCAGATCGGTGACGGCCTGGGTGGCGTTGCCCTGTGCGGTCTCCACGACGGCGAGCAGCCGGTCGCGGTCGGCGTCGTGGGTGATCAGTTCGCGGATCAGGGTGAGATGCATACCGAGGCCGACCAGCCGGGCCTGGGTGCCGTCGTGCAGATCGCGTTCGATCCGGCGGAGCGTGGCGGCGGCGTCGTCGACGGCGTGCGCGCGGGTCTCCTCCAGGGTGCGGATACGGGTGTCCGCGGCGCTCGGGCCGAGCAGTGCGCGCAGCAGCAGCCGGTGCGGCGCGCCCGCCCGGCGTACCAGCCAGGGGGCGAGGAGTACGAGGAGCGCCCCGATCGCGACCACGACCAGCCACCGCGGCCAGCTGTCGAACTCCACGCCGTAAATCTGCAGCGACACCCTGCGGACCGAGCCGTCCGGGCCACGGAGGGTGTAGTAGTTCCAGTTCCGCAGTACGGGGTGGGCGAGCGCCAGCAGCCCGTAGACGTAGCACACGAGGACGGCGACCAGCGGCAGTACGGCCGTCAGCGGCGCCAGCAGCGCGGCGCCGACGGCCCGCCAGCCGGCCGGGTCGCCGAGCACCGCCCGCCGCCAGCCGAACGCACCGGGCCCGCTGCGCCGCCCGGCCGGATCGACGGATTCCCCCAACAGGCCACGCATCAGGCCGAGTTGGATACCGCCCAGGCCCAAGGCGCCGCGTACGGTCAACGCGATCAGCCATGGCCCGAGCGCCGTCCACGACAGCACCGCGCCCACCGCCAGCCCCGCCGGCACCAGCACCAGCCCGAGCAGCGCGAGCGGCGCGGCGAGCAGTGCATGCAGCAGTGCGGCGAGGCTGCGCGGCGCGAAGGGCGCGACAAGGGCGGATATGAGGGGGTGGCGGGGGCGGGGCATGTGGTCAACCTAGATCCTGAGGTGGCCGACCCGGGCCCTGTCCGGAAGGTCACGGCCCGGGTCCGCCGGGCCGGGCCTCGGGCCGTGGCCGCCTCCGTGCCCCTCACACCCCGGCCCGCACCGCACTGAGGGCAGCGTTCCGCCCGGGAAACAGCGCAGATGCGGGCGGGTAACAGCCGGACCGCAGGCTGACGACCATGACCTCGACTCCGCCGCACACGGACACCACGCCAAAGACCCCGCCCGGCACGCCCCCCACCATCGCCCTCATAGGCCACGGCATGGTCGGCCAGCGCTTCCTGGAGGAGCTCGCCGACCGTGGCGTCACCGAGCGGGCGCGGGTGGTCGTACTGTGCGAGGAGCCGCGCCCGGCCTACGACCGCGTCCAGCTGACGTCGTACTTCGCCGGCCGCACCCCGGACGAGCTGAGCCTGGTCGATCCGGACTTCATGGCCCGGCACGGTATCGAGCTGCACCTCGGCGACCCGGCCACCGCCGTCGACCGCGCCGCCCGCACGGTCACCGCCCGCTCCGGCCTGACCGTCCGCTACGACACCCTGGTGCTGGCCACCGGCTCGTACCCGTTCGTACCGCCGGTGCCGGGCAAGGACAGTGCGGGCTGCTTCGTCTACCGCACCATCGAGGACCTGCTGGCCATCGAGGAGTACGCAAAGAACGCCCGCACCGGTGTGGTGGTCGGCGGCGGGCTGCTCGGCCTGGAGGCGGCCGGTGCGCTCAAGGGGCTCGGACTGCGCACCCACATCGTGGAGTTCAGCCCGCGGCTGATGGCCCTCCAGGTCGACGAGGGCGGCGGCCGCGCGCTGCGCCGTACCGTCGAGGAGATGGGCCTGGAGGTGCACACCGGTGTCGGCGGCAAGGAGATCGTCGCGGACGGGGCCGGCGCGGTCACCGCCATGGGACTGTCCGACGACTCCCGTATCGACACCGATCTGGTCGTCTTCTCGGCCGGTGTCCGCCCCCGCGACCAGCTGGCCCGGGACTGCGGGCTGCCGGTCGGCGCGCGCGGCGGCATCATCGTCGACGAGCAATGCCGCACCGACGACCCCGCCGTGTACGCGATCGGCGAGTGCGCGCTGGCCGCCGACGGCCGGGTCTACGGCCTGGTCGCGCCGGGCTACGACATGGCCCGTACGGCCGCCGGCACCATCGCCGGGCAGCTCGCCGGCGACACCGGGCAGGTCGACGGCTTCACCGGCGCCGATCTGTCCACCAAGCTCAAGCTGCTCGGCGTGGACGTCGCGTCCTTCGGTGATGCGCACGGCACCGCCGACGGCTGTCTGGACGTGGTCTACTCCGACTCCCGCAGCGGCGTCTACAAGAAGCTGGTGATCGGCCGGGAGGGCGAGCTGCTGGGCGGTGTGCTGGTCGGCGACGCCGAATCGTACGGCATGCTGCGCCCGCTGACCGGCTCCGTTCCCCCGGTGGCGCCCGAGCAGCTGGTCCTGCCCGCGGGGCTCGCGGCCGACGGCGGCGCCGCGCTCGGCCCGTCCGCGCTGCCCGACAGCGCGGTGCTGTGCAACTGCCACAACGTGACCAAGGGGACGGTCAGGGCCGCGGTCACCGAGCACTCCTGCGGCACCCTGCCGGAGATCAAGAAGTGCACCAAGGCCGGTACCGGCTGCGGAAGTTGCGTCAAGTCGCTGACCGCCGTCATGAACGACGAGCTGGCCGCGAACGGCGCCACCATCGACACCGGTCTGTGCGGCTGCTTCCCGCACACCCGCGCCGAGCTCTACGAGATCGTACGGACGCTGCGGCTGACGACCTTCGCCGAGCTGCTGGACTCGCACGGCCGCCCGGAGGCCAGGAACGGCGACGGCTGCGAGATCTGCAAGCCCACCGTCGGCTCGATCATCGCCTCCCTCGCGCCCACCGTCGGCGCCGACGGCTATGTCCTCGACGGTGAGCAGGCCGCCCTCCAGGACACCAACGACCACTTCCTCGCCAACCTCCAGCGCAACGGCTCGTACTCGATCGTGCCGCGCATCCCCGGCGGTGAGATCACCCCGGAGAAGCTGATCGTGATCGGCGAGGTGGCCCGCGACTTCGGCCTCTACACCAAGATCACCGGAGGTCAGCGGATCGATCTGTTCGGCGCCCGCGTCGATCAACTCCCCCAGGTGTGGGCCCGGTTGGTGGACGCCGGCTTCGAATCCGGGCATGCGTACGGCAAGGCGCTGCGCACCGTGAAGTCCTGCGTCGGGCAGACCTGGTGCCGCTACGGCGTCCAGGACTCGGTCCGTATGGCCATCGAACTGGAGCTGCGCTACCGGGGCCTGCGCTCCCCGCACAAGCTGAAGTCCGCGGTCTCCGGGTGCGCGAGGGAGTGCGCGGAGGCCCGCGGCAAGGACTTCGGCGTCATCGCCACCTCCAACGGCTGGAACCTCTACGTCGGCGGCAACGGCGGCGCGGACCCGCGCCACGCCGACCTCCTCGCCCAGGACCTGAGCGACGCCGAGCTCATCCGCCTGATCGACCGCTTCCTGATGTTCTACATCCGCACCGCCGACCGGCTGGAGCGCACCTCCGCCTGGCTGGAGCGGATCGAGGGCGGCCTCGACCACGTCCGTGACGTCGTCGTCCACGACTCCCTGGGGCTGTGCGACGAGCTGGAGGCCCTGATGGCCGCCCATGTCACCCACTACCGCGACGAATGGGCCGAGACCCTTGCCGACCCCGAGCGGCTGGCCCGCTTCGTCTCCTTCGTCAACGCACCCGACGCCCCGGACCCGTCGGTCCGCTTCGTGCCGGAGCGCGACCAGGTCAAACCGGATCTGACGCTGCTGGCCGGACCGACCCTGCCCGTACGCACGCTGGAAGGGACCTTTGCCTGATGAGTACCGCTACTGTCACTGCCGCTGTCACCGCCGCTGTCACCGCCACTGCCGATCTCGCCGCCGCCGCACCGGACGCTGCCTGCGGGGCTGCCTGCGGGGCTGCCGCCGGGGTCGCCGGGGCCGCCGGGGTCGCCGCCACGGTCGAGGTCCAGTGCCCCCAGGGCTGGCTCGCGGTCTGCACGCCGGGCGATCTCACCCCGGGGCGCGGTGTCGCCGCCCTCCTCCCGGACGGCACCCAGGTCGCGCTGTTCATCGACCGGGGCGGCCGGATGTACGCGATCGGCAACCGCGATCCGTTCACCGGCGCCCAGGTCCTCTCCCGCGGCCTGACCGGCTCCGCCGCGGGCCGCCCATTCGTGGCATCGCCCCTGCTCAAGCAGCGTTTCGACCTGGCGACGGGGGACTGTCTGGACGACCCGTCGGTCACGGTTCCGACGTACCGCGTACGGGCGGCGGGCTGACGCCGGACCGACGGCAGGGACAACCGATGCGCAACCATTTGGTTGCACCTCCTGGCCCAACGTGCAACCATTGGGTAGCACGTAAGGGCGTAAGCCACGACGTACGCGCGGCAGGAGGACCACCCCATGAACACCCATGACGACATGAACACCCATGACGACAAGGACAAGAACCGCATCGAGCGCGAGATCAGCATCTCCGCACCCGTGGAGCGGGTCTGGGCGGTGCTCACCGAGCCGGAGCACGTCGGCTCATGGTTCGGGCAGGGCGCGCCGACGCCGGTCGATCTGCGGCCGGGCGGCATCATGCACCTCGACCACGGCGAGCACGGCCAGTTCCCGACCACGATCGTGAAGGTGGACCCGCCGCACTACTTCTCGTACCGCTGGGCGAGCGCATACCCCGGCGAGGTGGCGGTCGAGGGCAACTCCACCCTCGTCGAGTTCACCCTGACCCCGGAGGGCGACGGCACCCATCTGCGCGTCGTGGAGACCGGCTTCGCCGACATCACCATCCCCGAGGAGCAGATGGCGAGCGCCTCGTTCGAGAGCCACTCCGAGGGCTGGTCCGGCCAGGTGGAGAACATCCGGCAGTACACGGAGCGGCTCGCGGCATGACGACGGGCGCAGGGGCAGGCACACACCCGGAAGCGGGCGGGGACTCCGGGGCGGGTGCGGATGCTGTGGCGGGCACGGATGCCGGGGCGGGTGCGGATGCCGGGGCGGGTGGGGATGCCGGGGCCGGCGGGGGCGTCGTGGCGGGTGCGGACGCCGTGGCGGAGGTGTTCGCCGCGCTCGCCGACCCGACCCGGCGACGGATACTCGACGCCCTCGCCGCGCACGGCGAGGCGACCGCCACGGTCCTGGCGGCGGAGCTGCCGGTCAGCCGCCAGGCCATCGTCAAACACCTGGGGGTCCTCGACCGGGCCGGCCTGGTCGCCGGCCACCGGGAGGGCCGGGAGGCGCGCTACCGGGTCATACCGGAGCGGCTCGGGGTCGCCGCCCGTTGGATGGACCGGGTGGCTGCCGCGTGGGACACCCGCCTCGCGGCCATCAAGCGCCTCGCCGAAGGAAAGTGACTGCCTCCAGGAGCGGTGCGGACGGTGAACTCCCCACCCGCACGCATCCGGACCCGCACGCATCCGGTGATCAGCCGCAGCGGCGGCCGTTGTCAGTGGCGGCTGTTGTCAGTGGCCGCTGTTGTCAGTGGCGGCTGTTAGCGTCCCGCCTGCATCACTGAGGAGCTTTACGGCCGCCCCCCTAGATGAGTGAGTCCGATGTCTGTGCTGGCCGCGACCATGGTGAAGGGCGCCCGTTGGCTCGTGTGTGACTACCAGCCT
>NZ_QUAC01000391.1 GCF_003389455.1 Streptomyces inhibens | reverse complement strand
GTGGCCCCGCAGGGGGCGCTCGCACCCCTTACGGGATGTGTTCGCCCACCCCCTAGGCCCCCCAGGCCCCACCCCCGGCCGCCCCCGGCCCGTTGTCACCCCCATCGCCTAACCTGGCCGCATGCCCGCCCGCACCTGGGTCCCGCCCGGCCCGTACGACCTGCACCGCACCCTGTGTGTGCTGCAGCGCGGCCCGGGCGACCCCGCGTTCGCGGTGCGCGGCGGCGAGCTGTGGCGGTCCTGCCGTACGCCCGAGGGCCCCGGCACGCTGCGCATCGCGGCCCGCCCGGCCGCCGGCAGCGTCGAGGCCGAGGCCTGGGGGCCGGGCGCCGACTGGCTGCTGGACCGCCTTCCCGACCTGCTGGGGGAGTCCGACGACCCGACGGAACTGACCGCCCGGCACCGCATCGTCCATGAGGCGCGCCGCCGCCACCCCGGCGTCCGGCTCGCCAGGACCGGCCTGGTCCTGGAGTCGCTGATCCCCTCGATCCTGGAGCAGAAGGTCACCAGCGACGAGGCCTACCGCGCCTGGCGGCTCCTCCTGCAGCGGCACGGCGAGCCCGCGCCCGGCCCCTGGGAGCGGATGCGGGTGATGCCGGAGCCGCGCGGCTGGGCGCTGATCCCGTCCTGGGAGTGGCACCGCGCGGGCGTCGACGCCAAGCGCTCCTCCGCGATCCTGCGCGCGGTGCAGGTGGCCCGCCGGATGGAGGAGGCCGCGCGGATGGATCTCGCGGACGCCACCCGGCGGCTGACGGCCCTCCCCGGCATCGGCCCGTGGACGGCCGCCGAGACGCTGCAGCGCACCCTCGGCGCACCGGACGCGATCACGGTCGGCGATCTCCATCTGCCGAAGATCATCGGCTATGCCCTCACCGGCCGCCGCGGCACCACCGACGAGCAGATGCTCGAACTCCTCGCGCCCTACGAGGGCCAGCGGCACCGGGCGGCCCGGCTGATCCTGCTCTGCGGCATCACACCGCCGCGGCGGGCGCCGCGGTTCCCGGTGGGGGACATCGCCCGTCTGTGACCGCGCCGACGGCGCAGGTCAGCGCAGCACGACGAAGTCGTCGGCGTTCCGCGCCGCCCGGGCCCTCGGTACTTCCGCGGGACGTCCGATGGCCACCGCCCCCATCGGTTCCCAGTCCCCAGGGAGCCCGAGCACGTCCCGGACCACGTCCCGGCAGAACATCGTCGACGAGACCCAGGCGGAGCCGAGGCCCTCGCCCGCCAGCGTGACCAGGAAGTTCTGGATGGCCGCGCCGTTCGCGACCACGAACATCTCCCGCTCGGCCGCGCCCCGCCGTGCGTCCGGATACGTGTGCGAGCCGTCCATCACCATGCACGGCACCGCCACATACGGCGCGGCGCGCAACAGATCACCGCGCCGTACCCGCTTGGCGATGGACTCCGCCGCCTTGCCGTCACCGCGCAGATCCGCGATCCAGGCGTCCCGCATCGCATCCAGCAACCGCAGCCGCGACTTTGCCGACTCCAGGAGGACGAACCGCCACGGCGTGGTGTGGTGCGGCGCCGGGGCGGTGATCGCCGCCGCCACGGCGCGCCGCACCGCGCCCGGATCGACCGGATCATCGGTGAACGCGCGGACCGTACGCCGCGCCGTCACCGCCTCCCGTACGGCCTCCGACGTGCCCAGCCGGAACATGTCGTGCTCGGAGCCGCGCACCATCGCCCGCGCACCCTCGTCGTCACCCGTCTCCTCGACGACATGCGGGAGCCCGCGCACCACCGCGACCGGCAGCCCGGCGGCCTTGCCCTTCACCAGGTCGCCCGCCGCGGCCAGTTCGTCCGCGGTGGCCACCACCGTCGCGCTGAGCGGATTGCCGTACGCATCCGTGCCGCCGCGCAGATCGTCCAGCACCCGCACCCCGGCCGCCCCGATGGCGACATCGGTGAGGCCGGTGCGCCACGGCCGCCCGAAGGTGTCGCTGATGACGACGCCGACCTCGACGCCGAGTGCCTCGCGGATCCCGGCCCGCAGGGCGCGGGCCGAGGCGTCCGGGTCCTCCGGCAGCAACAGCACCGTCCCGGAAGGGGTGTTGGAGGCATCGACACCGGCCGCCGCCATCACCAGGCCCTGCCGGTTCTGTACGATCCGCAGCGTGCCGCGGCGCGCCACCACCCGCACCGTCTCCTGGTCGATCGCCGCCTCGCGGTCGGTGGCCTCGACCACCCGGCCCTCGGCCTTGCTGACGATCTTCGAGGTCACCAACAGCACATCGCCGTTGATGAGTTGGGGCAGCCCGTCGGCGGTCGCCGCCGCGGCGATCAGCTTGACCAGATCGTCGCCGGGCCGCACCTCGGGGATCCCCGGCAGCGCCCACACCCGGTAGCCGGGCACCTCGCCGGCGCCGCCGGTCATGCCCGGACCTCCTCGGCCAGCGCCAGTGCCTCACGCACCATCGTGGCCGTGGCGTCCAGGTCCGTCATCATCAGCGGCACGGCCCGGCAGCGGATACCGGCCGCCTCGACCTCGGCCACCGCGTCCGCGTCGACGGAGTCGACCAGCCAGCCGTCCAGCAGCCCCGGACCGCCCTCCCGTCGCCCACCACCGCCCTTCGAGGGACGTCGCTCCGCTCCGCCGTAATATTTGGCCACCGCCGCGGCCGTCGACTCAACCCCCACCGCCGCCAGCACCTTGTCGGCCATACCGCGCACCGGGGCGTCCCCGACGATCGGCGACAGACCGATCACCGGCACCCCGGCGTCCGAGATGGCCTCACGGATGCCCGGCACCGCCAGGATCGTGCCGATGCTCACCACCGGGTTGGACGGCGGGAACAGCACCACATCCGCCCCGGCGATCGCCTCCAGCACGCCCGGCGCCGGCTTGGCCTGCTCGGCGCCGACCGGCACCACGGCATGTGCGGGCACCGAGGCGCGCATCCGCACCCAGTACTCCTGGAAATGGATCGCCTTGCGCTCGCCGTCCTCGTCGATGGCGACATGGGTCTCGACCCGGTCGTCGGACATCGGCAGCAGCCGTACGCCGGGCTTCCAGCGTGCGCACAGCGCCTCGGTGACGGCGCTCAGCGGATATCCGGCGCTCAGCATCTGGGTCCGCACGATGTGCGTGGCGAAGTCCCGGTCGCCGAGGCCGAACCACTCGGGGCCGACGCCGTAGGCGGCCAACTCCTCCTTCACCCGGAAGGTTTCGTCGGCGCGGCCCCAGCCCTGCTCCTCGTTGATGCCGCCGCCGAGCGTGTACATCACTGTGTCGAGGTCGGGACACACCTTGAGCCCGAACAGATGGATGTCGTCGCCGGTGTTGCCGATGACGGTGATGTCCGCGTCCGGAGCCGCTGCCTTCAGTCCCCGCAGAAAGCGGGCGCCGCCGATACCGCCGGCCAGAACCACGATTCGCATGGCGACAGTCTGTCAGCCGGGCGGGGGCCTCGTTGCGTCAGGAGGCGGCGGTCTCGCGGGCCGAGGGTGTGCAGTGGGCGGCGGGGGTCCCGCCGGCCGAACGCAGCCGGTTCCCGGGGAGCATCGGCATCTCGGTCAGGCCCGGGAAGTAGACATGCAGGCTGACGGCCGGCACCAGGGCGTCATTGACGACCTCGTGGACGTAGCCGGGGGCGAACACCCGCTGGGCGCCGGCCGCGAGCGTACGGTGGCCGGCCTCGGCGCGCTCGGTCAACTCGCCCTCCAGGACGGTCAGCACACCGGAGGACGGCCCGTGGTCGTGCCGGCCGCTGCCCTGGCCGGGCACCCAGCTCAGCAGCCACACCTCGTAGCCCGGGCCCGTGCGCAGCCGGTGGTACCAGCGGGTGGTGGCGTCGTAGCGGACGAGCGGGGCCCATGCGGCGCGGTCGGCGGCGATCGAGCGGGCCAGCCCGGCGAAGCCGGCGACGGTGGCCGGGTGCGCAGGAACGGGCGGCAGCAGGTGGGGGATGGCGAGCGGGTCGCCGGCGATCTGAACGTCGCTGTTCATCGGGTTTCGGGTTCCTCGGCGAAGTGCTGGGGTGACGCTGGGGAGGGCCGCCTGGGGCACCGCCCAGCGTGAGCTGGGGAGGATGCGGCACGGCGCCGGCTTTCCCTGTGGGGGGCGCGGCGCGGTGGGCGCGGAGCAGGGGCGCTGCGGGGGTGGTGCGAGCGAAGAGGCTGGAGCTCAGTGGCTTCGACAGCTGGAACAGCGACAGCGAGCCTGCGCAGCGCAGAGCGACCCGTAGGCACGGGTCAGTCGGGGCGCGGGAGTCGCTGGCATGGGGTCAAGGAGACCGGGTTCACGGCGCAATGTCAACCGGATGCCTGGTTTGCCGTAAAACTTTCACCTCATCCGGTTACTCCGCCCGCAGAAAGGTTTGTGCAGTCGTTGGTACGGAGACATCGACCGGCAACCGCCCCTCCAAACACCGTTGCGGTCCCGTGATCCGTCTGTGATCTTCCCCGCTTCGGAGTGCGGGGGTGCAACGTGAATGCCGCTCGATCGCGTCTGAGTAAGCGAAGAGGACGTGCCGGGTGGCACGCCCGCGGAAGTGTCCTGGTTTTTACTGATTTGAACACTTTCCGCATCCGCTTGGTTCCGCCGAGTGAATAAGAGGCTCAATAGCAGATCTCGGCTTGACTGGCCCGGATCACCACACTTGTAATTTCACTCGTGTCGTTCAGCCGAAATCGATCACGGCTTGATCACGGGGACGTAAAGACAGACGAGGGGCGCACATGACCGAGCTGTTCCAGGAATTGCTGGTCGAGGAGGCGGATGAGGAGCTCGGCTGGCAGGAGCGCGCACTGTGCGCCCAGACCGACCCCGAGTCCTTCTTCCCGGAGAAGGGTGGCTCCACCCGCGAGGCCAAGAAGGTCTGTCTCGCCTGCGAAGTACGGTCCGAGTGCCTTGAATACGCCCTCGCCAACGACGAGCGCTTCGGCATTTGGGGCGGCCTGTCCGAGCGCGAGCGGCGTCGGCTCAAGAAGGCTGCCGTCTGACGATGACAGGGCAGCCCTCAGGACCGACGGCGCGCGGTCTCCCGGACCACGCCGCCGTACCACCCCAACTCCCCATATCCCCCTATAGTGAACTCTCCGCCTCCGACGCCCCGGCCGCCGGAGGCGGACTGCTGTGTACTGCTTCGTACGGGCCCCGTCGGGGCACCGGCGCGAACCATTAGTGTGGGGCCCCGTCCGAGATGCGCCGCCGCCCCGCCGGGCGCGCGCGTCGCCTCGTAGTCCGTCGCAGTGTCTTCCGGGGGCGGGGGCCCTGAGCGACTTCGCCGGGGGCCTTCGAACTCCCGGGTCCGGAGGGCCCGTACCTCGATGTCCGTGCACAGCCAGTCGGCGGCCCAGGCCGCCTCATATGAAGCCGCCACCCCAGAGTTCCCGCGGCATGTCGTCACCGCCGTGATCGTTTCCCATGACGGTGCCCGCTGGCTGCCCGATGCGCTCGCCGGCCTGCTCGGCCAGGAGCGCCCGGTGCAGAACGTCATCGGCGCCGACACCGGCAGCGCGGACACCTCCGCCCAGCTGCTCGCCGAGGCGATCGGGGACCAGCGGGTGCTGCATCTCGCCCGCCGCTCCGGATTCGGCACCGCCGTCGACGAAGCCGTCCGCACGGCCCCCGAACTCACCCCCGACGACCTGCCGTATCTGCGACGGCCCAGCGGCTGGGACCCGGTCAGCCGCACCTGGCGCGACGAGGCCTACGAGATGCCGGAGCTGCCGCACGGCGAACCGGTCCAGTGGCTGTGGCTGCTGCACGACGACTGCGCACCCGAGCCGGACGCGCTCGCCGAGCTGCTGCGGGTCGCCGACGCCAGCCCGTCCACGGTCATCGTCGGCCCCAAGCTGCGCAGCTGGTACGACCGCCGTCAGCTGCTCGAAGCCGGCGTCAGCATCGCGCGCAGCGGACGCCGTTGGACCGGCCTGGACCGCCGCGAACAGGACCAGGGCCAACACGACCAGGTACGCCCCGTCCTGTCCGTCTCCACCGCCGGCATGCTCATCCGCCGTGATGTCTACGAGCAGTTGGGCGGCTTCGACCGCCGGCTGCCGCTGATGCGCGACGACGTCGACCTGTGCTGGCGCGCCCAGGCCGCCGGCCACCAGGTGCTCGTCGCACCGGACGCCGTCCTGCGGCACGCCGAGGCCGCCGCCCGCGAGCGCCGCCCCATCGACTGCGTCGGCCGCTCGGTGGCCAACCCGCACCGCGTCGACAAGGCCGGCGCCGTCTACACCCTGCTCACCAACACCGGCGGCCGGGTGCTCCCGTACGTCCTGCTGCGACTGCTGATCGGCACCTTCCTGCGGGTCATCGCCTACCTCGTCGGCAAGGTCCCCGGCCAGGCGCTCGACGAACTCGCCGGGCTCTTCGGCACCCTGCTGCGGCCCGGCAAGATCCTCGCGGCTCGCAAGAAGAGAGGCCGGCCCGCGGTCGACGCGAGCGACCTCCGACCACTCTTCCCGCCACCCGGCGCGACCGTACGGGCCACCGTCGAGCAGGTCGCCGGCAACCTCGCCGGACGCGCCGCGCCCGACGTGGCCTCGGCCGGCCGGCACGGCGCCGTCGAGTCCGGGCCCGGCGGCGACGACGCCGACTTCCTGGAGATCGAGCAGTTCGCCCGGCTCAAGCGGATCGCCCGCAAGCCCGCACCGGTGCTCTTCCTCCTCCTGCTGGTGGTCTCGCTGATCGCCTGCCGCCAACTGCTCGGCTCCGGCGCGCTGACCGGCGGCGCGATGCTGCCCGCGCCCGGCAGCCTGTCCGACCTGTGGTCGGCGTATCTCGACAGCTGGCATCCGGTCGGCGTCGGCGCCAGCGCCTCCGCACCCCCCTACCTGGCGATCCTCGCCCTGGTGTCGAGCATCTTCCTCGGCAGCACCGGCTTCGCCGTCACCCTGCTGCTGGTCTGCTCGGTCCCGCTGGCCGGCCTCACCGCCTACTTCGCCTCCCGCCCGCTGGTCGCCTCCCGGCTGCTGCGGGCCTGGGGGAGCATCGCGTACGCCTTCCTGCCCGCGGCCGCCGGCGCGCTGGCGGGCGGCCGGCTGGGCACCGCGGTGCTCGCCATCCTGCTGCCCCTGATGGCGCGCGCCGCGATCGCTGCATGGGGGTACCCCCGGTCGAAGACTGGGGGAGGACTGCGGCTGCCGGCGGGCACCCGGCCCAGCTGGCGCGCCACCTGGGCGTATGCGCTGCTGATCACCTTCACCATGGCCTTCACCCCGGTCGTCTGGCCGATCGCGGTGCTGCTGGGCATCGGCCTGTTGGTGCTGCGTTTCCTGGACGGCAACCGCGACCAGCTGTTCGCGTATCTGCTGCGCTTCCTGGTCGTGGTCGTCGCCCCGCTCGTCGTGCTCGCCCCCTGGTCGCTGTCCCTGCTGACCCATCCCGCCCGCTTCTTCCAGGAAGCCGGACTCGACTACGGCGCCGGCTCCGCCTCCGTGGTGGACCTCATCGGCCTCAGCCCCGGCGGCCCCAAGGCCGTCGGCGGGGTACTGCTCTTCGGCATCATCCTGGCCGCGCTGGCCGCGACGCTGCGCGATGCGCGGCAGCTCGCGATCCGTACCGCCTGGGTGGTGGCGCTGACCGGGCTGCTGTTCGCGGCGCTCGGCAACGGCTCCGGCTGGACCGGCCCCGCGATGCTCGTCTACGGCCTGGCGCTGCTGTGCGCCGCCGCGGTCGGCGCCGAGGGCATCCGCACCCGTATGGCCAGCCTCGGCTTCGGCTGGAAGCAGCCGGTCGCCGTGCTGATCGCGCTGGCGTCCGTGCTCGCCCCGCTCTACGCCGCGGCCAGCTGGATGATCGCCGGCGCGGACGGACCGCTGGAGCGGCGCAACCCGGAGCAGGTCCCGGCGTTCGTCGCCGAGGAGTCCGGCACCGCAGACCGCGCCCGCACCCTGGTCCTCGACGGCAAGCCCGGCCATGTCGACTACTCCCTCGTCCGCGGCTCCGGCGCCCGGCTCGGTGACGCCGATCTGGCCGCCGAAGCGGGCGAGGACAAGCGGCTCGACGGCATCGTCGCCAACCTCGTGGCCGGATCCGGCGCCGACCAGACCAACCAGCTCGGCGGCTACGCGGTCCGCTACGTCCTGGTCAGGGACGGTGCGCCGCGCGAGATGGGCCGCGTACTGGACGCGACCCCGGGTCTGACCCGGCTCAGCCAGGACGACGGCAGCGCCCTGTGGCGGGTCGACCGCCGGGTCTCGCGGGTCTCGATCGTGGCGGGCGAGGCCAAGGACGGCACCAGCGCCGACGAGGCCGCCGCGCCCATCGCCGTACCGTCCGGCCCCGTCGAGGCACACGCCAAGGTGCCCACCAGCGCCGACGGCCGGGTGCTGCGCCTCGCGGACGCCGCCGACGAGGGCTGGCGGGCCACGCTCAACGGCACCCCCCTCAAGCCCGTCACCGTCGACGGCTGGGCGCAGGGCTTCGCGCTCCCTGCGGGTGGCGGCACGCTCGACCTCACCCACGAGAACCCGCTCGGCCACACCCTCTGGCTGTGGGCCCAGGGCCTGCTCGCCGTCGTCCTGGTGGTGCTGGCGCTGCCGGGCCGCCGCCGCGAGATCGACGACGACCTGCCCGAGGACGCCGTCGCCGCCCAGGCCGCCCAGGCCGCCGCGGCCGCCGGCGACGG
>NZ_QUAC01000388.1 GCF_003389455.1 Streptomyces inhibens | reverse complement strand
GGTGCCCTGAGGGGACACCGGGTCGCGGCCGTTGCACGTGGCGGGTCCGCCCCGGGTCAGGAGGCTTCGGCGCCCGGAGACTGCTGGGCTCCGGACTCCTGCTGCTGGCCTCCCTGGTTCTCGCCACCGGTCGAGCCGTCGCCGGTACCGGTGCCACCGTCACTGCCGGTGGAGCCGCTCGGGGACGGGTTCGGGGACGGGGACGTAGAGGGGTCCGGCGAGTTCTTGCCGCCGTCGGACGGACTCGGGGTCGGCGAGGGGGTGCCCTGCTCGTCACCCTTGCCGGTACCGCTCTCGCCGGACCGGCCGGGGTCCGGGGTCGGCTCGTCGCTGCTGCCGTGCCGCCGGCCGTCACCCGTGGAGTGACCGGGGTCGGGCGACCGCGGGGTACTGGGCTGGTGCCGGCTCGGTCCCCCCGTGCGGGTGAGGTTGCTCAGCGTGGTGCCCTGTTCGCCGCTCGGCGTCTGCCCGGTGATCAGCTCGGTGCCGGTGACCGCCCCCATGGCGAGCACGAAGACCGCGAGCGCGCCGAGCGCCGGCCGCTTCCAGCCGCGCAGCCGCGTGCCGTACGTCGTGGTGCTGAGCTCCTCGGGCCGTCCGGCCGGGGGCCACACGCCGACGGCAGCGGCCGGGCGGGCGGGCGCCTGGCCCAGCGCCGCGGTCCGCTCGTCGAGACGCGGCACCAGTTGCGTCCTGTCGGTGGGCCGGGCCGGGCCGGCGCCGTCCACCGCGTGCAATGCGCGGGTCGCGCCGGCGTCGGCGGGGTGCAGCATCCGCGTCGCCTCGTCGGCCGGCGGAACGGGGTGGGCACTTGCCGGGTCGCGGCGGCGGGCCTGTTCGGCCCGCGGAATCAGCTGGGTACGGGCCGTGCCGGGCCCGGAGGTCTTCGCGGCGACGGAGGTGACCTTGTCCTCCGTGCCCTGCTTGTCGAAGGTCGGCAACACCATGGTGGGGCCGGCCTGCGGTGCGTGCGGTGTGGTGGATCGATGACGGGTGGAGGAGGAGCGGCGTGGCTTCGGCCGGGTGGTGACCGTCGCCTCCTTGATCTGTTCGCCGGTGCGGCGGAACAGGTGCTGGAATATCGAGCCGCCGGTCGTGGCCACGACACTGACCACACCCGCGCCGATGATGGTTCCGTAGACGCCGAGGCGTCCCGCGAGGAACGCGGCGACGGCCGCAGCGAGGGCGCTGCCGGCTACCTGAGCAACGCTCAGATCAATCCGCTTCTCCTTCTTCTTCGTGGCGCTTTCGGTTTCTTCGTCCATCTCCAACCTTTGATAGCCCCTTCGATCCATCTTGCATGGAGAAGTGACCAATTGGCGGAGTGATTAGTTCCGAATTTGGGGAATCTGTGAAACTCGCCACCCGTGTGCCTGGTAGAGAGGTCGACAAGGCGACTCAACTCCGTTGTCCGCCCATAAGTTCAGCGGCGCGGCGGTCCACCTCGGTGGCCCGAATGGAGTACTGTGGCGAGCCCTGGCCCCGGTTCCCGTCCGGCTGCCCGGAACCCGCGGGAGGGGCCCTGAAGGCGGCACTCGCCCGGGGCGCCGCCGCTCGGCACGGGTGATCGGCACAGGACAAGCGGCATGGTCACTGAGCGTTGCGAACAGGTAACCGTGTCATAACGGCGTTTCAGGGCCAAGCCCCGACACGCCGGGCAACTCGGCAATGTTGTGGCAGGCTGCACCCGGGCAGGCCACACTCGACTAGCGGAAGCAGCGACGCACGTGACGTCGGCAGGCACCACCCGGGAGGTCCCCATGCCCGAACTGCGTGTCGTGGCCGTCTCCAACGACGGCACACGGCTGGTGCTCAAAGCTGCGGACAGCACCGAGTACACGCTTCCGATCGACGAACGGCTGCGCGCCGCCGTCCGCAACGACCGTGCGCGGCTGGGCCAGATCGAGATCGAGGTCGAGAGCCATCTGCGCCCGCGGGACATCCAGGCGCGGATAAGAGCCGGAGCCTCCGCCGAAGAGGTCGCCCAGCTCGCCGGTATCCCCGTCGACCGGGTGCGCCGCTTCGAGGGCCCGGTGCTCGCCGAACGCGCCTTCATGGCCGAGCGGGCCCGTAAGACCCCGGTGCGTCGGCCCGGTGAGAACACCGGGCCGCAGCTCGGTGAGGCGGTCGCGGAGCGGCTGCTGCTGCGCGGCGCCGACAAGGAAAGCGTCCAGTGGGACTCCTGGCGCCGGGACGACGGCACCTGGGAGGTGCTGCTTGTCTACCGCGTCGCGACCGAACCGCACTCGGCGAGCTGGACCTACGACCCGCCCCGGCGACTCGTCCAGGCCGTGGACGACGAGGCGCGGGCGCTGATCGGCGAGAGCGACGACACGCCCGAACCGAGCTTCCCGTTCGTACCCCGCATCGCGCGGCTGCCGCGCGACCGGCCGCTGGACCGCGCGCTGGACCGGCAGACGCCCGAGCGCAGCGAGCGTGCGCAGCAGTCCGGCGGGGACGACGGTGAGCCGCGGGTCGCTGAGGAGGCCGTCGGTGAGCGGGAGCGTGAGCGGGATTCGCTGACCAGTCTGCTGGAGGCGGTACCGAGCTTCCGTGGCGACATGGTCGTACCGGACAGCGCCAAGGCGCCGCAGACCGACGAGGAGCCCGCGGCCGAGGTCGAGGAGCCGCCCGCCCCGGCGGCGAGTGCGGGCGCGGGTTCCGCGTACGCCGATGTACTGATGCCGCGGGCCGTGGCTGGCCACCGCGACCGGCTGACCGGGACGACGGACCGGCAGGCCGAGGCCGACGGCGTGCGGCCCGGACGCCGGGCCGCGGTGCCCAGCTGGGACGAGATCGTCTTCGGCACCCGGCGAAAGAAACCGGAGTAGCGGGGCGGCCTGCCCGGCAGCTCCCCACGGAAAAGACCCGTCCGCCCGTCCCCTGCTTCCAGGGGGCGGGCGGACGGCGTCGTACGGGGCCCGTCACCGGCCCCTTCACGGGCCCCGGCGGGGGCTCAGCCGGGCTGTGCGCCGGTGGCAACCGGACGGGACGGGTCGGCGGACCATTCGCTCCAGGAGCCGACGTACAGGGCCGCGGGGATGCCCGCGACCGCGAGGGCCAGCACCTGGTGGGCCGCCGAGACGCCGGAGCCGCAGTAGACGCCGACCTCCGCGTCCGGGGTGGCGCCCAGCGACGCGAACCGCTCGGCCAGTTCGGACGCGTCGCGGAAGACCGTGCCGCCCTCGGCGACGTTCTCGGTCGTCGGCGCGGACACGGCGCCCGGGATGTGGCCGGCGACCTTGTCGATGGGCTCGACCTCGCCGCGGTAGCGCTCGGCGGCCCGCGCGTCCAGGAGGACACCGCGGCGGGCCAGCGCGGCCGCGTCGTCCGCCGTCAGCAGCGTCAGCGCCCCGGGCGCGGGCGTGAAGTCACCTGCCGACGGAGTCGACTTGTCGATGCTCATGGCTCCACCGGATGCCTGCCAGGCGGCGAGGCCGCCGTCCAGGACACGCACATCCGGGTGACCCGCCCAGCGCAGCAGCCACCAGGCGCGGGCTGCGGCCCAGCCCTGGCCGCCGTCGTAGACGACGACGGGACGGTCCGTGCGGACACCGGCGGCCCGCATCGCCGCGGCGAAGACCTCCAGGTCCGGGAGCGGGTGCCGGCCGGCCGCACCGGGGGGCGAGGCCAGTTCGCTGTCGAGATCGACATAGACCGCGCCGGGCACATGGCCGGCCTCGTACTCGGGGCGACCGGGCGGGCCGCCGAGCTGGTAACGGACGTCCAGGAGCACCGGAGCGGCGGGCTGTGCCAACTCGCTCGCGAGTTCGGTAGCGGTGATGATGGCATTCATGGGACTCATCCTTGCGTAGCGACGACTACGTACAGAAGGCGGGTGCCCACCCTCCGTATGACGCAGTTACGCCGTGGCGTAACGTCGCCGAAACGGGTGGGAAACGTCAAAACGGGCATTCTCCCTCGCGAACGTGCCGTGGACGGCGCGGCCGGGGCGCACAGCAGGTCACAGGGTGCGAGCATCTGCTCGGGACCCGCGCCCGTACCGCACGTACCGCACATGGTCAGCACACCGACGCTCCGAGGAGAGAGTGACAATGACGACCGAGGCAGCGACTCGGCGGATGCCCGGCGCGCCCTGCTGGGTGAGCCTCCTGGCCAACAGTCTGTCCGCGACGCAGGAGTTCTATGGCGCGCTGTTCGGTTGGGAGTTCCGCCCGGGGCCGCAGCATTTCGGTCCGTACGCCCGGGCCTTCCTCGACGGCAGAGAAGTCGCCGGGGTCGGCGAACTGGCGCCCGACCGCCATCTCCCCGTCTCCTGGACCACGTATCTGTCCAGCGATGACGCGGATGTGACCGCCGAACAGATCCGTTGCTGCGGCGGGACGGTGGGCGTCGGCCCGCTGGACGCGGACGACGACGCCGGGCGGATGGCGATCGGCTCCGACCCGCAGGGCGCGATCTTCGGCATCTGGCAGGGCAGGTCGATGATGGGCACCGCGATCACCGGGGAACCGGGCACCGCGGTGTGGAACGAACTGGTCACCCAGGACACCGAATCCGTCGGGCCGTTCTACGAGCACGTCTTCGGCTTCGAGGCGGAGCCGGCGGCCTCGGCCGACCTCGACTATCTGACGCTGCAGCTCAAGGGACAAGCGGTGGCCGGCATCCACGGGGTGGGCAACGCGCTGCCACGCGACCGCGGCTCCCACTGGATGACGTACTTCGCCGTCTCCGACACCGACGCGGCGTCCCGCCGGGTCACCGAACTGGGCGGCCGTGTGCTGCAACCGCCCCGGGACTCCGCACACGGGCGCCTGGCGACGGTCGCCGACAGCGAGGGCGCGGTCTTCACGATCCTCCAGCAGCACTGACCGCCGGTCACGACAGCCCTTACCCCGCTTCGGCGGCCGCGCCGTCGGCGTCTGGCCCCTTGCCGCGAGGCTCTCCGCCGATGCCGGCGGCCCCGCCGGCTACTTCGTGCTGTCGACCGGCAGTACGTCCGGCGAAAGCGCGGCCGCGCGGGCGGTCGCCGAGGTCTGGCGGCGGCGGTGGTGACGTCGGCACAGCACCTCGTAACCGACCTCGGCCGGCGGGCTGTCCACATCACCGACGACATCGCCGACGACGACCTGTGCGCCCTCGACGACCATCCGGCCGTCCACCGTGCGGGCGTTGTGCGTGGCGCGGGCGCCGCACCAGCACAGCGCCTCGACCTGCAGCACCTCTATTCGGTCGGCCAGTTCGACCAGGCGCTGGGAGCCGGGGAAGAGCTTGCTGCGGAAGTCGGTGGTGATGCCGAAGGCGAAGACGTCCAGTTCGAGGTCGTCGACCACGCGGGCGAGTTGGTCCACCTGTTCGGGGGCGAGGAACTGCGCCTCGTCGGCGATCACATAGTCGACCCGGCCGCCGGAGGAGAGCTGGCCGACGACGTGGGCGTAGAAGTCCATGCCGTCCGCCGCCTCGACGGCCTCGGTGACCAGGCCGAGGCGGGAGGAGAGTTTGCCGCGGCCGGCCCTGTCGTTGCGGCTGTATATGAGGCCTTGCAGTCCACGGGACGAGCGGTTGTGCTCGATCTGCAGAGCGAGTGTCGACTTTCCGCAGTCCATCGTTCCGGAGAAGAACACCAGCTCGGGCATGGGAAGTTGCGGGCCTTTCGGGCTCGTGGGGAGGGGCGGGGCGAGAGGCCGGCGGCGGACTGGAGGCCGGCGGTCGATGGGCGGGCGGCGGGAGCCGTAAGGGTCAGGTACGGACTTCCAGGAGCGGCACCAGCTGCTCCATCGGCGTCATCGAGCCGTGCATCCCGACCATCTCCGACTCCCGGGGCTCCTGTTCGGTCGCGATGATCACCATGTCGGCGTGCGCGGCCGCCACCACATCACCGATCCGGGCGCGCACCCGGTCGTCGACATACGGTCCGAACCATCCCGCGGCGATGGCCTCTTCGCGGCTCGCCACCCACATCTGCTCGCCGACCACCTCGCGCCATACGGCGAGCACATCGGCGGCCGCGCCCTTGTGCGCGTACACATGCCGGGCCCGGCCCTCACCACCCAACAGGCGTACGCCGGCGCGCAGTTCCCAGTCCTCGTCGAAGTCGATCCGGGACTCCGGGTCGAAGGGGATGTCGATCATGCCGTGGTCGGCGGTGATGTAGAGCGCGCTGCGCGGCGGGAGCTGCTCGGCCAGCCGCTGCGCGAGCCGGTCGACGTACATCAACTGGCCGCGCCAGGCATCGGAGTCGACGCCGTAGCGGTGTCCCTTGCCGTCGACCTCGGAGTAGTACGTGTAGACCAGCGAACGGTCGCCGGCGGCGAGCTGCTGGGCGGCGAGGTCCATCCGGTCCTCGCCGGAGAGCCGGCCGTGGAAGGTGCCGCCGCTGAGCGCGACCTTGGTGAGCGGGGTGTGCTGGAAGTTCGGCGCGGAGACCTGGCAGGTGTGGACGCCGGCGGCGTCCGCGAGCTGGAAGACCGTCGGATACGGCTGCCAGGCGTACGGGTCGGTCCACGGATACCAGCGCAGCTGGTTCATCAGGGCGCCGGTGGCCGGGTCCTCGCAGGTGTATCCGGGCAGTCCGTGGGCGCCCGGCGGCAGGCCGGTGCCGACCGAGGCGAGCGAGGTGGCCGTGGTGGAGGGGAAGCCCGCGGTGAGCGGACGGCCGGTGCCGTTGAACGACGTCCCCAGGAGCGAGCCGAGAAACGGCGCCTCCTCCGGGTGGGCGCGCAGCAGCTCCCAGCCGAGGCCGTCGATCAGGAAGACGCAGGCCCGGTCTGCGGGGGCCAGCTCCATCGTCGTGGCGAGGTCGGCCACCCCCAGCCCGGCGGCGATGGTGGGCAGCAGATCGGCGAGTGAGGCGGTGCCGTACTGCGGCACCGGGGCGCCGAGGGGGTCGAGCGGTTCGGGTTCCGGCCAGGCGGGGGCGATGTGGACCATCAGCGGGCAGTGGTGGTGGCCGCGGTGGCCTCGGAGAGCGCCTGGGCGAAGGTGAGCGTCTCGCGCACCGAGTCCGGTCCGTCGCCGGCCTCGCTCACCCGCAGCGAGAGGTCGTCGGCGGTGGAGGAGCCCGTGTAGCCGTGGTCCGCCTCGCAGTTGGGGTCGCCGCAGGCGGCCGGCTCCAGGTCCAGGCGGGCGACGGCGCCCCAGCCGATGGTCAGCACGACCTCGCGGGGCAGCTGGCCCGGGGTGTACGACTCGGGGTTGGCGACCACGCGGCTGAGCACCACGGAGGAGATCCGGCCCAGCTTGACGGACTCGGTGGAGGTGGTGGCGTACGGCGACGGGGAGGTGGCGTCGGCGGCCTGCTCGTCGGTGTGGCTGACGATGAAGCGGGTGCCGGTCAGGACCAGGACGGTGACATGGCGGCGGACCTCGTTGGCGTCGAAGGTCGTCTCCTGATGGACGAGGTACGAGACCACCGGCTCCCCGCCGACCGCGGCCTGCACCGCCTCGGCCACGAGCGTCGGGTAGTAGCCACTGCGCTCGATCGCCGCGCGCAGCCCCTGGGTCGTCGTACCGGTCTTAGCCATGGGGTCCATCCTACGGGGCCTGCCGGCCTCTACGGCCCCCAGCGGTGACGGTGACGGGCTCCTCAGTACGTGGGCAGCCGGCGGGGGCCCAGGTCGGTCGTGGCGGGGGCCCGGGCCAGCCGGACGGTGGCTCCCAGGACGGAGAGGCCGTGCGGGGCGACGACGACCGGTTCGAGGTCCACACCGACGACCTCGGGGTGATCGTCGACGAGCCGGGAGACCCGCAGCAGCAGCTCCTCCAGGGCGGCGGTGTCCACGGGCTGGGAGCCGCGCCAGCCGAACAGCAGGGGCGCAGCCCGGATCGAGCGGATCTGCTCGGCGACCTCACGGTCGGTGGCGGGGATGAGGCGGTGGGCGATGTCGCCGAGCAGCTGGGAGGGGGCTCCGGCCAGGCCGAAGGAGAGGACGGCGCCGGCGGCCGGGTCGATGGCGGCGCGGATGACCGTGTCGACGCCGCGCGGCACCATCGACTGCACGACCGGGCGCAGCTCTTCGGGAGAGCCGAGGAAGTCGGTCAATTCGCTGTACGTGCGGCGGAGTTCGGCCTCGCCGGCGATGTCCAGGCGGACGCCGCCGAGGTCGGCGCGGTGGCGTAGATGGGGGGCGGTGGTCTTGAGGGCCACCGGATAGCCGAGGCGGGCGGCGGCGCGGACGGCGGTGTCCGGGTCGGGGGCCGGGAGGACGGGGCGGGTGTGGATGCCGTAGCGGGCGAGCAGGGCCTCGGCGTCCTGGGGCGGCACGGGGACGGAGCGGCCGGTCGGGGCATCCGGGGTGAGCCGGTCCAGGAGGCGCTCGATGTCGGCGCCGGCGGCCGCCTCCTGGATGTCGTCGTACTCGGGCACCCGGCCCGGTTCGGCGGCCTCCCGGCGCCAGGCGGCGTAGCGGACGGCCTCGGCGAGCGCGCGCACGGCGCGCTCGGCGGCGGGGTAGGCGGG
>NZ_QUAC01000390.1 GCF_003389455.1 Streptomyces inhibens | reverse complement strand
TGCCGACCGAAGCAGCCTCCTCCCGGCCGAAGCCACCCGCCCCGGCCGAAGCCGCCCGCCCCGACCAAAGCCACCCGCCCCGGCCGGGCCCGCGCCCCCGGCACCCGCCGCCACAACCGACGACGACAGAGACGACAGAGCCGCCGCAGATCGCACCGGCCCAGCAGCCCGCCCAGCAGCCCGCCCAGCCGCCCGACCGCTCGTTCGCCCGCCGGGACACAGCAAAGCACTCGCCGCGTCCGCGCGTCGTGGGTTGTCCACAGTGGCCGTGATGCGTACGACCGGGGTCCGCGGCTGTGGACAGCTTTCCCGGGGGGCTCCGTGGACCTGGCAGCATGGCGGGGTGACAGCAGCAACGGACTCCTCTCTCTTCCCGCAGGTCCCTGACTCGGCCGACGGGGTGCTCGACGGGCTCGACCCGGAGCAGCGCGAGGTCGCGACGGCTCTGCACGGTCCGGTGTGTGTGCTGGCCGGTGCCGGTACGGGCAAGACGCGCGCGATCACCCACCGGATCGCGTACGGGGTACGGGCCGGGATCCTGCAGCCCGCGAGTGTGCTCGCTGTCACGTTCACGGCCCGCGCGGCCGGCGAGATGCGCGGCCGGCTGCGTCAGCTCGGTGCGGGCGGGGTGCAGGCCAGGACGTTCCACTCCGCGGCCCTGCGGCAGCTCCAGTTCTTCTGGCCGAAGGCCGTCGGCGGTGAGGTCCCGCGGCTGCTGGAGCGCAAGATCCAGGTCGTCTCCGAGGCCGCCGCCCGCTGCGGCATCCGGCTCGACCGCAATGAGCTGCGCGATGTCACGGCCGAGATCGAATGGTCCAAGGTCACCCAGACCGTGCCGGCCGACTATCCGGCGGCGGTCGCCAAGGCGGGCCGCGAGGCCCCGCGTGACCCGGCCGAGATCGGACAGCTCTACGGCACGTACGAACAGCTCAAGCGTGACCGGGGCACCATCGACTTCGAGGATGTGCTGCTGCTCACGGTCGGTGTGCTGCAGGACCGGCACGACATCGCCGAGCAGGTCCGTACGCAGTATCAGCACTTCGTCGTCGACGAGTACCAGGACGTCAGCCCGCTCCAGCAGCGGCTGCTGGAGCTGTGGCTGGGGGACCGCGACAACCTCTGTGTGGTCGGTGACGCCAGCCAGACGATCTACAGCTTCACCGGCGCCACCCCCGACCACCTCCTCAACTTCCGTACCCGCCATCCGAACGCGACGGTCGTCAAGCTCGTCCGGGACTACCGCTCCAGCCCGCAGGTCGTGCACCTCGCCAACGGCCTGCTCTCCCAGGCCAAGGGGCGCGCCGCCGAGCACCGCCTGGAGCTGATCTCGCAGCGTGAGGCGGGTCCCGAGCCCGTGTACACCGAGTACGCCGACGAGCCCGCCGAGGCCGAGGGCACCGCCCGCCGGATCCGTGACCTGATCGCGTCCGGTGTGCCCGCCAGCGAGATCGCCGTGCTCTTCCGTATCAACGCCCAGTCCGAGGTCTATGAGCAGGCGCTGGCCGATGTCGGTGTGCCGTATCAGCTGCGGGGCGCCGAGCGGTTCTTCGAGCGGCCGGAGGTGCGCGAGGCCGGCATCAAGCTGCGGGGCGCCGCCCGCTTCGGCGGCAACGACGCGCTGCTCGACGACGCCGTGGACCTGCCGTCCGAGGTGCGGGCGGTGCTCAGCGACATGGGGTGGACCGGGCAGCCGCCGGCCGGCTCGGGGGCGGTGCGGGACCGCTGGGAATCCCTGGCGGCCCTGGTGCGGCTCGCCGAGGACTTCGCCAGGGCCCGGCCCCAGGCCACCCTCGCCGACCTTGTCGCCGAGCTGGACGAGCGGGCCAACGCCCAGCACGCCCCGACGGTCGAGGGGGTGACGCTCGCCTCGCTGCACGCCGCCAAGGGCCTGGAGTGGGAGGCCGTCTTCCTGGTGGGCCTCACCGAGGGCATGATGCCGATCACCTACGCCAAGACCGATGAGCAGATAGAGGAGGAGCGCCGGCTGCTGTATGTCGGCGTCACCCGCGCCCGGTTGCACCTGGGGCTGTCCTGGTCGCTGTCGCGGTCTCCCGGCGGGCGGGCCTCCCGCAGCGCCAGCCGGTTCCTCAAGGGCCTGCGACCCGGTTCCGGGGCCGGGACCGGCCGCCGTACGCCGGGGGTGGTCTCGGGGGGCGTTGAGCGCGGTGACGGGGCGGCGGCGGTGGCGCGGCGCCCCAAGCACCGCAGCCCGGCCCGCTGCCGGGTCTGCAACCGGACGCTGACGGATGCGGGCGAGATGAAGCTGATGCGGTGTGAGGACTGCCCGGCGGAGCTCGACGAGGCGCTGTACGAGCGGTTGTGGGAGTGGCGGGCGGGGGAGGCCGCGCGTTCGCGGCAGCCCGCCTACTGCGTCTTCACCGACAAGACGCTGATGGCGATTGCCGAGGCCGTTCCGGGAACCGAATCGGAGCTTGCGGTCATCTCAGGTGTGGGGTGGCGGAAGTTCGACCGCTACGGCAGCGACGTGCTGGCAATCTGTGCCGGCGAGGAGCTCGCGGGAGCCTTGGGAGACGGGTCCGAAGGCGCCGCGAAAAACTCGTCGGAAAAATAGTTTGCGCGCGCGGAGCGCATCCCCATAGCCTTCGGAAGCAACGGAGACAACGGAATCTTCCGAGATCCGATGGATCCGTGCTGTACTTGAACACCCTGGAACGGGATTCCCGGTCCACCGAGACGCCGAGAGGAGGCGAGCCCAGTGATCAGCATTATCGAGACCAACAAAATGACCGATCTCTCGGTCGTCGCCACCTGCACCCTCGGCTCCTCGCTCCTTGGCACCGGTCTGTCCGGCTTCGGCCGCCTGTCCGGTACCGAGGTCGCGCGCCCCGAGTCCCTCGCTGTTCCGACGTTCAGCGAGCGCACCGCGCGACCGACCGAGGCACCTGCGGTAGCAGCAGCGGCACCGGCGAATGCCTTTGCCTTCGCGGCGGCCAATGGTGCCGAATCCCGGCAGCAGTACCAGACGCAGCATGAAATGTGGGCCTACCGCGGCCTCGAACCCTGGAGAGATCCAGCCTGATCGGCACGATCAGGTCGGCACCTTCCAGGGCCGCGGAACCCACACCGGGATCCGCGGCCCTTTTGTTTTCCCCACGCGCCCGCCACCAGCCGGGCCGAACAGACGAGGAACACACCACCGTGCAACTCCAGACGCACACCCCGTCCGTAGCCACCGACCTGATCCCTCCGCCCGACCCTCAGGAGAACTCCTTGCTGCCCCTCACCGAGCTCGACGACGAGATCGACCGCCTCGGCACCGCCGTTCCGTGCCGTACCTACGACCCGGAGGTCTTCTTCGCCGAGTCCCCGGCCGACGTCGAGTACGCCAAGACGCTGTGCCAGTCCTGCCCGGTGCGTGAGGCCTGTCTTGCCGGCGCCAAGGACCGCCGTGAGCCGTGGGGCGTCTGGGGTGGCGAGCTCTTCGTCCAGGGCGTTGTCGTGCCGCGGAAGCGTCCGCGTGGCCGTCCGCGCAAGAACCCGGTTGCGGCATGAACACCATCGGCACAGGAACGATCGACCGTCCCGTCACACGGGATCCCAAGAAGCAGGACCCCACGATGAATCCGACTTTCACCGACACGCCCGTCCCCGCGAACGCCGACGCGATCGAGTCGCGTCAGAACAGGAACCACGCCATGCAACTCATCCCAGAAGCCCTGGCGCGTGCGCATATGCATCAACGCCTCCGGGAGGCTGAATCCGAACGCAGGGCTCATCGGCTCGCCGCCGCGCGGCGTATGCAGCGGCGCGCCGAGCGCGCGTCGCTCCGCGCCCGCCGTGCGCTGGCCATGGCCGTGATGCAGTAAGGCGGTGACGCCGCCACCCACGGGGTCCGTCCGACAGGGCGGGCCCCGTGGTGCGTTGTATCCGGCTTCATGCGGTTGACGGGGATATCGTCGGATGGTGGACCAGAAGACGCATGAACAGGCGGAGTTGGCCGACGGGAACACGGTGTGTGCCGGCTGTGGCGCGGTCGCCGCGGCCACTCCGCCGACCTGGACCTGCTCCGTCGAGAACGGCGAGCGCCGTTACTTCTGCGACAACTGCGCGCGGGAGAACATCCGGGCCATCGAGGGGCGCCTGGATTCGAGCTGGTGGTGAGGCCGGGCGGCCAAGGAGACGCGGCCCGGCCGGCAGGGTCAGGCCGTGGTCTCTTCGACGGTCTCCTCACTGATGGCCGCGGCGATGTCCGTGCCGCTCACGGTGCTGATGTCGGTGACGTCCGGGCCCGCGGGCTCCTCCTCGGTGACGAAGCCGGGCATCCATGCCTCGAGCTCGTCGCGCAGCCGCACCGTCGCCCCCAGCTGGCACAGCACCCCGATCGTGCTCAAGGTCACACGGTGGATCAGCAGATACGCGGGCGGCAGATTGAGCCGTTTGCCCAACTGGTACGCGGGGGAGCGCGGGTCGCCGACCCGGGCCGCCTGATGGCGCATCCAGCTCCGGGTGAAGGTGAACTCGTCCACCTGCGCGGGTTCGATGATCGGCAGCAGATACTCCAGCACCGCGTCCGGATCCAGCTCGATGGACTCCTTGACGAAGCCCTCCTCGCACAGCAGCTGATAGACCGCGTCCGCCTCGCCGTCCAGCGTCATCCGCAGTGAGGTGCCGATCGTCGGCGGCAGCCCCTCGGGCAGCCGGTCGACGGTGCCGAAGTCCAGTACGCCCAGCCGCCACTCCTCCGCCGGCCCGTCCGGGGAGTCCCCGGCCAGCAGCCGGAAGTTGCCCGGGTGCGGATCGGCGTGCAGCAGGCCGGTGCGGGTGGGGCCGGAGAAGAGGAAGCGGGCGAGGAGTTGACCGGCCCGGTCGCGCTGCTCGTCGGTGCCGTCCGCGATCACCTCGGACAGCGGCACCCCTTCCATCCACTCCGTCACCAGCACCTGGTCGCACTGGTGCACCACCGCCGGCACCGCCACATCCGGGTCGCCGGCGAACTCCTCGGCATGCGCCTGCTGGGCCTGTGCCTCCAGGGCGTAGTCCAGCTCCTCCGAGACCCGGTCGCGCAGCTCGGTGATCAGCGGCTTGATGTCCATGCCCGGGATCAGCGGCCCCAACAGCCGGGCGAAGCGGCTCAGCTGCGACAGATCCGACAGCAGCGCCTGCCCGGCCCCCGGATACTGCACCTTGACGGCCACCTCGCGGCCGTCGTGCCAGACCGCCCGGTGCACCTGCCCGATCGAGGCCGCCGCCGCGGGCTTGTCCTCGAACTCCTCGAACAGCTCCCGCCAGTCCTCGCCGAGCCGCTCCGCCAGCACCGAGTGCACGGTGCTGGTCGGCATCGGCGGCGCCGCCTCCTGAAGCTTCGTCAGGGCGGCGCGGTAGGGACCGGCGATCTCTTCGGGCAGTGCGGACTCGAAGACGGACAGCGCCTGCCCGAACTTCATCGCCCCGCCCTTCAGCTCGCCGAGCACCTTGAAGAGCTGTTCCGCGGTGCGCTGTTGGAGCTCGCGGCCGACGATCTCGGCGGATCTGCCGCCGATCCGCTTGCCCAGGCCCCAGGTGGCGCGGCCGGCGAACCCCAGTGGCAGCGCGGCCAGCTTGGCGGTGCGGGTGACCGCCTTGCGGGGAAGATCAGACATGCGCCCCTCCAACTCACACTGTCCCCCTACCGGGGTTACTCCGTCATTGTGGCGTGTCACGGCCGAGGATCCGAGGTGCCTGTCGTACACAGCGAAACAGCAGCGCCGCAGCCACACTCCGGATGCGGTTCGATCCGCGTGGTCCGTACGCTCGCACACGGCAGCGTGAGCTCCATCCGCGCCCCTGTGCACGGCGGCAGTTCACCGTCGAGGAACGCCAGCGCCTGGACGGCGGCAAGCCCCGCGACCGTGGTCGCCAGCGCCGCATCGCAGGCCGGCACCGCGGGTGAACCGCGCCCCGACCGCCACTGCGCCAGCAGTCGCGGCCAGGCCGGCTCCGCGTCCATACGGCGTAGCTCGTCGCAGCGCGTACAGGCCGAACCGCCGGGCAGCACCAGCGGACCCACCACACCCGTGCCCTCGATCACTCCCGCGTAAAGATGCGGGATTCCGGCGGTGAGCAGCGGCTCGGACAGCACCGGGTCCGGGGCGTACGCGGCGAGCCCGTCGCGCGGGGCGAGCACCACGAGGGACAGTCCGGGCTCGCCGGACTCGCTGACCGGGACCCGCGGCCGCGGTGTGCTGCTCCAGGGGGAGGACTGATGGGCCAGTTGCTGCGCGGCGGCGTTGCGCCGCTCTCCGATCCGCTCGGCCCCCAGCCCGCCGGGCACCACGTCCCATGGTTCGACCACTCCGCCGTCCAACACCTCCACCTGGCCGATCCCGGCCGACGAGAGCAGCGCCGCGATCGCCGCGCCCACCCGCCCGGCCCCCTTGACCCGGGCCCGGACCGCCCGGCGCGCGCCCATCCTGCCCAGGGCGCCGGCGGGTTCCCGGTGCTGCACCGACAGCGAGGCCAGATCGGGCCGCAGCCGCTCGAAGGCGGGGGCGTCCGCCCGTACGGCGTCGGCTGCCGGACCGCCCGCGGTGGGTGCTTCGAGCAGTCCGGCCGCGCCGAGCCGGTCCACCACACCCCGCGCATGCTCGGGCGGGAGGTCCAGTAACGCGGCCTCCGCGATCAGCTGCTGCATCGTGCGGGTGCCGTCGATCAGTGAGATGAAGCTGTCGGTCGCGGGATCGACCGGGCCGACCACCATCGCGTGGGCCGGCGTCACGCCGAACCGCACCGTGTTCCTGTCCCGCCAGCCGCGCCGCAGCGCGGGCTTGAGCATCGGATGCATGACATCCGCCCCCCGTCCTTCGTCGTCGGCTCCCAGCATGCTCCGTGCGGCGGATCGGTGCGGAAAGTTATCCACAGACCCCGGCATTAGTCATACAAGCGGTGCACGCCATGGAGTGGTTCGGTGGCGAACCGACCGCGGGGCGGGACTTCCCGCAGTGCCAGCGGGTAACGTCGGGCGCGTGCCCGCCGACCCTTCCGCCCACGGCTCAGGGGAGACACCCCTGCGTCGCGCCGCTGACACATCGCGCAGGGCTGCACCGAGCCCGACGGTCCGTAGCTCAGGGACCAGCGCGGTCGAGGTGCGCCGCAGCTCACGGCGGCGCAGAACGGTCTCCGCGTACCGCGAGGGTGACCGCACGGTTGTCCTGATTCCAGCCCGTATGTCCGAGGCCGAGGAGGAACGCTGGGTCACCGTCATGCTCGACAAGCTCGCCGCCCAGGAGAGCAAGCGGATGCTGGGCGACGCCGATCTGGCCGAGCGCGCCGAGCGGCTGTCCGGCCAGTTCCTCGACGGCCGGGCCCGGCCCGCTTCGGTGCGCTGGGTCACCAACCAGAACACCCGCTGGGGATCGTGCACCCCGGCCGAGGGCAGCATCCGTCTTTCGCACCGCCTCCAGGGCATGCCCGAGTACGTCATCGACTACGTCCTGCTGCACGAGCTCGCCCATCTGCTCGTCCCCGGCCACGGCCCCCGGTTCTGGCGCCTGCTGGAGTCCTATCCCCGTACGGAACGGGCCCGCGGCTATCTCGAAGGAGTGGTCGCGGCCGACCGGCTGCCCCATCTGCCCGCCGCCCGCGGCGATTGAGAGCGGGCCGGCACGACATCCGCCGCGCCCCGGCATCGCCCGCTGTCGGCGCCAGCCGTTAGCCTGGCGCGCAGAGGAACTCACAGCGGGAGCGGGGGACGGGCGTTACGTATGGCCAGGGAATTCCAGCGGGGCCACAAGGCCAAGATCGGTGATCTGACGGCGGGAACGGATCTGTACGTCGGCGTGCAGATCGCCGGACCCGGCCTGACCTTCGACATCAGCTGCTTCGGTCTGGACGCCGACGAGCGGCTGTCCGACGACCGGTACTTCATCTTCTTCAACCAGCCCAAGTCGCCCGAGGAGTCGATCCAGCTGCTCGGCGAGCAGGCCGGCGACAGCGAGTCCTTCCGGGTCACCCTCGACAAGATTCCGCCGCACCTCCACAAGCTCTCCTTCACCGCCGCCCTCGACGGCGCCGGCCAGGTCTCGCAGATCGGCCCCGGCTACATCCGGATCGTGGCCGGCGGCGAAGAGGTCGCCCGCTACTCCTTCACCGGCAGCGAGTTCAGCACCGAGCGGGCCGTCATGCTCGGCGACTTCTACCTCAAGGACGTCTGGCGGTTCGCCGCGGTCGGCCAGGGGTTCGACGGCGGCCTGGAGGCGCTGCTGAAGAACTTCGGCGGCGAGGTCGCCGAAGAGGCGGAGGCGCCGCCCGCCGCCGCACAGGGCGCGCCCGGCTTCGCGCCGCCGCCCGGGCCGGCCG
>NZ_QUAC01000389.1 GCF_003389455.1 Streptomyces inhibens | reverse complement strand
GCTATCTGGCGACCACCCCCGACGGCCCGCCGGCCCGGCCCTCGCCCGCGACGCCGCCGAGCCCCGTCGGCCCTTCGCCGGCCCCGACGCGTACCGGCCCGGAGCCCACGCCGACCAAGCCGTCGGCGAGCCCCAGCAGCACCGCCGGCCCCTCCGGTTCACAGCCGCCCGGCACCGACCCGGTACGGCCGCCCCGGCACACCCGTACGGGCATTCCTACGCCCCGGCCGACCGACCACACGGGCAGCCGCCCCACCGAGACGACCCGCCCACCCACCGCGCCCCCGTCGGACACCCCTTCCCCCCAGGGCAGCCGAGCGCCCAACTCCTCCCCCACATCGACTGGTTGACGGTCACACGGGGGAGGTCTCCGGAGATCGCCCGTCATTCCGGGGCGGTGGCGGCATCGAGTGCGCCCCGGCATGGCCCGGGTAGGCGTTAGCCGCGCGTTAGCCGATCACCAGCGCTCGCGCCGAAGGTCGTGTACACGCCACTGTCCGGGGAGCCCGCCATGCCCTTCACCGTCACCGCCACCGCCCGCCGGGCCGTCGCCGCCGGCCTGACCGCCGCCGCACTGTCGCTGACCGCCGCCTGCCACGGAGGTGCCGGCACCAAGGCCGACGACTCCGCCACCGCCGTATCGCCGGTCCCCACCTCGCCCTCCCCAGGGGGCGACGGCGCCTTGTCCCCGCGCCCCGGCGGCCGGGCCGCCTGTACGCCCGAGATGCTCCGGTTCCACGCCGGCGCGATGCCGCGCCGGGACCACCGCATGCTGCTGACGGTCACCAACTACTCCGACCGGACCTGCGACTTCGCCACCCAGCGCTACCCGCTGCTGCGGTTCGGCGAGGGCCGGCGACCCGCCGTCCCGGCGATCGAGAACAGCAGGCCGCACTCCGTCGTCACGCTCGCGCCCAACGCCACCGCCTACGCCACCGTCACCACCTCCACGGCCGGCGGCCCGCACGGCCGGGGCAGAAAGATCTCCCAGTTCGGGGTGGCACTGGCCGCTCGCGCCACCCCCACCCAGGTCGGCCTGGACGACGGCGCCCCGGTCCATGTCGACCCGCGCGCCGCCAGGGTCACGTACTGGCTGCCGAGCCTGACGGCCGCTCTGAAGTGGTGAGTTCTGCGGCGTCGGGGTGAGTATCTCGCGCGAACGGGCCACCCGGATGGCGCACGGCTTCGACCGCGTGCTTGCTGGAGGTGAGCCGCGTGTGGAGCGGGTATCTGGAGTGGAGGTCCCATGCGGTCTCGATCCAAGCTGCCGGGGCTCGCCACTGCCCTGATCGTTGTCATCACCGTCCTGATGAGCGGCTGTGCCGGTGACCGGTCGCCTTCGGCTGCGCGGATGCCTTCATCCCCGCCGGCGCCGTCGGTTACGGAAGGCGCCCCGCTGCGGGAGCCGGCGCAGATGGTGAGCCACAACGGGGTCCTGCGGGTGGAACTCGTCGTGGCGAGGCGCAAGGTGGACGTGGGCGGCCGCAGGCTGTGGGCCCTCACCTACAACGGCCACTACATGCCCCCCACGCTGCGGATCCGGCCGGGGGACAAGCTGGACCTGTCGATGAAGAACACGCTGAACGAGTTCACCAATCTGCATGTCCACGGACTTCATGTGTCGCCGAGCGGCAACTCCGACAACATCTTCCTCCACATCCATCCCGGCCAGACGTTCCACTACGCCTACCGGTTCCCGAAGAACCTCTCCCCCGGCACCTACTGGTACCACTCGCATGCGCACACGATGTCCGCGCCGCAGGTCGCCGGGGGCATGTCGGG
Source organism: Streptomyces inhibens (assembly GCF_003389455.1). GTDB lineage: Bacteria > Actinomycetota > Actinomycetes > Streptomycetales > Streptomycetaceae > Streptomyces > Streptomyces inhibens. The sequence continues at coordinate 6,341 of NZ_QUAC01000389.1, read as the reverse complement.
CGTCCTCATCGTCGACGGACTGCGGCAGTACCTGCCGGCGGGCCTGCGCCACATCACCGAGCGCGTCATCGCGCTCAAGGACTTCCAGGCCGACGGCGATGCGGTCAGGACCAAGGGCCTGCACATCGGCAAGCCCACCCACCGCACGGTCAACGGCCAGCTGAACCCGGCCATCCGCATCCGGCCCGGTGAGACCCAGCTGTGGCGGCTGGCCAACATCAGCGCCAACATTTACTACAACCTCCGCCTGAAAGGTCAGCGGTTCCATGTGATCGCCCACGACGCCAACCCCGTTGACCGGATCTGGACGGCCGACTCGCTCCTCCTCGCGGCCGGCGCCCGCTTCGACGTGCTCGTACAAGGCGGTCCGACCGGCCGCACCCAGCTGCAGACGCTCGCGTACGACACCGGGCCGGCCGGTAACAAGTTCCCGCAGGCGACCCTGGCAACCCTGGTCAGCAAAGGGCCTTCCGCGCACCCGGCACCCCTGCCCGCCTCGCCCTTCGCGCCGACCGACGACCTCAGCCACGCGGCGATCGCCGCACGGCGCACCCTGGTGTTCTCCGAGAACAAGGCCGGCACCAAGTTCTTCATCAACGGCAAACAGTTCGACCCGAACCGGGTGGACGTCCGGACCAGGCTGAACACGGTCGAGGAGTGGACCGTGCGCAACGACAGCAACGAGGAACACTCGTTCCACGTACACGTCGACGACTTTCAGCTGATGAGCATCAACGGCCGTCCGCACCATGGCCACGGCTTGCAGGACACGGCGAGCGTGCCCCCCAAGGGGAAGCTTGTCCTCCGGATCAGCTTCACGACCTACACCGGCAAGACCGTCCTGCACTGCCACATCCTCAACCACGAGGACGAAGGGATGATGGCGGTACTGGAGATCGTCAAGTAACGGGCCCTACGGCGCACGGCGCCCGCCGGATCGCGCCGCGCGCTGGTCCATTCGGGTCGCATCCGGCCGTATCTCCGGGCCGTCGCTCACCAATGATCCAAATTTGCCGCCAATGATCCTTTTGCACTGCTGCGGCATGGCTGCGCCCGGTGCCGCTCGCCCGGTAGGCTTTCCGTGTGATCTTCAAGCGCATCGGAAATGGGCGGCCGTACCCCGACCACGGCCGGGAAAGCACCCGGCAGTGGGCGGATGTCGCCCCGCGCCCGGTACGCCTCGACCAGTTGGTGACCACCAAGCAGCAGCTCGATCTCGAAACGCTGCTCGCCGAGGACTCGACGTTCTACGGCGACCTCTTCGCGCATGTCGTGAAGTGGGAGGGTGACCTCTATCTGGAGGACGGGCTGCACCGCGCGGTGCGCGCGGCGCTCCAGCAGCGCCAGGTGCTGCACGCCCGCGTGCTCGAACTGGGCTGACACCCCGGGAACCGGCCGCCATCAGGCCGGAAATCCTCTCTTACCACCCAGCTCCACCCAACCCACCCTGTCTGGATTGACCCTTTTGGGTTGGGTCTCGCGCCACGCGTTGATCATTTAGTAGGCACGGCCTGTCGCCCGCACTACGCTGCGCCCATGAGCATGCTGACGCCCCCAGGCATGGGCGGTAAGAAGTACCGCATCACGGGCGACAGGTATCCGCGGATGCGCCGTCCCCGCCACCGTCGCCGGATCGTCCTCACCATCGTCGCCGCGGTCTGCGCCTTCGGCCTGGTCGGCTGGGGGACCCTGCAGCTCATCGACGTCTTCGGTGGCCGCGGAAACACCGCCCAGGCCGCCCAGGAAAAGAAGCACTGCCCCAAGGGCGGCAAGACGGGCAAGGTGAACAAGGCACAGGCCGGGGCCGCCGCACAGAAGCCCCCCGCGCCCGCCACGCTGACGGTCAATGTCTTCAACGCCACCCCGCGCTCCGGACTCGCCAAGCGCACTGCCGACGAGCTCCAGAAGCGCGGCTTCAAGATCGGCAAGGTGGGCAACGCACCGGCCGCCTACGACAAGAAGATCAAGGGCGCCGGGATACTTCTCGGCCCCAGGGCAGCCGTCGACGGCCCGCTGAAGGTGCTGGCCACCCAGCTCGCCGGCGCCCAGCAGAAGACCGACGACCGCAAGGGCGCCGAGCTCGACCTGATCATCGGCGACGCCTTCAAGGAGCTGACCGCCCAGCCGGCCGCCGCCAAGTCCCTGGCCCTGCTGTCCCATCCGTCCCCGGCCCCCTCCGGCGACACCAAGTGCTGACCGCACACGTTCGGGCCCCGCACCAGCTGGTGGTGCGGGGCCCGAAGAGTGATCAGGTGGGGGAGGTGCGGCTAGCTCAGCCGGCGGTGCCGTACATCCGGTCGCCCGCGTCGCCGAGGCCCGGCACGATGTAGCGGTCCTCGTTCAGGCGCTCGTCGACCGCCGCGGTGACCACCGTCACCGGCGTGCCGGCCAGCTCCTTCTCCATGACCTCGACGCCCTCCGGCGCGGCCAGCAGACAGATCGCGGTGACATCGTCCGCACCGCGCTTGATCAGCTCACGGATCGCCGCGACCAGCGTGCCGCCGGTGGCGAGCATCGGGTCGACGACGTACACCTGGCGGCCCGAGAGGTCGTCGGGCATCCGCGTCGCGTACGTGTGCGCCTCGTACGTCTCCTCGTTACGGACCATGCCCATGAAGCCGACCTCGGCGGTGGGCAGCAGCCGGACCATGCCGTCCAGCATGCCCAGACCGGCCCGCAGGATCGGTACGACCATGGGGCGCGGGTGTGAGAGCCGCACACCGGTGGTCGCCGTCACCGGCGTCTCGATGTCGACCCGCTCGGTGCGCACATCACGGGTGGCCTCGTAGGCGAGCAGGGTGACCAGCTCGTCGGCGAGCCGCCGGAAGGTGGGGGAATCGGTGCGCTTGTCGCGCAGTGTGGTGAGTTTGTGCGCCACCAGCGGGTGGTCGACGACGTGGATCCGCATGACATCGACAGTAACCGAGCCGGAGAGCAGCAGCGCCCGCCGTGCGGCGCCCGGCGGCCGGACACGGCAGCACGGCTTCGTCGGCATCAAACCACCGAAACGAGGGAAAGTGGGCACGTACGCCCGATTGGCTGCCGCGTTGTCGGGCGAAGATCCCGCCCGAGGTGGTGTGCAGCGTGCCCGACCGTAAGCGGACCGACGACACGAACGACGCCGTCCTCGGCGCCCAGGGCTGCGGCCCGGACCCCGAGAGCGAAGCGGCGCGCCGACGGCGCCGGGCCCAGTTTCTGCGGGAACTGCACGAGGCCAAGGCGCTGCGGGACCGCGTCCAGCCGCGCCGCGCGCGGGCCGAGCGGATGCGCCAGGTCATACGGATGCGCACATTCCGCTGGTAGCGGAACACCCTCGCATGCCCGCCCACGCTGCGGCACGTGAGCGACATCTCGCACAACCTCCGCACGACGCAGCGCCGAAGACCCCGCGCGAACGCGTTGTTTCTGCCACGATTCCGAAGGGGCGGGACCAACGGCGTGCAGCGCCGCCCCGCCCGGCCCGGCACGCCTATGACCAGTGGGAGAGTCACGGTGTACTTCGCCGCACTGCTCGCGCGCACCGAAGACGGGTGGGAAGCGAGCGATACGGAGCTCGACGATGTGGAGACGCTGACCGATCTGGCCGATCTGGCCCGAGAGGCAGCGGTCGACGACGACACGGTGGTGGCCTTCATCGAGCAGGAGGACGCCTGGTTCGGCGTCATCCGGGTGGACGGCGAGGAAGACCCGCGGGTCTTCCTCTCCAACGCCGCCGCCGCCGCCAGAAGCTCGTACGGCGCGATGCTGACCGACGAGCTGCTCGGCCGCGACGATGACGACGCGACCGACGACCTCGACAGCCTCGACCTGGACGGCACGGAGGACGGCGAACCCGAATCGGACAACAACGTTGATGACGACGACGACGCGCTGGACGCGGTGAACGGCTCGGACGGCCCGCCGCGCGGCCCGCTCGGCGATCCCCGGCTGCTGGAAGACCTCGGCATCGGTGAGAAGGAGCTGCTGTCCCTCGACGGCGACGCGCTCTCCTCCATCGCCGACGCCCTGGGCTGCACAGAAGTCCTGGAAGCCGTGCGCTGACCCCGCCCCGGCCCGCCCTCAGGGCGGCCCTTGGGGCCCCGCTCCCGGTCACGTCCCCGACACTGGGGACATGACCGTCCCCCCATCCGCCCCTCTCCCCTCCCCCGCGCCCGACCCGCTGCGCGACCCCTGGATCGCGCCGATGCGGCAGGCGCTGGGCGAGGCCGCCCGCGCCCCCGGGACCGGTGATGTCCCGGTGGGTGCTGTCGTGCTGTCCGCGGACGGCACGGTCCTCGGCACCGGCCACAACGAACGCGAGGCCACCGGGGACCCGACCGCACATGCCGAGGTCCTCGCGCTGCGCCGGGCGGCGCAAGCTCTACGAGAGGAAGCATCGCGCTGGGGGTCCCCCCAGACGGAGTCTGGGGGAGATTCCGGCCGGGGTGGTGGCGGGAGACGGGCGGGAGAGTGGCGGCTGACCGACTGCACGCTCGTCGTCACCCTCGAACCCTGCACGATGTGCGCCGGCGCGATCGTGCTCTCCCGCGTCGACCGCGTCGTGTACGGCGCCCGCGACGCCAAGGCCGGCGCGGTCGGCTCCCTCTGGGACGTGGTCCGTGACCGACGTCTCAACCACCGCCCCGAGGTCATCACCGGCGTCCTGGAAGCCGACTGCGCGGCCCAGCTCACCGCCTTCTTCCGCGACCGCTGACCGGCGCCCGGCCGGCGTCAGGCCGCCGTCAGGCGCCCGTGGCGACCCCTCTCCGCCCGCTCCCCGGAATCCGATTTCGGCGCACGGCCACCCGTGGGCTAAGCTCTCTCTCGGTAGCGTGTCCGAGCGGCCGAAGGAGCGCGCCTCGAAAGCGCGTGAGGGGGCAACTCCTCCGTGGGTTCAAATCCCACCGCTACCGCTCTCAGGGCGAAGGCCCCGATCCTTTGCGGATCGGGGCCTTCGTCGTTCCCGGGGGCCGGCGACGGCCGACAGCAAGGTGCAGGTTCCGTGATGACCCGGCAGAACATTCTGGTGACCGGCGGCGCGGGGTTCATAGGCTCGCACTACGTCCGTACGCTCCTGGGCCCCGACGGCCCCGGCGATGTCCGTGTCACCGTGCTCGACAAGCTCACCTACGCCGGGAATCCGGCCAATCTCGACCCGGTGCGCGGACGGCCGGAATTCTCCTTCGTGCAGGGCGATATCTGCGACTCCCGGACGGTCGGCGAACTCGTGGCGGAACACGATCAGATCGTGCACTTCGCCGCGGAGTCGCACGTCGACCGCTCCCTCACGACCGCGGGCGCCGGCGCCTTCGTCCACACCAACGTCCTGGGCACCCAGGTCCTCCTGGACGCCATGCTGCGGCAGCACGGCACGGACGGCACCTTCGTCCACATCTCGACGGACGAGGTCTACGGCTCCCTCGACGCCGGCTCCTGGCCGGAGACCGACCCGCTCCGCCCCAACTCTCCCTACTCGGCCTCCAAAGCCTCCAGCGATCTGCTGGCGCTCGCCCATCACCGCACCCATGGCATGGACATACGGGTGACCCGCTGCTCCAACAATTACGGGCCGCACCAATTCCCCGAAAAGGTCATCCCGTTGTTCCTCACCCGTCTGCTGGACGGCGACAAGGTCCCGCTGTACGGCGACGGGGAGAACATCCGCGACTGGCTGCACCTCGACGACCACATACAGGGGATCGAGCTGGTCCGCACCAGGGGCCGGGCGGGCGAGATCTACAACATCGGCGGCGGCACCGAACTCAGCAACAAGGAGCTGACGGACCGCCTGCTCACCGTGTGCGGGTACGGCTGGGACCGGGTGGAGTACGTCGAGGACCGCAAGGGCCACGACCGCCGCTACTCCGTCGACTGCTCGAAGATCACGGCGGAACTGGGCTACCGCCCCCGCAAACCGTTCGAGACCGGCCTGCTGGAGACCTACGCCTGGTACCGGGACAACCGGGCGTGGTGGGAACCTCTGACGTAGGTCGGGCGCAGGGCGTCTCTCAGGCGTTGCGCCGGCTCCGCGCGCGGCGGAAGAAGCGCACGATCAGCCAGATCACCAGGATCACGATGACCAGGAAGACGACGAAGAGCACGACCAGGAAGATGCCGAGCTTCTTGAAGAAGCCGCGCTTCTTCTTCGTCTTCGACTTCCACTTCGACTTCTTGGACTTGAAGACCGTCTTGAGGTGGGTCGTCGAGTGGTGGTGGCGGTACGAGGCGTGCTGCGCCCACGTGCCGGGCGACGCGGGGGCGGCGGCGAGGCGTACGGCGGAGTCGGCGCCCCGGGCCGGGGCGCTCGCGGTGGCCGCCACGCGCACGGTGTCCGTACCGCGGCCGGCCGCCGCTGCCGGTGC
>NZ_QUAC01000386.1 GCF_003389455.1 Streptomyces inhibens | reverse complement strand
GAGGGAGTAGTGGCCGCGAGGCATGAGGGTGCAGTCCTTCGGGCGGGCCGGTGAGGGGGCGGTGGCGGGTCTGTGCGGGGTCCTTATGGGCCAGGCCCCCGCCGTGAGGGGCGGGGGCCTGGATTCACCGGCTGCTGTGGGTGAGCACCGAGCACCAGCGGATCAGTGGTACGGAATCAGCTGGTGGTCGGGCGTCGGCTCAGTAGCGGTAGTGGTCGGGCTTGTAGGGGCCTTCGACCTGGACGCCGATGTAGGCGGCCTGCTCGGGGCGCAGCTCGGTGAGCTTGACGCCCAGCGCGTCGAGGTGGAGGCGGGCGACCTTCTCGTCGAGGTGCTTGGGGAGCACGTAGACGTCGGTCGGGTACTCCTCCGGCTTGGTGAACAGCTCGATCTGGGCCAGGGTCTGGTCCGCGAAGGAGTTGGACATCACGAAGGACGGGTGGCCAGTGGCGTTGCCCAGGTTGAGCAGGCGGCCCTCGGACAGGACGATCAGGACCTTGCCGTCGGGGTGGGTCCAGGTGTGGACCTGGGGCTTGACCTCGTCCTTGACGATGCCGGGGAGCTTGGCCAGGCCGGCCATGTCGATCTCGTTGTCGAAGTGACCGATGTTGCCGACGATGGCCTGGTGCTTCATCCGCGCCATGTCGGACGCCAGGATGATGTCCTTGTTGCCCGTGGTGGTGATGAAGATGTCGGCGGTCTCGACGACGTCTTCGAGGGTGGCGACCTGGTAACCGTCCATCGCCGCCTGCAGGGCGCAGATCGGGTCGATCTCGGTGATGATCACGCGGGCGCCCTGGCCGCGCAGCGACTCCGCGCAGCCCTTGCCGACGTCGCCGTAGCCGCAGACCACGGCGGTCTTGCCGCCGATGAGGACGTCGGTGGCGCGGTTGATGCCGTCGATCAGGGAGTGGCGGCAGCCGTACTTGTTGTCGAACTTCGACTTGGTGACGGCGTCGTTCACGTTGATCGCCGGGAAGAGCAGGTCGCCGTCGCGCTGCATCTCGTAGAGACGGTGCACGCCGGTGGTGGTCTCCTCCGTGACACCACGGATCTCGGAGGCCAGGTTGGTCCACTTCTGCGGGGCCTCGGCGATCGTGCGGGTGAGCAGCTCCAGGATGGCGCGGTGCTCGTCGCTCTCGGCGGTCTCGACCGAGGGGACCTTGCCGGCCTTCTCGTACTCGACGCCCTTGTGGACCAGGAGGGTGGCGTCACCACCGTCGTCGAGGATCATGTTGGGGCCGCCGGTGGGCGAGTTCGGCCAGGTCAGCGCCTGCTCCGTGCACCACCAGTACTCCTCCAGGGTCTCGCCCTTCCAGGCGAAGACCGGGACACCCTGAGGGGCGTCGGGGGTGCCGTTCGGGCCCACCGCGATGGCGGCCGCGGCGTGGTCCTGGGTGGAGAAGATGTTGCAGGACGCCCAGCGGACCTCGGCGCCCAGGGCGACCAGGGTCTCGATCAGGACGGCGGTCTGCACGGTCATGTGCAGGGACCCGGTGACCCGGGCGCCGGCCAGCGGCTGGGCGGCGGCGTACTCCTTGCGGATCGCCATCAGACCGGGCATCTCATGCTCGGCGAGGGTGATCTCCTTGCGGCCGAAGGCGGCGAGGGACAGGTCGGCGACCTTGAAGTCCTGGCCGGTGGCTGCTGTCGTCATGCGGGCTGCTCCTCGAGCGTCGAGGTGGATGGGCTGGCAGTCTGCGGCGCGGGCTGGGGTTCCCCGGCGGTAGCTGGGGTGAAGGAGCGTACGCGGAAGCGGATACACCTCTCCCCCGGCCGCAGCGCAGTCCGTCGGAGGCCCTCTCTCCCTCGGCCGGTCCGCGGGGCGGGCCGCCCGACCGCCATCAGCAGCGACGTCTGGCACTGGTCACGAATCTACACCGATCGGCCCAGCGACCCCAGCCCGGATGGGCCGGTTCCGTGCGGTCCCGGCCAGGGAGAGGCGGCGGGACGGCCGGTGACGACCGGGCTCCGGGACGTCGGCGATCAAGGTCTTGGCTGCTCGGGACTCCGGAGCCGGAGGGCTTTGCGCGCGCTGTCGCGTCATGCAGGATGCCTGCAGCGCGGGAACACTCGCACGGCCGCGCGCATATTCGTACGGCCGCGCGCACGTTCGTAAGGAGAGATACGTGACCACGAGTCCAGCCGATCCCCCCGAGGGCGCGGGGACGGGCGGGCACGGGCTGAAGCTGCTCGCAGTGACGGCCTGCCCGACCGGCATCGCCCACGCCTACATGGCCGCGGAGAAGCTGGCGCAGGCCGCCCGGTCCCTCGGGCACGAGATGAAGGTGGAGACGCAGGGCTCCATCGGGGCTGAGAATGTTCTGTCTGACAACGATGTCAGAGAGGCGGACGGCATCATCATCGCCGCGGACAAGGACGTCGACCGCGGTCGGTTCGTCGGCAAGAGGGTCCTGGCGGTCGGTGTCGCGGAGGGCATTCACCACCCGGAGCAGCTGATCGAGCGGGTGCAGAGCGCGCCGGTGTACGGCGGCGAGGAGGGCGACGGGGCCGGTGTGGCCCCGTCTTCCGGGGGCAGCGGCGGCGGCAAGGAGCGCAGCGTCGCGTACAACGCGCTGATGAACGGCGTCAGTTACATGATCCCGTTCGTGGTGGTCGGCGGTCTGCTGATCGCGATCTCGCTGGCGCTGGGCGGGCATCCGCAGGCCGACGGCGGTCTGGTCATCCCCGACGGGTCGTTCTGGAAGCACGTCAATGACATCGGTGTCATCGGCTTCACGCTGATGGTGCCGATCCTGTCCGGCTATCTCGCGTACGCGATCGGCGACCGGCCGGCGCTGGTGCCGGGCATGATCGGCGGCTGGATCGCCAATACCGGTGAGCTGTACGACTCCAAGGCGGGCGCGGGCTTCATCGGCGCGATCGTCACCGGCTTCCTGGCCGGGTATCTGGTGCTGTGGATCAAGAAGGTCAAGGTCCCCAGGTTCGTCCAGCCGATCATGCCGATCATCGTGATCCCGATCGTGGCGACCACGGCGCTCGGGCTGTTCTTCATCTATGTCATCGGCAAGCCCGTCTCGTGGGTGTTCACGCATCTCACCGACTGGCTCGGCGGGATGACCGGGTCCAGTGCGATTCTGCTCGGCGCGATCCTCGGCCTGATGATCGCGTTCGATATGGGCGGTCCGGTCAACAAGACCGCCTTCCTGTTCGGGGCGGGGCTGATCGCGTCCGGCAACCAGACCGTGATGGGCATGTGTGCCGCGGCGATCCCGGTCATGCCGCTCGGTCAGGGGCTGGCCACGCTGATCCGCCGGCGCCTGTACTCCGAGCAGGAGCGGGAGACGGGCATGGCGGCGCTGTTCATGGGGCTCTTCGGGATCTCCGAGGGTGCGATCCCGTTCGCCGCGGCGCGGCCGGCGCAGGTCATTCCGGCGAACATGCTCGGTGGTGCGGTGGCCGGTGCCGTCGCGGGGATGGCCGGGGTGACGGACGCGGTGCCGCACGGCGGGCCGATCGTGGCCGTGCTGGGCGCGGTCGGCGGGGTGCCGGTGTTCTTCGTCGCCGTTGCCATCGGAACGGTGGTCACCGCGCTGGCCACGGTCACCTTGGTCGATTTCTCGGAGCGCAGGAAGGGCGATGCCGCGGCGGCGCCGCTGAGCCCCGTGACCGCGCCGGCCGGAGCTGGAGTCGGCGCCGTGGCCGTAGCCGTAGCCGGTGGAGCGGGTGCCGTCGCGAGCGCCGGTGCCGGTAGTAGCGACGGTGCCGGTAGTGGGGCCGGTGCAGGTGCCGATGCAGGTGCGGCGGGCGGTACGGCGACGGCCACCTTGGCCAAGGCTGCGGCGGACGAGGCCCGTACGGCCGAGACGCGTACGGAGGAGAAGGCGCCCGCCGGGGACGAGGATCCCGCCGGGGACGAGGGTCAGGTGCTGTCCGGCTATCTGACCGAGCAGACCGTCAAGACGCAGCTCGCCGCCGACGAGAAGGAAGCGGCGATCCGCGAGATGGCCGAGCTGGCGGCCGGCACCGGCAAGGTGGCGGACGTGGCGGAGCTGGTGCGGGTGGCGCTGGCGCGGGAGGCGCAGGGCACCACCGGGCTCGGTGAGGAGATCGCCGTCCCGCACGCCAAGACGGACGCGGTGACCGCTCCGGTCGTCGGCTTCGCGCGCTCCGCGGAAGGCATCGACTGGGGTTCGCCGGACGGCACGCTCGCCAAGCTGGTCTTCATGATCGCGGTACCGGAGGCGGCGGCCGGGGACGAGCATCTGCGCATCCTGGCGCTGCTGTCGCGGAAGCTGATGGACACCGACTTCCGGGCCCGGCTGCAGGGCGCGGAGGACAAGGTGGCGATTCTGCGCGCCCTCGGCGAGATCCACTAGGGCGTGGGCGAACACATCCCGTAAGGGGTGCAAGCGCCCCCTTCGGGGCCACAACGCAGCGGTCCGGGGGCGGTATTCCTGTGGGTCCGGGGGCGGTATTCCCGTGGGCCCCGGGCGGTATTCCCGTGGACCTCGGGGCGGTATCCCGTGGGGACGGGGTCCCGTGGGCCCGGGGACGGGGTCCCGTGGGCCCGGGGACGGGGTCCCGTGGGCCCGGGGACGGGGTCCCGTGGCTCACGGCATGATCGACGGGCCGTGATCGACAGGCTTGGCGCCGCAGGCTTGACGCCGTACGGCAAAGGCCCCCGCAGCGCCGTAGGGCAAAAGCCCCCGCAGCGCTGTATGGCAAAAGCCCCCGCACTCGCCAGGAGTGCGGGGGCCCGCTCGATCGCAGGGCGACTCAGTGGCCTTCCGGTGTCTCCGACGCGTCGGTGCCGGCGGTGGCCGCGGCCTCGTCGTAGATGTCCGGCTCCAGGTAGATGACCCGGGCGATCGGCACGGCCTCGCGGATGCGGGCCTCGGCGGCGTTGATGGCCTCCGCGATCCGGGTGGCGGTGTCGTCGTGCCGGACCGCGATCTTGGCGGCGACCAGCAGCTCCTCGGGGCCGAGGTGGAGCGTGCGCATGTGGATGAGGCGGGTGACGACATCGCCGTCGACGACCGCGGCGCGGATCTTGGCGACCTGCTCGGGGCCGGCCGCCTCGCCCAGCAGCAGCGACTTGGTCTCGGCGGCCAGCACCAGGGCGATCACGACCAGCAGCGCGCCGATGCACATGGTGCCGATGCCGTCCCAGACGCCGTTGCCGGTGGCGACGGTGAGGCCGACGCCGCCGAGCGCGAGGACCAGACCGACCAGCGCGCCGAAGTCCTCCAGGAGGACGACCGGCAGCTCGGGGGCCTTGGCGCGGCGTACGAACTGGGCCCAGGTCTGCTTGCCGCGCAGCTCGTTGGACTCCTTGATGGCCGTACGGAAGGAGAAGCCCTCGGCGATGATCGCGAAGACCAGGACGCCGACCGGCCAGTACCAGTTGTCCAGCTTGTGCGGTTCGTGGATCTTCTCGTAGCCCTCGTAGAGCGCGAAGACGCCGCCGATGGTGAACAGGACGATGGAGACCAGGAAGCCGTAGATGTAGCGCTCGCGGCCGTAGCCGAAGGGGTGCTCTGCGGTCGCCGCGCGCTGGGCCTTCTTGCCGCCGAGCAGCAGCAGGCCCTGGTTGCCGGAGTCCGCGACGGAGTGCACGCCTTCGGCCAGCATCGAGGACGAGCCGCTGAAGGCGAAGGCCACGAACTTCGCTGCGGCGATCGCCAGGTTGGCGCCCAGCGCCGCAACGATCGCCTTTGTCCCGCCTGATGCACTCATAAGTGCCGCATGTCCCTTCCGTCGGCGGAGCTCTACCGCTTTACCGCCCCTTTAATACTGCTGGGGCGGTCATTGTTGCAGCCCGGCGCCCGGTGGCCGCCATGAGGCCACCTGCCGGACAGGTTCCGGCGCCCCGAGGCGGCTAGGCAACGACCGTCGCGCGGAAGAGGGTGCCCTCTCCCGAGAGCGTGAGGTGCTCGCCGGCCCGTGCGAAGGCGGACTCGCCGGGTGCCAGGGTCAGCTCGGCGTCGCCGCCCCGGAGTTGGACCGTGCCGGCCGTGCACAGCAGGATCTGCGGCGTACGGGAGACCAGCGGTCGCGGTGCGGCGCCGGGGGCCACCACGAAGCGGGAGAGCCGGAACTCGTCGATGGGGGTCTCGTAGATCTCCTCGCCGTCGACGTCCTCGGGGCGCAGCACGCCCGCGTCGCCGGCCTCGAAGCGGACCACCCGCAGGAGTTCCGGTACGTCGACGTGCTTGGGGGTCAGACCGCAGCGCAGCACATTGTCGGAGTTGGCCATCAGCTCGACGCCGAGGCCGCTGATGTATGCGTGCGGGATGCCCGCGCCGAGGAACAGCGCCTCGCCGGGCTGGAGTTGGACGTGGTTGAGCAGCATGGCCGCGAGCACGCCGGGGTCGCCGGGGAAGTGGTGGGCGAGGACGGCGCAGGCGGCGTAGGCGTCGGCGTGCGGCCCGCCCTTGGCGGCCAGCTGGTCGGCGGCGACGGCGGTGCGCTCGACGGTCTTGGCGATCGCGTGGTGCTCGGCGCTCAGTACGGCGGTGAGCACCTCGCGCAGCGCGGCCTCCTCGGGGCTGGCGCGCAGGATGTCGACGTACGGCTTGAGGTCGTCGACGCCCAGGCCCTCCAGGAGGTCCGCGGCCTGCGCCGGGTGCCGGAAGCCGCACAGGCCGTCGAAGGGGGTGAGCGCGCAGATCAGCTCGGGCTTGTGGTTGGCGTCCTTGTAGTTGCGGTGGCCGGCGTCGATCGGGACGCCGCGCCGCTCCTCGTCGGCGAAGCCCTCCTTGGCCTGTGCGAGGTCGGGGTGGACCTGGAGGGAGAGCGGCGAGCCGGCCGCGAGCAGCTTGAGGAGGAAGGGCAGCCGGGGGCCGAAGGCGCGGACGGTGTCGGGGCCCAGTTCGGTCTCGGGGTCGGCGTCGATCACCTCGGCCAGCGAGACGGGGCCAGAGCCACGGTCGATGCGGGAGGGGGCGCCGGGGTGGGCGCCCATCCACATCTCGGCCTGCGGTTCGCCGGTCGGCGCGGTGCCGAGGAGCTCCGGGATGGCGGTGACGGAGCCCCAGGCGTAGGGGCGCACGGTGTTGACGAGGCGGTCCATGGGGCTGCTGCTTCCTGACTTTCGTACGACTGCGTGTCTGCGGGTGATGCTGCGGGCCCGCGGACCGCGGGCCGACCGTCAAAGATCACTCGGTCCCGGCGAGCGCCAGGTAAACGGCGCCGAAATCTGCGATGGCGAGAAGTTCAGCGGCCTTCTCCAGATCGCTGCCGGCGTCCGCCTCCAGCTCGCTGACGGCGGTGTCGCGCTCCTCGGCCAGCACATGGGCGGCCCGGGTGGCGGACAGCGCGCCCGGCTCCTCCTCGCGCAGCAGCACGACCCGGGCGTGCATCGCCGCGGGCTGGTCGACCCGGTCGCGGAAGAAGTCGTCCGGGTCGGCGCCGGCGGCCAGCGCACCGGCCAGCAGCGTGCGGTGGGTGGTGAGCGCTTCGGGCAGCTCGGCGACGAGCGCGGGGCGGCCGGCGAGCCCGGCCAGCTCGGTCGCGAAGTGCCGGCCGACGGCGCCGGCGATGGCGCCTTCCGTCCAGATGAGCGGGAGCGCGTCGGCGAGGTCGGCGGCCAGCGTCTTGCCGGGGTTGGTGTACGTCGGGATGGCCGGGCCGCAGCGTTCGGCGAGCTGGTCGAGGCGGTCGGCGAGCTTGTTCAGGGCGTCCGGCGGGGCGCTCAGCAGGCCGATCCGGTCGCCGAGCATGAGCAGCGGGATGAGCACCGACCAGAGGGTGCCGGGGGCGGCCGGCGGGGCGCCCTCGACGTCGAATTCGGCGTCGTACGACGTGGTCGCCAGCGGGACGGGGAGGCCGCGGGCCTGGATGACGGCGTCGGCGAGCGGGCCGCCGGCCGGGGTGACGGCGACGACGGAGCAGCCGCGGCGGTAGGCCTGTTCGACCAGTTCGGCGAGGCCGGGGTCGTCGGCGTCGGGTCCGGCGAGCAGCAGCAGGTCCAGGGGGCCGGTCCAGCCGGGCAGCGTCCAGCGCAGCGCGCCGGGCAGCGGCGCGACGCCGGTGGGCTGGATGAGGCTGACCGGGCAGCTGCCGCCGCTGAGGGCGCCCAGGAGGTCGGCGACGCCGGCCGCGGCCGGGCCGGGCCCCGCGACGAGGACGGCGCGCGGCCGCCCGTCGGGGGTCAGTG
>NZ_QUAC01000387.1 GCF_003389455.1 Streptomyces inhibens | reverse complement strand
GGCGGCCACCCGGACCGGGTGGCCGCCCCTGACGCGTCTCCAGGCCTTCGCCTGTATGAACAAGTCGCCGTCAACAAGCCCCGGCAAACCCACCGCGAGATGGACCTCGGACAAACCTCTGGCGACATGGAAGCCGCAGGTCATAAGCCTGATGGCGGAACGGGTTTGGAGCTGGTCACAGCGGTTAGACGCATACCCCGTACCTACGTGGATGCGTACACCGGTGCACGGCTGACACGACCGCCGCGAGGAGCCCCGTTGACCCGACGCCACCAGCAGATCGCCGAGGCACTGCGCCGGGCGATCGCCGACGGGCGGCACCCCGTGGGCAGCGCGCTCCCCTCGGAGGCCCAACTCGCCGACGCCCACGGCGTCTCACGCGGCACGGTCCGCCAGGCCCTGGCCGCGCTGCTCGCCGAAGGGCTGATCGGCTCCCGCCAGGGCGCCCGGCACCTCGTGCTGAGCACCGCACCCGGCCAGAGCCTCACCGAACTGCGCAGCTTCGCCCGGTGGGCGCGGGCCGGCGGCCACCGCCCCGGCGGCCAGGTCCTGGACAGCGCCCGCGGCACCGCCGACGGCGAGGAGGCGGCCCTGCTGCAACTGCCGCCGGACGCCGAGGTGCTGCGGGTGCTGCGGGTGCGGACCCTGGACGGTGAGCCGGTGCTGCTGGAGCGCACCGTTTATGCGGGCTGGATCGCCGACGCGGTCGAGGAGCTGCCGGCCGACTGCGAGTCGGTCACCCAGGCGCTCCTGGACTCCCGCGGACCGGTCTTCGCGCACGGAGAACACCATCTCGACGCCCTCGCGGCGGGCACCGTGGACGCCCAAAAGTTGCGGGTGCGACGGGGAAGTCCGTTGCTGCGCGTACGCCGCACCACGGCCACCGCGGAGGGCCGTCCGGTGGAAACCGCCGACGACCGCTACCGCCCGGGCGAGGTGGTCTTCTCCGTACGCAACTCCACCCAGGCCAACCCACTGGCCCGCGCCCGGGCCGACTGACAGCCGACCGGCGGCCGGTGCGACATGGACGGCGCTCTCGTCGACACCGAGCACTTGGTGCGCGGGCACGGGGTGCGCATCGGTGTCACCCGGACGGCCGCCTCACCACGCGGCCGCCCTGGGCGTCGATCCGGCGGACCGTCCGGGCGCTCACCGGCCGTTCACCCGTGGGAGCGCCCCAGGCCGCACAGAACCGGCCGTGCAGCCGCCCGTGGGCACACGAAAGGGCGGCCACCCCTGGAAGGGATGGCCGCCCTGTCAAAACGCCGTGCTGAGGGTCTTACTTACCCTTGGCGGCTTCCTTGAGCTTGGAGCCCGCGGAGACCTTCACGCTGTAGCCGGCCGGGATCTGGATCGGGTCGCCGGTCTGCGGGTTGCGCGCGGTGCGAGCGGCACGGTGGGTGCGCTCGAAGGTCAGGAAGCCGGGGATGGTGACCTTCTCGTCGCCCTTGGCGACGACCTCGCCGGTCACCTCGGCGAGGGCGGCCAGAACGGCGTCGGCGTCCTTGCGGGTCACCTCGGCGCGATCGGCCAGAGCGGCCACCAGCTCACTGCGGTTCATGTTTGTACTCCCGTGTTCTTCTTGCCAATGAGGCGTGAGATCGAAGCCGATGCTGCCAGGGTCCTCGGACAGTCCCCGGACCCGGGTCTGGTGCCAGACCCTCGCGCCCGATTACGCATCCTGCCCCCACCTGCGGCGGTAAAGCCAATCCGGCACCCAGGAGGGTCACACGAAAAGCGCCACTGCCTCGTTCGTGGTAACGCTCTGTGTCAATCCCGCTCCGGGCCGGCCCCACAGGGCGGCGGTGCTTACTGTCCGCCACCCTATGGGGGCCCCAACGACGGCGTGTCCAGCGACGCGCCGTACTCAGACCGTCGTGGTGGCCGTCACAGCCGGCTCGCTGCCCTTGGCCGCCGCCCGGACCGCACCGGCCACCGCGCCCGCGACCTTCTCGTTGAAGACGCTGGGGATGATGTAGTTCGGGTTGACCTCGTCCTCCAGGACGACGTCCGCGAGGGCACCGGCCGCGGCCAGCATCATCTCGGTGTTCACCGTACGGGAGTGGGCGTCCAGCAGGCCGCGGAAGACACCGGGGAACACCAGGACGTTGTTGATCTGGTTCGGGAAATCGGAGCGGCCGGTGGCCACGACGGCGGCGGTCTGCCGGGCGATCGCCGGGTCGACCTCGGGGTCGGGGTTGGCGAGTGCGAACACGATCGCGCCGTCGGCCATCTTCGCGACATCGTCGCCGTCCAGGACGTTGGGCGCGGAGACGCCGATGAAGACGTCCGCGCCGACCACGGCCTCCTTGAGGGTGCCGGTGACGCCCTCGGGGTTGGTGTTGTCGGCGATCCAGCGCAGCGGCGAATCGGGGTCGGCGTCGACCAGGTCGGCGCGGCCGGCGTGCACCACACCGTGGATGTCGGCGACGACGGCGTGCTGGACACCGGCCGCGATCAGCAGCTTGAGGATGGCGGTACCGGCCGCGCCGGCGCCGGACATCACGACCCGGACGTCCTCGATCTTCTTGCCGACGACCCGCAGCGCGTTGGTGAGCGCGGCGAGCACCACGATGGCGGTGCCGTGCTGGTCGTCGTGGAAGACCGGAATGTCCAGGGCCTCGCGCAGCCGCGCCTCGATCTCGAAGCAGCGGGGGGCGGAGATGTCCTCCAGGTTGATGCCCGCGAAGCCGGGGGCGATGGCCTTGACGATCTCCACGATCGCGTCGGGGTCCTGGGTGTCCAGGCAGATCGGCCAGGCGTCGATGCCGGCGAAGCGCTTGAAGAGGGCCGCCTTGCCCTCCATGACGGGCAGTGCGGCCTTGGGACCGATGTTGCCCAGGCCGAGGACCGCGGAGCCGTCCGTGACGACCGCGACGCTGTTGCGCTTGATCGTCAGCCGGCGGGCGTCCTCGGGGTTGTCGGCGATGGCCTGGCAGACCCGGGCGACACCGGGGGTGTAGATCATCGAGAGGTCGTCACGGTTACGGATGGGGTGCTTCGACGACATCTCGATCTTGCCGCCGAGGTGCATCAGGAACGTACGGTCGGAGACCTTGCCGAGCGAGACGCCCTCGATGTTGCGCAGCTGCTCGACGATCTCGTCGGCGTGGGCGGTGGAGGTCGCCGCGATGGTGACGTCGATGCGGAGCTTCTCGTGTCCGGATGCGGTGACGTCGAGGCCGGTCACCGAGCCTCCGTGGGACTCTACGGCCGTGGTGAGCTGGGAGACCGCGGTTCCGCTCGCGGGCACCTCCAGCCGGACCGTCATCGAGTAGGAGACGCTGGGCGCCGTTGCCATGGCCGACTTCCTCTGCTTTCACCGTGTAGCTGGATTGCCGTCCGATCGTCGCACCTACCGCGGAGTACGCGGTAGCCGCCCCGCATTGCGAACGTTTTGTTCGCGAGAAGCGGCACGTTCGGAAAACAACTTCCACCATACGAGAGATGATCGGGCGAGTGGAACCCCTCCGGCGCAGGCGTGAGCACCGCCACGCGAAAACAGCTGCGGGCGCCTCTCCCGGAGGAGAGACGCCCGCAGCTGATGCTGACGGCACCGACCCGCCATGCTCGCCTCGCGGCAAGTGGTCGCTCGTAGCGACGATGGTTGGGCCCGGGGGCTTGGATCGAGCCGGTGCCGTCACCAAGGCTAACAAACCAACCCCAGAAGCGAATCCCGTCCCGGGGCACGGATTTCAAGACCCCCCGTACGGCGGTCGGTCCCGCGGCGCTCAGTCCCGCAGCAGATCCGGCACCCCCGCCGCGTCCGGCTCGTCCCGTTCGGCGGACAGCACGGTCAGCTGCTGGGTGGCGCGGGTCAGCGCCACGTACAGCACCCGCAGGCCGGCCGGGGACTCATCGGCGATCTCGGCCGGCGAGACCACCACCGTGGCGTCGTACTCCAGCCCCTTGGCTTCCAGGGAGCCCAGCGCCACCACCCGCTCACCCAGTGGGGCGAGCCAACGGCGGGCCTGTGCACGGCGGTTCATGGCCACCACGACGCCGATCGTGCCGTCCACCTCGCCCAGCAGCCGCTCGGCCTCCGCCACCGTGGCCTCGGCCAGCGCCGCGTCGTCGGCGGGCCGGCCCTCGCGGGCTCCGTCCGCGGCGAGCGCGAAGCGCGGCTCCAGGCCCGTGGAGCGGACCGCCTTCGGCGACTGCATACCGGGCATCGCCAGCGCCAGCACCTTGCCGGCCAGCTCGGCGATCTCCGCGGGGTTGCGGTAGTTCACGGTGAGCGTGAAACGGCGGCGCGGGCGGGTGCCGAGCGCCTCGTCGCGGGCGACGGCGGCCTCGTCCGGGTCGGACCACGAGGACTGCGCCGGGTCACCGACGACGGTCCAGGTGGCGTGCCGGCCGCGGCGGCCGACCATCCGCCACTGCATCGGTGTCAGATCCTGCGCCTCGTCGACGATGACATGGGCGTAGTCGGTGCGCTCCTCCTCCAGCCGCTCCCGGCGGCTGCGGCCGCCACCCATGCGGTCCGCGTGGGTCGAGAGCTCCTCCAGGCCGGTCAGATGGTCCAGCGGGTCGGCCTCGCGCGGCCGGGCCGGGCGCATCGGGGCGCCGAGGATCAGCTGCAGCTCGTCCAGCAGCGCGACATCGTGCACCGACAGCGGGCCGTGACCCCCCTCGTCCAACCGGCGCAGGGAGCGGGCCAGTTGGCGCACCTCACGCGGGTTGAGCACCCGGCGCGCCCAGCGGCCCAGCCGGCGTTCGTCGGCCATCGCGGCCAGCACCCCGCGCGGGGTCAGCTCGGGCCACCACGCGTCCAGGAATTCCTGGAAGTCGGTCTCGGTGGTGATGTCCTCGTCGAAGCCCTCACGGGCCTCGGCGGCCAGTTCGGGGTCCGTGTAGCGGCGGGCGGCGCCCGACTTGGACCACAGGGCGTCCAGGATCAGCCGGCGGGCGCGCGGGCGCAGCAGGTTGACCGGTGCGGTGCCGCCGAGCGCGTTGTGCCGGATGCCGCGCAGCTCGTCGGCGTCCAGCTCGATCCGGCCGCCGAACGCGACGACGCGCAGCCGGGCCGGGGAGCTCTCGGGCGCCGCCAGCTCCAGCGCCCCGCGGGCCGCCTTGCGCAGCAGCTTCTGCATGCGCGAGGAGCCCTTGACGCGGGAGACCGCCGGCGGGTCGTACGCGGTCGCCTCGGCGCCGTCCACGAGCGAGCCGAGCGCCCGGATGGCGACCTGGCCCTCCTCGCCGAGGGACGGCAGCACGCCTTCGGTGTAGGCGACCAGCAGCGGCGTCGGGGAGACGATCAGGATGCCGCCCGCGTAGCGGCGCCGGTCCTGGTAGAGGAGGTAGGCGGCGCGGTGCAGGGCGACCGCGGTCTTGCCGGTGCCGGGGCCGCCCTCGACCTCGGTGACGGACGCGGCGGGGGCCCTGATGACCATGTCCTGCTCGGCCTGGATGGATGCCACGATGTCGCGCATGGTGTGGCTACGGGCCCGGCCGAGCGCGGCCATCAGCGCGCCGTCACCGATCGCCGGCAGCTCCTGGCCGTCCAGCGTCGCGGTGATCTCCGGACGCATCAGATCGTCCTCGACGCCGAGGACCTTACGGCCCTTGGAGCGGATCACCCGCCGGCGTACGACCCGGCCCGGGGCGACCGGGGTGGCCCGGTAGAAGGGCGCGGCGGCCGGCGCCCGCCAGTCGATGACCAGCGGGGAGTAGTCCGCGTCGAGCACGCCGAGACGGCCGATGTGCAGCGTCTCGGCGATCGCGGCGCGGCCGTCCTCGATGGCGCCCTCGGCGGGTTCGACGGAGGTGTAGGCGCCGTCCGGGCCCTTCTTTCCGTCCTTGCCGAGGAGCAGGTCGATCCGGCCGAAGAGGAAGTCCTCGTACTCCGAATTCAGGCGGTGGAGATGGACGCCGGCCTGGAAGACCTGGGCGTCGCGCTCGGCGAATGCGCCGGGCGTGCCGACCTGGCCGCGCTTGGCGGCGTCGTCCATCAGAAACTCTGCCTCGTGGATCTTCTCCTCGAGGCGCCGGTAGACACGGTCCAGATGTGTCTGCTCGGCGTCGATCTCGCGTTCGCGAACGGAATCCGATGTGTGATCCGGTGCGTGCGTGGCGTTGTGCGCGGCCACCCAGGTCCCCTTCTGCTGTGCGTAGGGCAGCCGTCAACCGTACGCGAACCGGGCACCATGCGCACCTGGCGATAGGGACAAAGTTGGGCGAGTTCGGTCGGATGTTGACTCAGACCTTTACTTCGGGCTTGCGCCGGCCGACGTTCACCGTTGGGTTCAGACGTTCACCGTCGCCAGTCGCCTGCCCTCCAGGGTGTTGATCTCGAAGTGATCGATGTCTCCGCGGTTGAGGGCCGCACCGCCCGCCGCGTACAGGGGCTCGCGGTTCCACTTCGCGCTGCTGCCCTTGATGCCGTAGCCGCCCTTGGGGACCGCCCAGGTGGTGACGGTCTGCCGCCGGCCGTCCTTGCCGACGGCCACCAGATCGCAGGTGAGCGGCCCCTTGACGTTGGCGAGTTCGAGGACGACCTGGGTGCCCCAGGGCCGGGCCGCCATGGAGACGCCCGCCGAGACCTTGGTGACCGGGTCGACGGAGCTCACCTTCTCGCCCTCGGCGTACTGGGCGCGTACGGCGTTCGCCAGCGGCGGGGCCGGCGCGTCCTGTGTGCCGCCCTTCAGGGAGACGGCGGCGAGCGGTCCGCCGACGATCAGCACGACGGCCGCGGCGACGAGGAACAGCCGGCGCCGGGCGCGGCCACGGCGGGTGGCGGCGACCTCGTCGAGCAGCCCGTCCAGCAGCCCCGGGCCGGGGACGGCGGTGATTGTCTCCGGGGTGGGGGCGGACTCCTTGAACTCGGCCAGCACCGGGGCCAGGCCCATCAGTTCCTCAAGCTCGACCGCGCACCGGTCACAGTAGGCCAGATGCGCCTCGAACCGTTCCGCGTCGGCGGCGTCCAGGACGCCCAGCGCGTAGGCGCCGACGTCGGTGTGCCGGTCCGGCTGCGTGGGCGGGGTCACTCCGTCACTCCTCGTTCTTCGAGCGAGAGCCTCAGGGAGCGCAGCGCGTAGAACACCCGGGACCGCACGGTCCCGGCCGGCACGCGCAGCACCTCCGCTGCCTCGTTGACCGTACGTTCCTTGAAGTACGTCTCGACGAGGGCCTCTCGGTGGGCCTGGCTCAGGTCGCTCAGCGCCTCGGAGATCGTCATCAGGCGCAGCGCCCGGTCGATCACATCGGCGGCGGGCATCGTCTCCAGCGGCGTCGCATCAACCTCTTGCGGCCGGGCCTTGCGGCTGCGGTGTCCGTCGATCACGATCCGCCGGGCGACCGTCACCAGCCATGGGCGGATCGAGCCGGTGGCGCGCTGCAGTTGGTCGGCGTTGCGCCAGGCGCGCACCAGCGTCTCCTGCACCACGTCCTCCGCGCGATGCCGGTCGCCCGCCACCAGTCGCAGGACGAAGGCGAGGAGCGGGCCCGCATGCTCGTCGTAGAGGGCTCGCATGAGCTCCTCATCAGGTGTCGTCCGGTCAGCCACGAGGGCATCCTTACGCACTCCAACTCCCGGGTCGATAGCGCGGGTCACCCAAGATCGCCGGGGCCGGGCCATGAATCGGACTTGCGGTGAGGAGTACGGACGGGACGGGCGGGATGTTCAGCGGCCGGCCGAAATGTTTTTTGCCGCGGTCGCGGGGCCGGGGACGGCGGGGGCGCCGCCGCTCGGGACGGCGGGGGCGCCGCCGCCCTCCACCCTTTGCACCATGGTCCGTCTCCGGTGTCGCGCCACCCGCTCCCGGTTGCCGCACACCTCGCTGGAGCACCAGCGGCGGCGCCGGCCGCGCGAGGTGTCCAGATAGATCAGGGAGCAGTTCTCCCCCGCGCACTGCCGCAGCTGTCCCCGCGCCACCGTGTCGGTCAGCAGCCCGACCGCGTCCCGGGCCACCGCGGCCAGCAGCCCGGCGCAGTCGGGCGGGCCGGGGAGCGCGGCGGCCAGGGCGCCGTCCGCGGTACGCACCGCG
>NZ_QUAC01000384.1 GCF_003389455.1 Streptomyces inhibens | reverse complement strand
CCCGGCAGCGCCCGGCCTCCGCGTAGGCGTCCGCGACCGCGGCGGGGCGGGCGGCGGGGGCCGCCACCGGGGCCGACGCCCCGACCGTGACGGGTACATGGAGCGCGGCGCCGAGCCGGGCGGCGATCTCGCGGGCGGTGTGCGCCGGGTCGCCGTCGGGGCCGAGCGGCAGCAGCAGGACGGCGCCGCCGTCCCGTACGGCGGCCAGTCCGTGACGGGTGGCGGCGAGATGGGAGGCGGCCGACCAGAGGCGCCGGCGGCCGGCACCGTGCGGTGGGGGCGGGGACGGGGTGCCACCTTCGGATATCCCGGAGCCGTCGGATGTCCCGGAGCCGTCGGCCGGTGGAGACGGATGGGACATCGACGAGTTGGCGGCCGGCGGCGCCCCGTCGGTCACCGGCGCCTCATCGGTCTGCGCCTCGTCGATCTGCGCCGCCAGGACGACATGCGGCGCGTCCAGGTTCGCGCCGACCCGGGCCGCGCGTTCGCGCAGCAGGCGGGGGTCGCGGTCGGCGGCGTCCAGGAGGTCGTCCAACAGCTCGCCGCGCACGCGCTGTTCGGCCTCGCCGGCGGTCCGCCGGGCCAGCAGGAGCAGGGAGGTGACCATGGCGGCCCGCTCCAGGGTGCGCTGGTCGACGGGGTCCAGGGCCGGGTGGCCGCGCACCACGAGGGCGCCGAGCACCTCGCCGCCCGCGCCGACCGCCGCGACCCAGTCGGTGCCGTGGCGTACCGCGTGGCCGTCGGCGCGGGAGCGGTCCAGCGCCTCGGCCGGTGCCCGGTCGGGCGCGGTGAACTCCACCTCGCCGTGCAGGACTTCGGCCACCGCGTCCGCGACGTCCTGGACCCCGCCGCCGCGCAGCACCAGTTCGGTGAGCCGGTCGTGGACGTCCGAGGCGCGCTCGATGACCGCGCTGCGGTCGCGGATGATCTCGTTGGCGGCCTCCAGTTCGGTGAGCGTCTTGCGTGTCTCGGCGAGGAGGTTGGCGGTGTCGATGGCGACGGCGGCGTGCGCCGCGTGGGCGGCGAGCAGCGCGATCTGGCCGGGTTCGAAGACCCGCTCACGGCGGTCGGCGGCGAAGAGGACGCCGATGACGACGCTGCCGAGCAGCAGCGGCACTCCCAGGATCGCGACCAGTCCCTCGTCGCGGACGCCCGAGTCGATGGTGCGGGTGTGCCGGAACCGCTCGTCGTGGAAGTAGCTGTCGGTGACGTACGGGCGGGCGGTCTGTGCGACGAGTCCGCCCAGGCCCTCGCCCATGCCGAGCCGCAGCTGCTGGAACCGCGCGGAGACCGAGCCGTCGGTGACCCGCATATAGGTGTCGCCGGCGGAGGGGTCGTTCAGGGTGAGGTAGGCGACCTCGGTGCCCAGGAGGGAGCGGGCCCGGCGCACGATCGCGCGCAGTACGGCGTCCAGGTCGCGCAGCCCGGCCAGGTCGTGTGCGGTGGCGTAGAGCGCGGACAGCTCGGCCTCGCGCCGTCGGCGGCCCTCCAGTTCGGTCCGTACGCGCAGCGCGAGGAGCTTGGACCGCTCCAGGGCGGCGAGCCGGCCGGCGGGGGCGCCCTCGGCGCGGGCGCGCAGCACCGGCCGCTCGTACTCCTCGGCGGCGGCGCCGGTGGCCAGCAGGCCGAGGAAGGGGTTCTCGGTCTGTTCGTGGGCCGCCTCGGACAAAGACGGCGCCGGCCCGGGGCCGGGCGCGACCCCGGGCTCGGGGCCGGACCGGGGCTCGGGCGACGGCTGATCGGTGCGCATGGTCACAGGGATACCTTCGGGTCGTCGCCGCGCGCCAGCCTCCGCCGCCCGCGTATCGCACACGGGCCGCTCAATGTGCGGTCCAGCCCCCGTCCAGAGCCAGCGAGGTGCCCGTCATGAAGGACGCCTGCGGGGTGCAGAGGTAGGCGACGGCCTCGGCGACCTCGTCCGGTTCGAGCAGCCGCTTGAGGGCGGAGTCGGCGAGCAGGATGTCGGCCAGTACGCGTTCCTCGGGGATGCCGTGTGCGGCGGCCTGGTCCGCGATCTGCCGTTCGACCAGGGGCGTGCGGACATAGCCGGGGTTGACGCAGTTGCTGGTGACGCCGTGCGGGGCGCCCTCCAGGGCCGCGGTCTTCGACAGGCCCTCCAGGCCGTGCTTGGCGGCGACATACGCGGACTTGAAGGGGGAGGCCCGCAGCCCGTGCACGGACGAGATGTTGATGATCCGGCCCCAGCCCTGTTCGTACATATGGGGCAGCGCGCCGCGCAGCAGCCGGAAGGGCGCCTCCAGCATGACGGTCAGCACCTGGTGGAAGACCTCGGGCGGGAACTCCTCGATGGGCCGTACGAGCTGGATGCCCGCATTGTTGACCAGCAGATCGGTGCCCGCCGCGGCCCGCTCGGCGGCGTCCAGATCGGTGAGGTCGAGCGGGTGGGACGCGATGCTGCCGCGGGTGCCGTCCGGGAGGGCCGCGGCAAGGTCGGCCAGGCCGGCCGCGTCCCGGTCGACCGCGCGCACCGTGGCGCCGGCCGCCGCCAGCCGCAGGGCACAGGCGCGTCCGATGCCACTGGCGGCGCCGGTGACGAGGGCGGTGCGGCCGTCGAGGTCGAGGGATACCGGGCCTGGGGTGCCGATCACGGTCATGCCCGCACCCTAGGCAGCGCCCGGGTCCGGCACCGATGTGCCACGGCACCACACTTCGCCGGTCGGATATGGCGGCCGCACACGCCCGTCCGGGTGGCAGGCCGACGCCGCGCCCGCTTCACCCGAACGGCCGTCCCGGATCGCCGCGCCCGCGCGGGGCTCCTAGCGTCGTACGACGCAATGTGCCGTCTGCGCACCGCCGCCACAAGGGAGTCCGACATGCGGAGGCTGATCGCCGTGCCGACTGTGCTGCTCGCCCTGGCCGCGGCGGGCTGCGGGGAAGGGGACGCGACGGCCGGCGCCTCGGCGTCGGCCGCGGGCGAGGGCCGCACCCCGGGCCCGCAGCGCTCCGGGCCCGGTACGGCGTCCCCCACCGTCCCCGGGCAGCCGCTGGACTGCGGTGTGCTCCCCGACGCGCTGGGCACGGCGGGAGACGTCGCGCTGTACGCGGATCCGGGGGCCGGCGGCACGGTGGGCTGTGCGGAGGCCCGCGGTGTGATGTCGGAGTTCTTTCTGCGGGCGCCGCGGGAGGCCCGTGACGACCGCGGCACGCTGTCCGTACGGGGGTGGCTCTGCCAGTACGAGAGCGGCCCCACCGGCACCTGGATCACGACCTGCCGCAAGGACAGGCGCGAGATGCACACGGAGGAGCCGTCCGGCCGGAACACCGGCCCGGGGCCGTCCCAGGAGCCCGGCGTCCCGGACGGGTCGCAGCTGCCCACGCTTCCCGGCGAGCCCTCGGACCCCATGGACGAGCCGTCGACGGAGGAGCTGTGAGCCCTTGGGGCCTGCACCGGTGGAAACGAATTGGGGCCCGCCCTTGGAGGAACCCCTGAGCAACCCCTGAGGGAACCCCGGGGCCTACCCCTGGGTCTGCTGTCCCCCGAGCTCCTCGCCCATTCCGTGGAACCACGTCGGGCCGGCCTCCAGCGCCCGCTTGATCCGGGTCAGCGCGTACTCGTCGAGCTCCGGCAGGGCGTCCACGGCGAACCAGCCCACCTCCAGCGACTCGTCGTCGTTGACCTTCGCCTCGCCGCCGACCGCCCGGCAGCGCAGGGTCACGTCCATGAACTGGCAGACATCGCCATTGGGGTAGCGGGTCGGCGGCATGGCCTCGACGAGGACCACCCCCTCCGGGACGACCCGCACCGCGGTCTCCTCGTAGACCTCGCGCACCGCGGTCTCGGCGGGCTGCTCGCCGGGCTCGGGGATGCCGCCGATCACCGACCAGCCGCCGGTGTCGGCCCGCTTGCCCAGCAGGACCCGGCCCCGGTCGTCGAAGACGACCGCACTCACCCCCGGCAGCCACAGGAGCTGCCGGCCGATGGAGTTCCGGAGGTCTCGGATGAAATCGGGGGTTGCCATGCTCCGACCCTACGGGACCACCCCGGCAGACCCTGGCCTCGCCCCGGAGGAGCGGCTCAGGCTCCCGCCGGGGTCCCCTTGCGCGGCCGGAGCCGGCCGCGGATGGCGCGGACGGCGCCCTCGGCGTCATCGACGGTGATGGTGAAGGTACGCCCGTCGCCGAGCTGGAGCACCAGGCCCTCACCACGGCGTACGACCACGGCCGTGCCCTGCTCCGGGCGCCAGCGGTAGCCCCAGCCGCCCCAGTGACGAGGCGTGACCTGCGGCTCGAATTCGGCGCCGACGACCGTGTCCAGGGGGATCCGGCGGCGTGGCACTCCTATATGGCCGCACCGCACTTCCAGGCAGTCCTTGTCGACGCGTACCGCGACATGGACGAAGGCGAGCGTGCCGAAGAGCACCAGTAGGCCGGCCGCGACACAGCCGACCACCGACATCACCAGGGGCGCGAGGTCCGAGGTCCAGGGGCTGTCGACGGCGATCTTGATGCCCAGCGCCAGACACGCCGCGCCCACCGCGGCCAGTAGCCACTGGATGCGGTTGGTGGCGCTGCCGTGCCAGACCTCGGGAATCTCCGCATGGGCGCCGCCCACGGGGCCCGTTGTGCTGCCGGCGCCGTCGGTACTGCCGTGGTTGTCGGGGGCTGCTGCCCCCTCGTGGGGGTGGTCCCTCATGAGACGCAGCGTACGCGTCTTTGCACCCTGGGGCAGCGCGTCGGACACGTCGTTCACGACCCGGGTTGCGGTGCGGTCGGCGTCGTGATCGGCATCGTGATCGGTGCCATGGCCGACGTCAGCGGCGTACGGCCTCTGCGGTGTCCGTACGGCTCCCGGCGAGCAGCCGGCCCTCGGCGTAGGTGAGCGCCGCGGCCGGCAGTTTGGCCGGGCGGCCGCTGAGGATCACGCTGAGGCCGCCGGTCGGGGCGGCCGCGGGCGCCGGCTCGGCACCGATGCGGCGCAGCGCCTGGGCGGCGACCGCCTCGGCGGAGCCGTGCAGGACGAGGGCGGGGGCGCCGGGCTGCTGGAGGGCGGCGCGGATCCGTTCGGCGACCAGCTCGTAGTGGGTGCAGCCCAGGACCACGGCCCGGATGTCCCGTGGGGTGTGGGCCGCGGCGGCCACGATGGCGGCGTCGATCGCGTCCTCGTCGGCTTCCTGGACCGCGTCGGCCAGCCCGGGGCAGGGCACGCCGGTGGCGTCCACGCCGCGCGCGAACCGTTCGATCAGATCCCGCTGATAGGGGCTGCCGGTGGTGGCGGGGGTGGCCCAGATGGCGAGCGGGCCGCCGCCGGCCGCGGCGGGCTTGATCGCCGGGACGGTGCCGATGACCGGCACGGCCGGTTCCAGTTCGGCCCGGAGCGCCGGCAGGGCGTGCACGGACGCGGTGTTGCAGGCGACGATCAGGGCGTCGGGGCGGTGCGCGGCCGCGGCGCGGGCCACCGCCAGCGCGTGGGCGGTGACATCGTCAGGGGTGCGCGGGCCCCAGGGCATGCCGTCGGGGTCGGAGGAGACGACCAGATCGGCGTCCGGCCGCAGTCGCCGCACGGCGGCGGCCGCCGCGAGCAGCCCATTCCCGGAATCCATCAGCGCGATCTTCACCCGGACACTTTACTGGGCCGCAGGTCCGACTTGTCATACCGGGCGCCGACGGGCGGGGCCCCCGCCGGGGGGGTGCCCCGCTTTTCCCCGCCCCGGAACACCGTGTCGATCACCGGTGCGCGCCGGGTGCGGTACGGCAGACTGCGCCCGTGGGAGCGATGGAGTGGATCGGTGCCGGGTCGCTGCTGGCCTGGGTGTGGCTGTTGCTGGGGCAGGGCTTCTTCTGGCGGACGGACGTACGGCTGCCGGACCGCCGGGATCCGGAGCGCTGGCCGTCGGTCGCGGTGGTGGTTCCGGCGCGCGACGAGGCCGAGGTGCTGCCGCGGAGCCTGCCCTCGCTGCTCAGGCAGAAGTACCCGGGCCGGGCGGAGGTGTTCCTGGTCGACGACGGCAGTACGGACGGGACCGGCGCGCTGGCCCGGGAACTGGCGGCCGCGCGGGGCGGACTGCCGCTGACGGTGTCCTCGCCCGGTGAGCCCGAGCCGGGGTGGACGGGGAAGCTGTGGGCGCTGCGGCACGGGATGGCGCTGGCGCGGGAGCGGACCGCGCCGGAGTATCTGCTGCTGACCGACGCGGATATCGCGCACGATCCGGACAGCCTGCGGGAGTTGGTTGCCGCGGCCGGGTCGGCGGAGCTGGATCTGGTGTCGCAGATGGCGCGGCTGCGGGTGGTGACGTTCTGGGAGCGGCTGATCGTGCCGGCCTTCGTGTACTTCTTCGGGCAGCTCTACCCCTTCCGCCGGGTCAACCGTCCCGGGGCGCGGACCGCGGCGGCGGCCGGTGGCTGTGTGCTGCTGCGGCGGGAGGCCGCGGAGCGGGCGGGCATCCCGGAGTCGATCCGGCATGCGGTGATCGACGATGTGGCGCTGGCGCGCGCCGTGAAGCGCTCCGCGTCAAATGGGGGCATCGCGATGGGGGTCCCCCCGGACGGAGTCCGGGGGAGATTCGGCCCGGGGCGGCGGCGGGCGACGGGAGGGCCGATCTGGCTGGGGCTGGCGGACCGGGTGGACAGTGTGCGGCCGTATCCGCGGCTGGCCGAGCTGTGGCGGATGGTCTCGCGCAGCGCGTACGCCCAACTGCTGCACCAGCCGCTGCTGCTGCTCGGCACGGTCGTCGGTCTTACGTTGGTGTATCTGGCGCCGCCCGTCGCGCTGGCGGTCGGGCTGGCCGGCGGCGATGCGACGCTCGCGGCGCTGGGCGGGGCGGCCTGGGCGGTGATGTGCGGGACGTTTCTGCCGATGCTGCGCTACTACGGGCAGCCGCTGTGGGCGGCGCCGCTGCTGCCGTTCACCGCGCTGCTGTATCTGCTGATGACGGTGGACTCGGCGGTGCAGCACTACCGGGGGCGCGGGGCGGCGTGGAAGGGCCGGACGTACGGGGCGCCCTGAGCCGCGCCCCCGGTGGTGGTGTCACTTGCTGGCCGGGGACCAGTCCAGGCCCCAGCCGTAGGCGTAATCGACGGTGCGCTGCGGGCTGACGCCGGGCTCGGGGACGAGGTAGCGGGCCTCGCGCTGGACGACGAGTTCGCTTCCGGTGTTGGTGATCAGGGCGAGCGCGCAGACGTTGGAGGGCACCGTGCAGGCGTCGAGCGAGAAGTCGACGGGGGCGCCGTACTGGGGCTGGAGGGTGACCGTCGCGTGCAGGCCCTCGAAGCTGCGGGCGCCCGCGTAGACGGTGACGAAGATCAGGATGCGCTTGATGCGCGCCTGATGATCGAGGTTGATGGTCATGTTCTCGCCGGCCGTGACGGCGCCGGTGCGGTCGTCGCCGTCGAGCTGGATGTACGGCGGGGCGTGCAGGGCGCCGAAGTTGTTGCCGAGCGGGTGGACCACGCCGGCGGCGCCGTCGGTGAGTTCGTAGAGCGCGCACAGATCGAGGTCCAGCTCGCCGGACGGGGGCAGCAGGGCGCCGCGGGCGCCCATGGCCTGCATCGCCTTGCGGCCGAGTTTCTTGGTCAGCCGCTTGCCGGCCGTGCCGCTGGTCCAGTTGAGGTTCACCCGCATCGCGCCGGAGGTGCCGCCCTGCTTCGTCAACGAGACGGCAGGAGCCTCCTTCGTGAGGGTGACTTTTGTCAGACGAACGGCAGGGGGCGCGGGGGCCGGTGCGGGCTGCCCCGGCGGGGGCGGAATTGACGCTGCCGGTTGACCCGTCGGCAACGGGGGCGCAGGAGCCATGGGCGGCGCCATCGGGGGCCCGGGAGCCATCGCCGGGGGCGCGGCGGGCGGCGGGGTGGGCATCGCCGGGGGCGCCGCGGGCATGGCTGCGACCGGGG
>NZ_QUAC01000383.1 GCF_003389455.1 Streptomyces inhibens | reverse complement strand
GGGCGCGGTGGCCGGCGCCTGGCTCACCGAGCGCGCGCCGGGCCGCGCCACCGCCGGTGCGCCGCCGGTCGTGCACGCCGCCGCCGAGACCGCGGAGTCCCTCGGCTCATGGCTGATGAGCGCCGGCGTGATACTGCTGATCGCCATGGGCCGGCGCGCCTACCGCGACCACTCGGCGCGGCGCACCATCGGCATCCTCTGGGACGTCGGCACCTTCTGGCCGCGCGCCGCCCACCCCTTCGCACCGCCCTGCTACGCCGAGCGCGCCGTCCCCGACCTCACCTGGCGGATGGCCACCTGGACCGAGCGGTTCGACGGCCGCCTGGTGATCTCCGGGCACTCCCAGGGCAGTGTGCTGGCGGCCGCCGCCGTCTGGCAGCTGGACCTGGTCACCCGCAGCCGGGTCGCCCTGCTGACGTACGGCAGCCCCCTGGAGCGCCTCTACGGACGCTGGTTCCCCGCCTTCTTCGGACCGCCCGCGCTCACCGGACTGCACCGCGAGATGGACGACTGGCGCAATCTGTGGCGCTTCACCGACCCCATCGGCGGCCCGATCCGGCTCACCTGTGAGGACGGCCGGAGGATCGACCAGGGACCGCTGCGCGACCCGCTCGCCTTCGGCCGTACCCTGCACAATCCGCTGCCCGCCCAGATACTGGGCCACGGCGACTACCAGGCCGACCCGGTCTTCGACACGGTGCGCGCCGAACTGGTCGCCCGGCTCGCACCGGACGTGCCGGGCCAGCGGCCCGCGGCGGACTGTTCCGGTCCGCCGCCCGCTCAGGGCAGTTCGGGCAGATCGTCCGCGTAGAGCAGCGTCAGGTCGTCGGTGCTCGGGTCGGCAAGCTGCGCGACCCGGCCCGCGTGCCGCTCGACCATCGCCTCGAACGTCTGCCGCGCGGTCCGGCCGTTGCCGAACGACGGCCCCTTGGGCAGCACCGTGAAGTACTTCAGCAGCGCCTCGCCGGCCCCGTCGGCGAGGTGGTACTCATGCTCCTCACCCTGCTGCTCGACGATCCGCAGCAGCTCCTCCGGCGCATAGTCGCCGAAGGTGATGGTCCGTGAGAAACGGGACGCCACACCGGGGTTGACCGCCAGGAAGCGCTCCATCTCCGCGGTGTAGCCCGCCACGATCACCACCACCGCCTCCCGGTGGTCCTCCATCAGCTTCACGAGGGTGTCGATGGCCTCCTTGCCGAAGTCCCGGCCGGAGTCCTCGGGGGAGAGGGCGTACGCCTCGTCGATGAACAGCACCCCGCCGCGCGCCCGGTCGAACGCCTCCTGGGTACGGATCGCCGTCGACCCGATGTGCTCGCCCACCAGGTCCACCCGGGACACCTCGACCAGATGCCCGCGCTCCAGCACCCCCAGGGAGGCGAGGATTTCGCCGTACAGCCGGGCCACGGTCGTCTTGCCGGTGCCGGGGGAGCCGGTGAACACCAGATGGCGGCGCGCCGAGGCGGCCTTCAGCCCCGCCTGCTGCCGCCTGCGCCCCACCTCGATCATGTTGATCAGGCTGCGCACCTCGCGCTTGACGCTCTCCAGCCCTACGAGGGTGTCCAGTTCGCCGAGCACCTCGTCGGAGGGCCGGCTGCTGACCGCCGGCTCCGCGGCCGCCGCGGCGGCCGGCGGCGGACTCTGCGCCGGCACATTGCCCAGCAGCCCGGCCGTCTGTGTCGCCTGCTGGACGGCTGGTGCCGCCCCGGCGGCCGGTTCCTGCACCGCACGGCTCTCGTCGCTGGTGCAGTCCTGGACCGTCGGCCCGTCGCCCTGCCCGGCGCCGCCCTCGGCGAACTCGTAGCCGCCGCGCGCACACCGCTCCGTACGGCACCGCGTCAGCGTCGTACGGCAGCCGTCGATCACATGGAAGCCGAAGCCGGAGCTGCCGGTGACCCGGCAGCCGTGGAACGTGCCGCGGCCCTCCGCGGAGACATAGAAGCCGGCCTCGGCCGGCGAACTGACCGTGCAGCCCTCGATGGTGGGGTCCGCGCCCTTGGTGACGATCACGCCGGTCTGCGCCCCGTCGATGGTGCAGTTGGCGAGCGTGCCGCCGCTGCCGTGGTCGCGGAACCACGCGCCGGTGGCCGCCTCCCGGATCCGGCAGTCGTCCAGCTGCACGGTCGCCCCGTCGCTCACCGACACCGCGGTGTTGCGGACCTGGGAGATGTCGCAGTCCACCACATCGGCGCGGGAGCCCCGGTCCAGCACGAACAGCGCGTCCGGCACATCGTGCACCCGCGTCGAGTCCAGTACGGCGGTGGCGCCGTCGCTGACCCACACCGCCGGATAGTCGCCCGTACTGTCGTGGATCTCGCACTGGTTGGCGTCCACCCGGGTGCCCGGGTCCCATACGGACAGGCCGTTGCGCCCGAAGTGCCGCACCGTGCTGCGGGTCAGCGTCAGCACCGAACGGGAGCGCAGATCGACGGCGTTCTCCGGGATGTCGTGGATGTCGCAGTCGGCGAGCGTGAGGACCGCGTCGGTGTCCAGGGTGATGCCGTCGGCGGAGGTGCGGTGCACCGTGCAGTCCGTGAGGTGGCCGGTGGCCCGCGAGGCCACCTGGATCCCGGCGCCCTTGATCTCGTAGATCTCGCAGCCCACCGCCTCGGCCGCACTGCCCTCGCCGTTGATCGACAGACCGGCGCCCGAGGCATGGTGGATCCGGCAGTTCTCCAGCCGCGGATGGGCCGCGCCGCGCACCGCCACACCGTCCTGCCCGGCGGCCAGCACCTCGCACTCCTCGAAGACGCCGCCGGCGCCGTCCAGAACGCTGATGCCCACCCCGCCCGCGTTGTCGACGGTGCAGCGGCGCACCGTCGGGCGGGCGCCGCCGCGGACCTCGATGCCGGACGCGGACCGGGTCACCACCCGCAGACCGGTCAGCTCGGGGGCGCCGTCCTCCACGAGCAGCGCCGGGGAGGCCGAATCCGTCGCCTCCAGATGCAGATCGTGGACGGTGGCCGACGCACGTATCGTCAGCGCCACACCGTCGGCCGGGGCGATCCGCACCGAACCGCGTGCCCCGTCCGGGCCGCGCAGCGTCACCGCGCGCACCAGCACCAGATTCTCGCGGTACGTACCGGCCGGGACGGTCAGCACATCACCGTCCCCGGCGGCCTCCAGGGCGGCGGCGAGCGAGCTGTACTCCCCTGTACGGCGCCGCCAACGCGACGTTCCGGAGTGCGTCACCTGGACCGAGCCCTGTGCCATGGCGCTGTCGTGCCCCCACTTCGTGCGGCTGTCGTCGGCCCGGCTACCATCCGTCCACGGATGTCCGCATTCGGGTTCTCCAGGCCCCAGCCGAGAGGCTGGCGCCCCCACCGTAGCGCGCCCGGCGAGGCGCGGTTGACACGGTCAGCGGCTGGTCAGCCGATGGTCAACTCCCGGCGTCCGCCCGGCCCCAGTCCTGGCCCGCGCGCTCCCACTCCTGGTCCCAGCGGCGGAAGCGACGCACCATCAACTGCCCTACGACCAGTCGCCGGCCGCCCTCGATCAGTCCGCCGACCGCCGCCGCCGTGCCCAGACCGGCCAGCACCGCATGCGTACCGGCCGTGCTGACGTCCATCGGCCGCGGCAGCACCCGGCCATGGCCGTCCGTCCAGATCCGGAACCGCTCACCGGGCTCCACGGGGCGCGGCGCGGCGAGCCGGCCGATGTGCGCACTGCCGTCCAGCGCCGTCCAACGGGCGATGACCCGGTGGTGCGCATCGCGCTGCGAAGAGGTTTCCGGATCCGGGTCGACCGGGGCCCGGGAGACCAGGCGGTCGACCGTGGCCCACACCAGATGCCGCTCCTGGTGCTGCATGCGTACGGTCTCCAGCAGGGCGCCGTGCGCGGCCCGGCCGGCCGACCAGCCCGCGAAGGGCGCCCCGAGGGCGATCAGGAGGGCGGCGGTGAGCGCCACCCAGGCCTCGATCCGATCGGTCCGGCGGCGCAGCGGATTGTGCCGCCAGCGCCATATGCCTCTCATCGCTCGCATCGTTGCCCCCTCTCCGTGTGTCCGTGAATACCGCATCAGGGGTGGTCCACGCGAGGGTTATGCGAAGAGAGAGCAACATCACCCCGTCCGGAGAGCGACATCCGGTCGTACGGAACGAACGGCCCCTGGAACGCTTGTCGGGGGAGTTCCGGCCGTCGGCTCCGTGGTGGTCAGCGCAGCCGCACCGCCAGCGTCACCACGGCGCCCGTCATGCCCGTGCCCGGGGCCCCCGCGGCGACCGCGAACCGGTCCGCCACCAGGCGCGCCAGCCACAGCCCGCGGCCCTTCGTGGCGCCGTCCAGGCCGGGCAGCAGCTCGGGGATCACCGCCTCGCTGAATCCGGGCCCCGCATCGCTGATCCGGCACTCCAGCTCGTCGCCCACCCGCCGCAGCAGCAGCCGCCCCGAGCCGCCCGCATGCTCCACGGCGTTCCCCGCGATCTCGTCCACGGCCAGCACGAATTCACCGCGCCGCGGCTCGCACAGCCCCTCGCGGGCGGCGCACTCCTCGACCAGCAGCCGCAGTTGCGGCAACAGCCGGGCGGTGAAGCGCCGCTGCAACAGCCGGCGGCCGAGCTCCTCGGCCGATACCTCGGCCGGACCCGCCGGATCGGGGTTCACCACGCCCGTACCACCTCCGTCAACACCAGCCTGGGCACGGTCCCGCCGCCCAGCCGCCGCAGCATCCGGCGCTGCCCGCGGTCGCAGCGCACCTCGACCAGATCGTGGCCCGCGGCCGCGCGGGTCAGGGTGAGCAGGCGGACCGTGCAGCCCACCGACAGGAAGTGCAGCCGGGTCAGATCCACTGTGAGCCGCCGCAGCGCCGCCGTATGCGCCAGCGCGATCTCCAGCGATCTGGTGAACGTGTCCTGATTCGCGGCGTCCGCCTCGCCGATGAAGCACAGCACACCGTCCGGGCCGCGCAGCGACCGCAGACTGCCCAGGCGCTCCAGCAGCGCGCGCGGATGCGCCCGTTCCATGGCGCTGACCACCGCGCGGTCGAACCGGCGGCGGTCGTAGGCGCAGATCTCGGTGTACGGCCGGCCGGTGAACAGCGCCTGCGCACCGGTCTCGCGGCGCTCCATCGCGCCGACGTCCGTGCCGAGCGCGGCCACCCAGCCCATGTCGATGAACGCCCGCAGGCCCGCGTACCCCTCGGCCGTCGCCCGCTCCGTCTCCGCGCCCAGCCGGCTCATCTGCCGCGCGGCGGTGAACTCGCTGTCCGGCCGGATCAGCTCGCGCATACTGCTCACCACCAACTGGCCGCGTGCGCGCGCCGAAACCGTGCTGCGACTGGGGAAGTCGAGCCTGGCCAGCACCTCCTCCTCGGGGACCCCGGGGCAGGGAAGGACCAGGACCTTCTCGCCGCGGGCCAGCCCGAGCCGTACGAACGCCGTGACGACCTCCCAGCGCACCTCGTCATTGCCGTAACTCACAAAGGCGTGGTCCCCGGGCCGCAGATGCTGGACAGGAAGGAGATGGTCGCTCCCGGTGTCCCTCGCAGACATCGACACGCAGCTCGTCGTCTCCCCGTCGCCCTCTCCCGTCGGCGGCGCGGGGCGCCCACCGCAGCCGGCCGGTCACCGGGCCGCGAAGGGTCCGGCGGCCGCCCCGAGCGCCCGCGGCGCGACCACGGCGAAGGGCCGCGCCGGCTCGTCAGTCGAGTATCTCGAACGGGTCGCCGATACGGATCGTGCCGACCCCGCGAGGGATCAGATTCTGGCCGAAGACCAGCCGGTCACCGAAGCGGCGATGCCGGGCGAGCGTACGCAACGGCTCCTTGCCGCGCTCGGCGGTGCGCTGGTCGGTGGTCGTGACCACGCAGCGTGAGCTGGGCTTGGCCACCTGGAAGACCACCTCGCCGATGCGGACCCGGTGCCAGTCGTCCTCCGCCCAGGGCGCGGTGCCGTCCACCACCACATTGGGCCGGAAACGGTTCATCGGCAGCGGGCCCTCGTCGGCGTGATCGCCCTGTGCGATCAGGGAGTTGAGGGCGTCCAGCGACGAGGTGGTGGTCAGCAGCAGCGGGAAGCCGTCGGCGAAGCTGACCGTGTCACCGGGCTCGGAGTACTCCGGGTCGACGGGACGGCGCTTCTCCGGGGCGTCGAGATGCACCAGCCGGCACTCGACGCCCAGATACCCGCGGAACCACTCGGCCGCCGCCTGGCCCGCGGGCACCGCCTCGACCTCGTCCTTCCAGACCTGGACCGGGACCGTCTCCTCGAACTCGGGTGCCTCGACCGTCAGCGGCGGCATCCCGGGCGCGGTGAGTCCGAGGGCGCCACCGGGCAGCGCTTCGGCGTGCGCCAACGCCAGCTTCGGCTGCTGGCGTTGGGTGATCTGCCTGCGCTCGGCATCGACCAGCAGCCATCGTCGGTCCCCGGCGAGCCCCCACGGCTCTACGACCGCCTCGCCGGGACCGGACCCCGCAATGGATTTGACCGGATAGAGATGGATCGACTGGAGCGCAGACTTCGGCATGCCGTCCATCCTGCCAGCAGCCTCGGACAGTTGGCCGATCGGCCGGGTCAGTAGCCGCGTGGGTACTGACGGCCGTACGGATCGTCGTACGGCGCGGCCGGACGCGGCGCGACCGGAGCGGCCGGCCGCATCGCCTCATACCCCGTGCCCGTGGCCGGGCGCTGGGGCTGCTGCTGTTGCGGGGACGGATAGCCGCGGACGCCCGCCTGCTGCGGGATGTACGGCGCCGGAGCGTGCTGGAGCGGGGCGACCGGCTGCGCGGCGGCACCCGGGTAACCCTGCGCCGGCGAGTGAGGGGAGGGCGCGGCCGGAAGTGCGGGCAGCGCCGACGGCAGCGCCGGCAAATAGGACGAACCCGTGTCGTAAGGGGACGGATTCACCCGGATCGGGGCGATCTGCGGCGTACCGCGCTCTGCGACGAGGCTGTCGTAGATCGGAGTGTCCGGGAAGGACGGCGAAGCGTAGTAGCCGCCGCCGTAGGTAGAGCGGGGGGAGGTCATGCCTCATAAGTTAAGCCCACGATGTGCCGATTGGGGAGCCTGAAAAGAGGGTTGTTTTACGTGTTGGGAGTGTCCATGGATCGCCAATGCGAGCGAACTTGCGGAAATCGGTCGCGATCGACCGTAGGAATCGTGTAAAGACCTGGCTTCTCGCGGGTGAACAAGGGGCGTTCGGAGCGGTTCGGGCCAAGTAGGTTGGGAGGTGCCACCACTGACGGGGCACGGCGGACGAGAGGAAGGCGCGGCGATGTCGATGTTGAAGGGCGGCAATGTCCCGGTCCCGGCCCCGGCGGTCCGGGTGGAGCTGGGCTGGCAGGCCGGCCCGGGGACACCGGACGTGGACGCCTCCGCGCTGCTCCTGATGTCCGGAAAGGTCCGCGACGACAGAGACTTCGTCTTCTACAACCAGGCCGTGCACGCCTCCGGCGCCGTACGCCACGAGGGCAAGCGCCCGGCCGGCGGCGCGCTGACCGACAGCCTCACCGTCGCCCTCGCCTCCGTCGAGCCCGCCATCGACAAGGTGGTGCTCGCCGCCTCCGCCGACGGCGGCACCTTCGGCAGCGTCCCGGGGCTGTACATCCGAGTGCTGGACGCGGCGAGCGGCGCCGAGATCGCCCGCTTCGACAGCCAGGACGCCACCACCGAGAGCGCCTTCGTGCTCGGTGAGCTCTACCGCCGCCAGGGTGCCTGGAAGTTCCGCGCGGTGGGGCAGGGCTACGACACCGGGCTCGCGGGGCTGGCCACCGACTTCGGCATCAGCGTCGAGGAGCCCCAGACGCCGCAGCCCCCGCAGCCCGCCCCGGCCGCTCCGCCCACGCCCCCGCCGCCCGCCGCGCCCCCGGTCGCAGCCATGCC
>NZ_QUAC01000385.1 GCF_003389455.1 Streptomyces inhibens | reverse complement strand
CCGCCCCCATGCCCACCGCCGCCCCGCACGGCCCGGTCGCCATGCCCGTCCCCGAGGGTGGCGCACCCGTGGAACAGACCGTCATAGAGCCGCCCGAGGCGCAGCAACCGGCCGCCGGACAGCCGCAGCCCGGCGCCCCCGCGGACGCCGCAGGGCAGCAGACCACCGAGGCGCCCGAGGGCCAGGACACCCCGGACGGGCAGCAGCCCGCAGCGGCCGCTCCCGACCACCCCGGCGAGCCGACCACCCCGGCGCCCGAGCCGACCGCGGACGCCACGACCGGCGACCCCGCAGTGACGGCGGACGTCCAGGAGACCCCGGAACCCGCGGCAGCCGACGTGTCCGACCAGCCCGGCGCCCCCGCCGAACCGATGGCCGAGGAGCAGCCCGTCACCGTCCACATCCCGGCCCAGGCGGCCGGCGAGCAGATCGCCGCCCAGGCCGTAGCGGCCGCCCCCGGCGAGCAGCCCGCGACGGCCGGGCTCACGCCCGACAGCGGCCCCGCCGCCGAGGCCCCCGCCGACGAGGCGCCCCACCAGCAGGACGCCGCCGAACTCGTCCAGCTCGGCGAGGACCAGGACGACGACCAGCCGCAGCCGGCAGAGGCCCCCGAAGCCGCCGACGCCCCGGCTGCCTCCGACGTACCGGTCCCGTCCCCGGCCGCCGGGTACGACGACTCCGAGCGCGCCGCCGTGCACCGCGTGATGCGCGAGCGCCGCGACATCCGCAACGGCTTCCG
The DNA here is from genome assembly GCF_003389455.1 of Streptomyces inhibens. Classification (GTDB taxonomy): domain Bacteria; phylum Actinomycetota; class Actinomycetes; order Streptomycetales; family Streptomycetaceae; genus Streptomyces; species Streptomyces inhibens. The sequence goes on along the minus strand of NZ_QUAC01000385.1, from coordinate 6,872 downwards.
CAGCGACCCGATCCCCAACGAGGTGCTGCTGCGCGTCCTGGAGGCGGCCCACACCGCCCCCAGCGTCGGCCACTCCCAGCCGTGGGACTTCGTCGTCATCCGCTCGGCCGAGACCCGCGAGAAGATGCACCAGCTCGCCATGCAGCAGCGCGAGGCGTACGCCAAGTCGCTGCCCAAGGCGCGCGCCAAGCAGTTCCGCGAGCTGAAGATCGAGGCGATCCTCGAAACGCCGGTGAACATCGTCGTCACCGCCGACTCCACCCGCGGCGGCCGGCACACCCTCGGCCGGCACACCCAGCCGCAGATGGCCCCGTACTCCTCCGCGCTCGCCGTCGAGAACCTCTGGCTCGCCGCCCGCGCCGAAGGCCTGGGCGTCGGCTGGGTCAGCTTCTTCGACGAGCGCGAGATGGTCCGCGAGCTGGGCCTGCCCGAGCACCTCGAAGTCGTCGCCTACCTGTGCGTCGGTTACGTCGACGAGTTCCCGGAGGAGCCCGAGCTGCTGCAGGCGGGCTGGTCCAAGCGCCGCCCGCTGTCCTGGGTCGTCCACGAGGAGACCTACGGCCGCCGCGCGCTGCCCGGCGAGAGCCCGCACGACCTCCTCCAGGAGACCCTGCAGGGCATCCGCCCGCTGGACGCCAAGGCGCTCGGCGAGGCCTGGGAGCGGCAGAAGCGGATGACCAAGCCCGCCGGGGCGCTGGGCATGCTGGAGATCATCTCCGCGCAGCTGTGCGGACTGTCCCGCAAGTGCCCGCCGCCCATCCCGGAGCCGGCCGCCGTCGCGATCTTCGCCGGCGACCACGGTGTGCACGCCCAGGGCGTGACCCCCTGGCCCCAGGAGGTCACCGGCCAGATGGTCGCCAACTTCCTGGGCGGCGGCGCGGTCTGCAACGCCTTCGCCAATCAGGTCGGCGCCGAGGTCTGTGTCGTGGACGTCGGCGTGGCGGGCGAACTACCCGCCACCCCGGGCCTGCTGCCCCGTAAGGTCCGCGCCGGCACCGCCGACTTCACGGCCGGCCCGGCGATGACCCAGGAGGACGTGCTCAAGGCGATCGAGGTGGGCATCGAGACCGCCCGCGACCTCGTAGCGGCCGGCAACAAGGCGCTGCTCACGGGCGAGATGGGCATCGCCAACACCACCACCTCCGCCGCACTGATCGCCGTCTACACCGGCGTCGACCCGGTCGAGGTCACCGGCCGAGGCACCGGCATCAACGACGAGACGCACGCCCGCAAGGTCGATGTGGTCCGCCGCGCCCTGGAACTCCACCAGCCCGACCCGGCCGACCCGATCGGTGTCCTCACCGCGATCGGCGGCCTGGAGCACGCCGCACTCGTCGGCCTGATCCTCGGCGGCGCCTCGCTGCGTACGCCGGTGATCCTGGACGGCGTCAGCGCCGGCGCCGCCGCCCTGGTGGCCCGCGCCATCGCCCCGGAGGCGCTGGCCGCGTGCATCGCCGGCCACCGCAGCGCCGAGCCGGGCCATGTCGCGGCCCTGAACAAGCTGGGCCTGCGCCCGCTGGTCGACCTCGATCTGCGCCTCGGTGAGGGCACCGGCGCGCTGCTCGCGCTCCCCGTGGTGCAGAGCGCCGCCCGCGCCATGCACGAGGTCGCCACCTTCGACTCCGCCGGAGTCACCGAGAAGAGCTGACCGGGTGACGGCCGGGACAGGGCCGCCCCCACATGACCCCCGGCCCGCAGCCCCATAGGCTGTGGGCCGGGGCCGTAGCGCCCCACGGGCCGTAGCACCCTCATCAGCCGCTCCAGAGCCGCAGCGGCTGCGCCGGTCGTCGAACTCGCATCACCCGCACAAGGAGCCGCACCGCCATGGCTGAGCACGCCGCCGAACACGCCGCCTACCCCGTCGGACTGCGGCTGTCCGGCCGCCGGGTGGTCGTCCTGGGAGCCGGGCAGGTGGCCCAGCGCCGGCTCCCCGCGCTCGTCGCCGCCGGCGCCGACGTCCAGCTCATCTCCCCGTCCGCCACCCCGTCCGTCGAGGCGATGGCCGACGCCGGCGAGATCCGCTGGGAGCGCCGCCGCTACCAGGCCGGCGACCTCGCCGAGGCCTGGTACGCGCTGATCTCCACCGACGACCCCGAGGCCAACGCGGCGGCGTCCCAGGAGGCCGAGGACCGCCGGGTGTGGTGCGTACGCGCCGACGACGCCGAGGCCGCCACCGCCTGGACCCCGGCCACCGGCCGCAGCGAGGGCGTGACCGTCGCCGTCCTCACCGGCCGTGACCCGCGCCGCTCCGCCGCCGTACGCGATGCGATCGTCGAGGGCCTGCGGGACGGCAGCATCGCCGCCCCGCACCACCGCCGCCCCCACACGCCCGGCGTCGCGCTGGTCGGCGGCGGCCCCGGCGACCCCGACCTGATCACCGTCCGCGGCCGCCGGCTGCTGGCCGAGGCGGATGTGGTGATCGCCGACCGGCTCGGCCCGCGCGATCTGCTCGCCGAACTCCCGCCGCATGTCGAGGTCATCGACGCCGCGAAGATCCCCTACGGCCGTTTCATGGCCCAGGAGGCCATCAACAACGCGCTGATCGAGCACGCCAAGGCCGGCAAGGCCGTGGTCCGGCTCAAGGGCGGCGACCCGTTCGTCTTCGGCCGCGGCATGGAAGAGGCCCAGGCGCTCGCCGCGGCCGGCATCCCCTGCACGGTCGTCCCCGGCATCTCCAGCACCATCTCGGTCCCCGGCGCCGCCGGCATCCCCGTCACCCACCGCGGCGTCGCCCATGAATTCACCGTCGTCAGCGGCCATGTCGCCCCCGACGACGAGCGCTCGCTGGTCGACTGGCCCGCGCTGGCCAAGCTGCGCGGCACCCTCGTCGTCCTGATGGGCGTGGAGAACAGCGGCGCCATCGCCGCCAAGCTCATCGAGCACGGCCGCCCCGCCGACACCCCGGCCGCCGTCATCCAGGAGGGCACCACCGCGGCCCAGCGCCGGGTCGACGCCACCCTCGCGACCCTCGGCGAGACCGTACGGGCCGAGGGCGTCCGCCCGCCGGCGGTCATCGTCATCGGCGACGTGGTCGCCGTCGCCGCCCCTACCCACAGGTAACCCGTTCCGTACGCGGCATTGGAACCTCGACACCGACAAGGCACTATCTCCCCGTGGCAGAAATCATCACCGTCGATGACCCGGACGACCCCCGGCTGGCCGACTACACCGGTCTGACCGACGTCGAGCTGCGGCGCCGGCGCGAGCCCGCGGAGGGGCTCTTCATCGCCGAGGGCGAGAAGGTCATCCGGCGCGCCAAGCACGCCGGCTACGAGATGCGCTCCATGCTGCTCTCGGCCAAGTGGGTCGATGTCATGCGCGATGTCATCGACGAGGTCCCGGCCCCGGTCTACGCCGTCAGCCCGGACCTCGCCGAGCGGGTGACGGGCTATCACGTGCACCGCGGCGCGCTGGCCTCCATGCAGCGCAAGCCGCTGCCCGAGGCCGCCGAACTGCTCGCCGGGGCCCGCCGCATCGTGGTCATGGAAGCGGTCAACGACCACACCAACATCGGTGCGATCTTCCGCAGCGCGGCGGCCCTCGGCATGGACGCGGTGCTGCTCTCCCCGGACTGCGCGGACCCGCTCTACCGCCGCTCGGTGAAGGTCTCCATGGGCGCGGTGTTCTCCGTGCCGTACGCCCGGCTGGAGGGCTGGCCCCGCGATCTGGCCGTCGTACGGGAAGCGGGCTTCAAGCTGCTCGCGCTCACCCCGGCCGAGAAGGCCACCGCCATCGACGAGGCCGCCCCGCACACCCTGGAGCGCGCCGCCCTGATGCTGGGCGCGGAGGGCGGCGGCCTGACCACCGGCGCCCTGCGGGCCGCCGATGAATGGGTCCGTATCCCGATGGCGCACGGCGTGGACTCGCTCAACGTCGGAGCGGCCGCCGCGGTGGCGTTCTACGCGGTGGCGACCGGACGCCCCGCCTGACGGGAATTACCCCTGGCACGGGAATCACCCCCCGGCACGGGAATCATCCCCCTGCCCCACCGCGTTGTGGCCCGCAGGGGGCGCCCATACCCCCTAGGGGTTCTGTTCCCCCACACCCCAAGGCCTGTCCGCGCCCCCGTACGGAGCGACCGGTACCGTCCGCTTCACGCCCAGCCCGCGGGCCGGCCCCTGGCACCCCTGGGCCGCCGCGATACCGAGCGCCACCAGCAGCGTCACCACCACGAACACGATGACCCGCTGGCGCAGCAGCCGCCGGTCCGGTCCGGGCCGGCGGCCGCCGGATGTCGTACGCACCGGGGTACGCGAACCGTTTCGCCCCGTCGGCCGCGAAGCCGGGGCGCGTCGCGCAGTGCGCCCGCCGGCCCGCGGGTTCTTGCCCGCGGCCGATGCCGGGCCGGCCGGCCGGGATGCCAAGTCACGCGGCGCCGAGGGACGGGATGCGTGCGGACGCGGGTTCGTCCCCGCCGTCCGCCGTTCGGTGCGCTGGCGCGCGTACTCCTCGGCGCGCTGCCCGGTCGGCCGGTCCGACGGGCGGCGCTCCATACGCTCCCAACCGGCCCCGGCCCCGGAGCCGTTCTCCAGCGGCCCGCCCGACAGGCCGTGCGCCTCACGGGCCGCGATCTCCTTGAGCCGCAGTGACAGCGACAGGGTGCTGGGGCGGTCCGCCGGGTCCTTGGCCAGGCACGAGGCGAGCAGCGGCGCCAGCGCGTCCGGCACCCCGGCGAGCTGCGCCTCCTCATGGACCACGCGGTAGAGCATGACCTCCGAACTGCCCTGCCCGAACGGGGAGTCCGCGGTGCAGGCGTACGCGAGGGTCGCGCCCAGCGCGAAGATGTCGGTGGCGGGCGTCACCGCGGCGCCGCGCACCTGCTCCGGCGCCAGAAAGCCCGGCGAGCCGACGGCCGTACCGACATGCGTCAGCGTGCTGGCGCCGGTCGCCCAGGCGATGCCGAAGTCGATGATCCGCGGGCCCTTGGGCGACAGCAGAATGTTGGACGGCTTCAGATCACGGTGCACCACGCCCGCGTCATGGACGGCGAGTAGCCCCTCGGACAGCGCGGCGCCGATGGAGGCGACCTGTGCGGGGGACAGCGGCCCCTCCTCGTTGACCTTGTCGTGCAGCGAGGGTCCCGGGACGTACTGCGTGGCGAACCAGGGGCGGTCCGCGTCGAGATCGGCCGCCACCAGCCGGGCCGTACAGCCGCCGCGGATCCGCCGTGCCGCCGACACCTCGCGCGCGAACCGCGAGCGGAATTCCTGATCCTCCGCCAGATCCGGCCGGATCACCTTCAGGGCAACCCGCTGCCCGCGCTTGTCCGAGCCGAGATAGACCACGCCCATCCCGCCCGCGCCGAGCCGGCGGTGCAGCCGGAACGTCCCGACGACACGCGGGTCCTCGCGTCGGAGCCGCATCATCGCCATGTCCGTCCCCTACCTGCGGTGGGGAGGCCCCTCCGCTGCCAACCGTCTGACGTGGCACAGCTTACGGATTGACGGCTCGCTGTGCTGATAGGCCGCGCATGCGTCGGCAACCGGATTGCCGGTGATGGGTGCGATTTCCGGAGGGCGGGAGCCCATCGGCCGCCGGGCGGCCGGACTTTCCGTACGAGTTCCCAATGATCCGCCACAGAAGGGGGATTGGGGTGATGAAGGGGGATCGCGTCGGTATAGTCGCGGATGCCGGGGATGGGGTCGGGCGGCGGGAAGGGGCGGCGGGCAGCGTGTGCCGCGAAGGCAGGACCGCGGTGCGCGGGGGAGCGGACGAAGTGAGCGAGGTCACCTCGCATGCCCGCGGACCGGCGGCTCCGAAGGGAGCCCCTGGGGGATGTCCCCAGGTCCCCGGTGCCCTCTCTCCACCCAGGGGAGTACGCGGGGCGGCGTTCCGTCATCCTCCTGGAGGCCGAGCAATCGATACGACGGCATGACGCCCACCGCCCGCCGGATGCCTAATGTTGTCTTCAAGCGGCGGGCGCAGCACTCGTCCCCCGAGGTCAGACGCCCGCCGCCCCCAGACACGACGGGAGCGGGACGATGGATCGGACCTCAGGACGGTCGGCCCTTCGGGTGCAGGGGCGCAAGGCCGCCGCGGCGCTCGGCGGCCAGCAGTCCTCCGGCACCCGCCATCCCCTTGTCGCGGTGGCCATGGTGCTGCCGCTGGCGATCGTTCTCGCCGTGGTCTTCGGCGGCTGGGAAGCCGTCATCACACAAGCGTCGTCCGTGGTCGGAATGCTGGGGCGCTGAGCGGCGCCTCGGTCCCGGGAGAGCGGCCCGGGACGGGGACCTCTGGCCGAAAACCCCGTGGGGACGGGGGTGCGGCGGACGGCACGAACGGCCGGGCATCTGGGGAGATGCCCGGCCTTCGGGTTTTCCCGGCCGCCGCCCCGACCGCTCCGCCCGTACCGCGCGTACGATCCCGGACCGGGCCGCCCACAGCGCGCACCACCGTCACGGCACATCCGGCTCGCGCCGGACTCGGGGGAACGATGACCGCACCGCTTCTCGACCGCCTGGCCGCGCTGTCCGCCCCGGCAGGCGCACCGGCGACTTCCCCCGAGATACTCGCCGACCGCCCCGACGGCACCGTCGTCCGCAGCGGCCGTACGGTGGCCAAGGCCCATGCCCCCGACGGCGACCCGCAGGACCTGACCGCCCGGCTGCGCATCGCCGCCCACCCCCGCCTGCACGGCATCCTGCTGCCCCCGCTCCCGGTCACCGGCCCGGACGGCTTCCTGACCCTCACCGAGGACGGCCGCGCGCTCACCCGCTGGCCGTACGGCAGCCCGGTGCCGCCCGACGACCCCGACGCCGCGCCCTGGGAGGACGCCGCCCGGCTGCTGGCCCGCCTGCACTCCGTCGACCCGCGCCAACTCCCCGGCCCCGTGCCGCCGATGCGCGGCCCCGCCAAGGCCGCCCGCGCCCTGG
>NZ_QUAC01000381.1 GCF_003389455.1 Streptomyces inhibens | reverse complement strand
GGCCGGTGCGCACCCTCGCGCACCGGCCGCCCGCACCTCTGCCGTGTCAGCGGCCGTCGAGCTGCGCCAGCTTCCGGCCGGCCTTCAGGTACGCGACCCCGGCCGCGTCCGCCAGCTTCTCGGCCAGCACCTCGGCCAGCGGCCGGACCGAATCGGCCTCCGCGAGCACCACGGTCTGCTGACCGCCCTCGCCCTCCACGACCAGCCGCAGCGCGTTCTGCTTGGCCAGCCGCCGCGCCGCCGAGGCGCTCGGCGTGAACTCCAGCACCTTCGTCAGCACCGTCGCCACCGTCTCCGCGCCGTGCGCGGCGACATCGACGACCGGCAGCGACTCCACGTCGGAGAACGACTTCTTGGAGAACTGCGCGATGAACCCGGCCCGCGCCGCCATCGCCGCATCCAGGCCGTACAGCGCCGCCACGACCTCGCCCGCGAGGATCTTCTTGAGGTCCATCGGGTGCAGCGAGCGGTCCGCGACCCGGCCCAGGACGAGCGTGATCTCCTCGTCCGTCCACTCCGTCCAGGCCTTGAGGTACGGCTCCATCAGCCGGTCCGGCACCGACATGATCTTGCCGAAGACATCATCGGCCGGCGCGCTCAGCCCGACGTAATTGCCCTTGGACTTGGACATCTTGGCGCCGGTGCCGTCCGTGCCCTCGATCAGCGGCATGGTCACCACCAGCTGCGGCCGCTGCCCGCGCAGCTCCATCAGCTTGCGGCCCATCTGCAGATTGAGCAGCTGGTCGGAGCCGCCCAGCTCCACATCGCACTCCAGCGCCACCGAGTCCAGGCCCTGCGCGATGGGGTACAGCAGCTCCGTCATGGTCAGACCGGAGCCGGCCGCGAGCCGGTTGCGGAAGTCCTCGCGCTGCAGCAGCTGCGAGGCCGGCACCTGGGCGAGCAGCGAGAGCAGCTCGGGGAAGGTGTACGGCGCCAGCCACTCGCTGTTCTGCCGGAAGCTGACCTTCTCGAAGTCGAAGAAGGGCCGCACCTGTTCGCGGTACGTGGCGAGATTGCGCGCGATGTCCTCGTCGGTCAGCGGCGGGCGCTCGGCCGTACGGCCCGACGGGTCGCCGATCTTGGCGGTGAAGTCACCGATGATCAGCGTGACGTCGTGGCCCAGCCGCTGGAAGCGGCTCAGCACGATCAGCGGCACCGCATGCCCGAGGTGCACATCGGTCGCGGTCGGGTCGATGCCCAGCTTGATGTGCAGACCCTTGCCGGCCGCCCGGCGCTCCTCGATCCGCTCGGCCAGCTTCTCCACACCCGGCAGGACCTCGACCGTACGGGCCGCGATCAGCTCGGCCTGCTCCTTGGCGGGCAGATCCGTCAGATCGAGATAGCGCCGCGCACCCGTCTCCCGGAGCAGCTCCTGGACCGTGGCGTCCGAGGAGAGGTCGGCGGAGAGCAGCGTGCTGGCGCGGGCGACGGATTCGCCGAGGCGTGTCATGGCGTTCCTGATCGATCGGTATTTCCCGTGAGGGAGGACAGGGCGTCCCAGAAGGGACAGGGCAGAAGTCTATGGCCATGGCACCGGGACCCCCGCACGGGTTTACGCACGTGGGCCCCGGCGCACCACAAGATCCGCCCGCTCACACCCCCTGGCTGACCGAACTCATGTTGAAGTCCGGAATGCGCAGCGCCGGCATCGCGGCGCGGGTGAAGTAGTCGCCCCACTCACGCGGCAGGGTCGGCTCCGTACGGCCCGCCTCCACCGCCCGCGACAGCAGATCCACCGGCGACTCGTTGAACCGGAAGTTGTTGACCTCGCCGACCACCTCGCCGTTCTCCACCAGGTAGACGCCGTCCCGGGTCAGCCCGGTCAGCAGCAGCGTCGCCGGGTCGACCTCGCGGATGTACCACAGGCAGGTCAGCAGCAGCGCGGGACCGTCGTGGCCGGCGGCCGCCACCATCTCGTCCAGCGAGCGTGAACCGCCGCCCTCCAGAAGGAGGTTGTCGATGCCCGGTGCCACCGGGAGGCCGGTCAGTCCGGCGCTGTGCCGGGTGGTCGGCAGCCGGTTCAGCACGCCCTCGCGCACCCAGTCGGTGGCGGTCAGCGGCAGCCCGTTGTCGAACACCGACGCATCGTCGCCGGAGGAGTGCGCCAGCACGAACGGCGCGCACTCCAGCCCCGCCGCCCGCGGGTCGCTGCGCAGGGTCAGCGGCAGCTCGGTGAGCCGCTCGCCGACCCGGGTGCCCGCCCCGGGCCGCTCCGCCTCGTCGTCGTCGGCCGGCCGGGAGAAGACCGTACGGCCCTCCGCGGCGTCCCGGGCGCCGGACGACCAGTACTGGTAGATCAGCAGGTCGGCGACCGCGGTCGGCGGCAGCAGCGTCTCGTACCGCCCGGCGGGCAGCTCGATCCGCCGCTTCGCCCAGCCCAGCCGCCGGCCCAGCTCGGCGTCCAGCTCCCGCGGATCGACGTCGGTGAAGTCGCGGGTCGCGCGTCCGGCCCAGGCAGAGTGGGGTGCGGCCGCGCCGGAACCTGCTGACTTGGCGTTCAGCTCCAGCGTCCCGGTGGGCTGGTCGTGCCGCAGCCGCAGGCCGGCCGAGGTGCCCAGATACGACGAGACGACGCCGTGGTGGGCGAAGCCGTACAGCTCACGGCCGCCGGAGCGGGCCTGCTGGAAGGACTCGCCCAGGGCCGGCGCGAACGCCGCGAAGACGTCCGAGGAGGTCTCGGCGGGCGCGTCGGTGAAGTCGGCGGACGTCTTCTCGCCGCCGACCAGCGGCTGGGCGTCCTCGGCGGGCCCGGCGTCCCTGGCGGCCGCCTCCGCGGCCCGTACCAGCGGCTCCAGGTCGTCCGCGGTCACCGCCGACCGCGAGACCACACCGGACGCGGTGCCCTGCCCGCCGTCCACGGTCGCCACGACCGTGAGGGTGCGGCCGCGGGCGACGCCGTTGGTGGTGAGCGCATTGCCCGCCCAGCGCAGGTTGGCGCTGGAGTGCTCGTCGGCGATGACCACACAGCCGTCGGCCCGGGAGAGCTCCAGGGCCCGCTCGACGATCTCGTGCGGCGTGCTCTTACGAGACGTACGCGTGCTCATCGACCGGCCTCCTGCGTCGTGTTCAGAATGTTCACGCCCTCGAACAGGGCGGACGGGCAGCCGTGCGAGACGGCCGCGACCTGGCCCGGCTGGGCCTTGCCGCAGTTGAAGGCGCCGCCCAGGACATAGGTCTCCGGGCCGCCCACCGCGGTCATCGAGCCCCAGAAGTCGGTGGTGGTCGCCTGGTAGGCGGCATCGCGCAGCTGCCCGGCCAGCCGCCCGTTCCGGATCGCGTACGCCCTCTGCTGGGTGAACTGGAAGTTGTACCGCTGCATATCGATCGACCAGGAGCGGTCGCCGACGACATAGATGCCCCGCTCCACCCCCGAGATCAGCTCCTCGGTGGACGGCCCGTCCGCCGCCGGCCGCAGCGAGACATTGGCCATCCGCTGGACCGGCACATGGCTGGGCGAGTCCGCGTACGCGCACCCGTTGGAGCGTGGGAAGCCCGTCAACTTCGCGATTCTGCGGTCGAGTTGATAGCCCACCAGGGTCCCGTCCTTGATCAGGTCCCAGGACTGCGCGGCCACCCCCTCGTCGTCGTAGCCGATCGTCGCGAGCCCGTGCTCGGCGGTCCGGTCGCCCGTCACATTCATGATCTCGGAGCCGTACGCCAGCTTCCCGAGCTGGTCGAAGGTGGCGAACGAGGTCCCCGCGTACGCCGCCTCGTAGCCCAGCGCCCGGTCCAGCTCGGTCGCGTGCCCGATCGACTCATGGATCGTCAGCCACAGATTGGAGGGATCCACCACCAGGTCGTAGGCGCCGGCCTCGACGCTCGGGGCGCGCATCTTCTCGGCGAGGTACTCCGGGATCCGGGCCAGCTCACCGTCCCAGTCGTAGTGCTCGCCGGTCAGGTACTCCCAGCCGCGCCCGACCGGCGGGGCGATGGTGCGCATCGAGTCGAAGTCGCCGCTGGCCGCGTCCACCGCGACCGCCGTCAGCTGCGGATGCAGCCGCACCCGCTGCTGCGTGGTGCTGGTGCCCGTGGTGTCCGCGTAGAACTTGTTCTCCTGGACGGTCAGCAGCGAGGCGTCCGCATGGGCCACGCCCTCGGCGGCCAGCAGCCGCGAGCTCCACTCCGCCAGCAGCCCGGTCTTGTCGGCGTCCGGCACGTCGAACGGGTTGATCTCGTACGCGGAGACCCAGGTCCGGTCCGGATACGAGGGTTCCGCCGCCAGCTCGACCTTCTCGTCGGAGCCCGCCGCCTTGATCACCTTTGCCGACAGCTTCGCCATCGCCACGGCCTGCGCGGCCACCCGCGCCGCCGCGTCCATCGTCAGATCCACCCCGGAGGCGAAGCCCCAGGCGCCGCCGTGCACCACCCGCACCGCGTACCCGAGGTCGGTGCTGTCCGAGGTCCCGGCCGTCCGGGCGTCCCGCAGTCGCCAGGAGGCGCTGCGGATCCGCTCCAGGCGGAAGTCCGCGTGTACGGCGCCCAGCGCGCGGGCCCGGGCCAGCGCGGCGTCGGCCAGCGCGCGCAGCGGCAGCGCAACGAACGTTTCGTCAAGGGCATGGGGTGCAGCAGGCAAGGCGTCCTCCCGTGGTCGGCGCCTGCATCATGCCTTGTGGCGGGCCCTCGGCCCAGTGCACACCGGTGTGCGGCATGGCGAGCCGGCCGTCGGGGGGCGTGCGCCGGCGCCGGTGCGACACGGCCGACGGGTACCGCCGGCGGGAGGGTTCCGCCGTGGTTCTGTGGAGACCCGACAGTGACCGGGGCGTGTGCCTGTCCGTGCTCGATTCCACGTAAAGGCGCCGTGACCGATAGTTTCGTATCGAACGCAGGACGGACAGAAAACGGAAAGGGTGATCTCTTGAGCCGCTCGGTTCTGGTCACCGGAGGTAACCGCGGCATTGGCCTCGCCATTGCCCGTGCCTTCGCCGAGGCAGGCGACAAGGTCGCCATCACCTACCGCTCGGGCGAGCCGCCCGCGGGGTTTTTGGCCGTGAAGTGCGACATCACGGACAACGAGCAGGTCGAGCAGGCGTACAAGGAGATCGAGGAGAAGCACGGTCCGGTCGAGGTGCTGGTGGCCAACGCCGGCGTCACCCGTGACCAGCTGCTGATGCGGATGTCCGAGGAGGACTTCACCTCGGTCCTGGAGACCAACCTCACCGGCACGTTCCGGGTGGTCAAGCGGGCCAACCGGGCGATGCTGCGGGCCCGTAAGGGCCGGGTCGTACTGATCTCGTCCGTGGTCGGCCTGATGGGCGCCCCGGGCCAGGCGAACTACGCCGCCTCCAAGGCCGGTCTGGTGGGCTTCGCCCGCTCGCTCGCCCGGGAGCTGGGCAGCCGCAACATCACCGTCAACGTCGTCGCGCCCGGCTTCGTCGACACCGACATGACCCGGGTGCTCACCGACGAGCAGCGGGAGAACATCGTCAAGCAGGTGCCGCTCGCGCGGTATGCGCAGCCCGAGGAGATCGCCGCCTCGGTCCGCTTCCTGGCCTCCGACGAGGCCGCGTACATCACCGGAGCCGTCATTCCTGTCGACGGCGGATTGGGCATGGGTCACTGATCAGTATGAGTGGAATCCTTGCAGGCAAGCGCATCCTGGTCACGGGTGTTCTGACCGAGTCGTCGATCGCTTTCCAGGCGGCCAAGGTCGCCCAGAACGAGGGCGCCGAGGTCATCCTCACCGGCTTCGGCCGGCTCTCCCTCGTCGAGCGGATCGCCAAGCGGCTGCCCAAGCCCGCCCCGGTCATCGAGCTGGACGTCACCAACCAGGAGCACCTGGACGGGCTGGCGGACAAGATCCGTGAGCACCAGGGCGAGGGCGCCCGTCTCGACGGCATCGTGCACTCCATCGCCTTCGGCCCGCAGGGCGCCTTCAACTTCCTGGAGGCGAGCTGGGAGGACGTCAGCACCGCGGTCCAGGTCTCGGCGTACTCCTACAAGTCGCTGACGATGGCCTGCCTGCCGCTGATGGAGCACGGCGGCGCGATCGTCGGCCTGACCTTCGACGCGCAGATCGCCTGGCCCAAGTACGACTGGATGGGCGTGGCCAAGGCGGCGCTGGAGGGCACCAACCGCTACCTGGCGCGCGACCTGGGCCCCAAGGGGATCCGCTGCAACCTGGTCTCGGCCGGCCCGATCAAGTCGATGGCCGCCAAGTCGATCCCCGGCTTCGAGGAGCTGGCGGACGTGTGGAACCACCGCGCCCCGATCGGCTGGGACCTGGCCGACCCGGAGCCGGCCGGCCGTGGCGTCGTCGGCATGCTGTCCGACTTCTTCCCGCGGACGACCGGTGAGATCGTGCACGTCGACGGCGGCGTGCACATGATGGGCGCCTGACGCCCACCGCGCATCCGTACTGCCCGCTCCGGTCCGCCGGGGCGGGCAGTACGCGTTTCCGGCGCCGTTCCCCCTGCGGTCAGCCAGGCTCCACGAGGCTGAGCCGGCAGCCGAAGGGGTGCGCGCTCGCCTCGGCGGCGGCGCGGTCGCCGTCGCCCGCACGGATCGCCTCCACCAGGCGGGAGTGGTCCATATGCGCCTCGGGCCGCAGCTCCTCGCCCACATCGGCCCGCAGGAAGTCGCGCAGCACGCCGCCGAGGTCGGCGTAGATCTCGGCCAGCACCTCGTTGTGCGAGGCCGCCACGATCGCCATGTGCAAGGTCGCGTCGGCCTCCACGAAGGCCTCCGCGGCACCGGACTCCCAGGCCCGCTCGCGCCGCTCCAGCAGTGTGTCGATCTGCCGCAGGTCCTGTTCGGTGCGACGGCGCGCGGCGAGCCGGGCGGCCGCCGCCTCCAGGGCGCTGCGCAGCTCGGCGACGTGCCCGGGCTCGGCGGCCGCGAACCGGCGGTTCATCACCCCGGCCAGCTCGCTGGTCGCCACCACGTACGTGCCCGAGCCCTGCCGGATGTCCAGCAGCCCGTTGTGCGCCAGCGCGCGGACGGCCTCGCGGACGGTGTTCCGGGCCACCCCGAGCTGCTCGACGAGCTCCGGCTCGGTCGGGATACGGGATCCCACCGGCCACTCACCGGACGTGATCTGGGCGCGCAGCTGCGCGATCACCTGGTCGGCGAGCGCGGAGCGGCGGGGCGAGGTCAGAGGCATGGCTGCGCTCCGGTGTGCAGGGGTGGACGGACGGCGGCGGCGCGGCGCCCGGCAGATCCTTGCGGTGCCCGGCGCCGACCGGGACAGCAGAGGCTATCGATATCGGCTGGACAAGCATTCATCCCATGATTCTATGATGGCTCCTATGGCAGACGAAGACCTCGCGACCCTCGGCCCCGCGGCCGGGCCCCGTACGACCTCCACCGCACCGCCGGCCGACGGCCCGGGGCCGCAGCCGGGCC
>NZ_QUAC01000382.1 GCF_003389455.1 Streptomyces inhibens | reverse complement strand
GGCCCGCATACGCGACCGGCCCCGCACCGATGCGGTGCGGGGCCGGTGAGCGGCGGATCCGGGTCGCTGTGCGGCCCTGTCGCGGGTCAGTTCCAGCTGTCGTGCAGCGGCTTGCCCTCGGCGTAGCCGGCGGCGCTCTGCACGCCGACCACGGCCTTCTCGGCGAACTCGGCCAGCGAGGCCGCGCCCGCGTACGTGCAGGAGCTGCGGACGCCCGCGATGATCGAGTCGATCAGGTCCTCGACGCCGGGGCGCCCCTGGTCGATGAACATCCGCGAGGTGGAGATGCCCTCCTCGAAGAGCCCCTTGCGGGCCCGGTCGTAGGCCGACTCCTCGCTGGTACGGCGCTGCACCGCACGGGCGGAGGCCATACCGAAGCTCTCCTTGTACGGGCGGCCGTCGGCGGTGTGCTGGAGGTCGCCGGGCGACTCCAGGGTGCCGGCGAACCAGGAGCCGATCATGACGTTGGACGCGCCCGCGGCCAGCGCCATCGCGACATCGCGGGGGTGCCGCACGCCGCCGTCGGCCCAGACGTGCTTGCCGAACTTCTTGGCCTCGGCGGCGCACTCCAGCACCGCGGAGAACTGCGGCCGGCCCACGCCGGTCATCATCCGGGTGGTGCACATCGCGCCCGGTCCGACACCGACCTTGATGATGTCCGCGCCGGCCTCGATCAGATCGCGTACGCCCTCGGCGGCGACGATGTTGCCCGCCACGATCGGGACCTGCGGGTCCAGCGCCCGGACCGCCTTGACCGCGCTGATCATGCTCTCCTGGTGGCCGTGCGCGGTGTCCACGACAAGCGTGTCCACGCCGGCGTCCAGCAGCGCCTTGGCCTTGCCGGCCACATCGCCGTTGATGCCCACGGCAGCGGCGATCCGCAGCTTGCCGTTGGCGTCCGTGGCGGGGGTGTACAGGGTGGCGCGCAGGGCGCCCTTACGGGTCAGGATGCCGACCAGCTTGCCGTCCGCGTCGACCGCGGGAGCGAGCTTGCGGTTGGCGGCGTCCAGGCGGTTGAAGGCCTCCCGCGGGTCGATGTCCGCGTCCAGGACCAGCAGGTCCCGGGTCATGACCTCGGCCACCTGGGTGAAGCGGTCCACCCCGGCCAGGTCGTGCTCGGTGACGACGCCGACCGGGCGGCCGCCCTCGACGACGATGCCCGCGCCGTGCGCCCGCTTGGGCAGCAGCGACAGGGCGTCGGCGACGGTCGCGACCGGGGACAGCACGATCGGCGTGTCCAGTACCAGGTGACGGCGCTTGACCCAGGTCACGACATCGGTGACGACGTCGATCGGGATGTCCTGCGGAATGACGACCAGGCCACCACGGCGGGCAACGGTCTCGGCCATCCGGCGGCCGGCGATCGCCGTCATGTTGGCGACCACGAGCGGAATGGTGGTTCCGGACCCGTCGGGCGAGGACAGATCCACGCCCTGGCGGGAGCCCACGGCGGAGCGGCCGGGCACCATGAACACATCGTCGTAGGTCAGGTCGTAAGGCACCGAAGAACTCTCTTCGAGGGCGCCGTTCTTCGGATTCAGGAATCGCATACCGCCAGGATACGGGCCCTGACCAGGGCTCATACGATTGTCCGAGCCAGGGAGTGGGCCGTGTGTGCGATCCACCAACGGGCACGTGAGCTGCTGGCGTGTACACGTCGAGCCGGGTGGGCGGTCCAGACGTACGGGGTGATCTCCAGCCGGGACGACACCCGCCGGACACGGTCCCGGACGGCTCCTAGACCCCCTGCCGGGCCCGCCCCCTGGCCATGATCACGGCCAGTCCGGTGTCCGAGTCGCGCCAGTACCCCACCGCGTCCGCGAGGACGCCCTCCACGATGCTCCAGTCCTCCGGCGCGGCGGCCGCATAGCCCTGCCAGCCCGTCACGATCAGCAGCCGGCCGCGGTCGGCGGGGCACCAGGACAGGTCGGTGAGGCAGTCGGCGAGCGCGTCCCAGTTGCGGCCGAACCAGTCCGGCAGCTTCAGCGAGCGGGCGCACCGCTCCATGAAGGTGTCCTTGTCCACGGCCCCTTCGAGTTCCAGCGTCGCGCCGGTCCAGCCGGCGTCCCGCGCGGCGTCCAGGGCGTCCGCCACCGAGCGGTCGGCGGGCCAGGGCAGCACTCCCGGGGGCGTACTGCCATCGAGCACCGCCGCGAGCGGCCGGGGCACAGAACCCGTCATCGGAGCACCGCCTTGAAGGTCCGGTAGTGATCGTCGGTGTAATACGTCTCATGGCTCTCGCCGGTGACGAGACGGCGCGCACCGCGGTCCGGCGACCCGGGCGTCGGAACCGTGTACTCGTGGTAGTGGCCGCGCGGCTGACGGGGCAACAGCCCCTCACGGTTGCCGAAGACGGTCCCGTCCTGCGCATACGGGAAGGGCCCGCCGGCGTCGATGAGCCGCAGGGTGTCCCGCGCCTGGGAGGGCAGCTTGCCGACCGGGACGACCGGCATGCCCTTCGCCCAGTCCGGTACGCCAACGGTGCCGGGCCCACCGGAGGTGGCGGGTGCCCGCGTACCGGCGGCGGGCGTCGCCACGGACCGCGGCGACGCAGGCGAACTCCCCTTGTCACCACCGCCGGTGGAACACCCGGTCAGTACGAGAAGCAACCCGGCGAGCAGCGCGGCGACGACAGCGGCGGCGCGGCGCGGAACGAAGCGGATCACCATGGCGCCGATGCTGTCACAGGCAGGCCCGGGCTGCTCGCCGATGAGTCCGCCAGGGGTGCGTCACGCCCCGTCAGGATCCGCCCGGTCCAGGGCGGGGCGCGGCCCGGGGCCGGTCTCCAGCAGCAGATGGTCGGCGGCGGAGGTGTCCGTGACCAGGCTCGTCACCAGCCCGGAGCGCAGCACCGCGCCGATCGCCGCGGCCTTGCGCCGGCCGCCCGCGATCGCGACGACCTCAGGGATACGGCGCAGCCGGTCCGCCTCGACCGTGATGCACCGCTCGCCGAGGTCCCGGCCGATCCGCCGGCCCTCGGCGTCGAAGAGGTGTGCGGACATCTCGGCGGCGGCACCGAGCGAGGCGTAATGCTCCCGCTCCTGCTCCGACAGCATGTCGTAGACGGTCGAGACGCCCGGCTCCCAGGAGCCGATGGAGACACAGGCGACGGTGACCTTGTCGAAGTAGTCGAAGGCGCGGGCGATGCCGGTCTGGCCGCGCAGCGCGGCCGCGGTCGCCGAGTCGGGCAGCAGCATCGGCGCGTAGATCGGGTGCGCCTCGCCACCGGAGACATCGGCCGCGCGGCGTACCGCCTCGACAGAGCCGCGGTCGGCGGTGCCCGCGTCGTACACACCGGTCAGCTGGACGACGGTGCACGGCGGCAGCCGGTGCAGCGCGGCCGCCATGTGGATCGTCGACCGGCCCCAGGCCAGCCCGAGCACATCGCCCTCGTTGACCAGCTCGCCGAGGAGGTCGGCCGCGACCTCACCGAGGTTCTCCGGGTCGGCGGCGTCTTCGGGCGGGGTCCCGCCACCGAAGGCGGGGGGAGCGTCCGCGGGCGACTCGACGACCACCGCGTGCCGCAGGCCGTAACGGGCCCGCAGGGCGTCGGAGCGTTCGGCGTCCAGCTCGGAGGGCACCCGGATCTCGATCCGTACAAGATCACGTTCCAGTGCTGTCTCCAGCACCCGCGCGACCTTGAACCGGCTGACGCCGAACTCCTCCGCGATCTGGATCTTCGACTTGCCCTCAAGATAGAAACGGCGGGCCATGGCCGCGGCCTGCACCAGCTCGGCAGGGCCCATTCCGGACTGTGGGCGGCTGGCTACCACGAAATTCTCCCCTTTTGCGCATCTGATCGAGTCTTTGCTCATCCTTTCAGAAACCCGAGGGCAACGGGGACCATCACCGCTCCGACCGTCGTGAACGCTCGGTTGCGCCACGGACAAGGCGCGGCACAGCCGCGCCACAAGGGGATTTCGGTGGCCGATATCGACCGGGCCGCCCGTCACATGTTCGAGCCGGCGGCCCGCTCCCGTGCCCCGGAGTCAGTGCGCGCAGCCCCAGCCCGCCGCCGTGGTCGCCGTCTCGGCCTTCTCCCGCAGGTCCCGGACCGCCTTGGCCGGGTCGTCCGCGCCGTACACCGCGGAGCCGGCCACGAACACATCGG
Source organism: Streptomyces inhibens (assembly GCF_003389455.1). GTDB lineage: Bacteria > Actinomycetota > Actinomycetes > Streptomycetales > Streptomycetaceae > Streptomyces > Streptomyces inhibens. The sequence continues at coordinate 3,217 of NZ_QUAC01000382.1, read as the reverse complement.
CGCCCGCCTCGGCACAGCGCTCGATGGTGGCCGCCGAGACCCCGCCGTCGACCTGGAGCCACAGCTCCAGACCGTGCCGGGAGATCAGCTCACGGGTGCGACGGATCTTCGGCAGCATGATGTCCAGGAACGCCTGGCCGCCGAAGCCGGGCTCCACGGTCATGATCAGCAGCATGTCGAGCTCGGGAAGCAGATCCTCGTACGGCTCGATCGGCGTGGCCGGCTTCAGCGCCATCGACGCCCGCGCGCCCTTGGCCCGGATCTCCCGCGCCAGCCGCACCGGCGCCGCCGCCGCCTCCACATGGAAGGTCACCGACCCGGCCCCGGCCTCGATGTACTGCGGCGCCCAGCGGTCCGGGTCCTCGATCATCAGATGCAGATCGAGCGGGGTGTCCGTCGCCTTGCTCAGCGACTCGACCACCGGCACACCGAGGGTGAGATTCGGGACGAAGTGGTTGTCCATGACGTCGACGTGGAGCCAGTCGGCGCCCTCGACGGCCTTCGCCTCCTCGGCGAGCCGGGCGAAGTCTGCGGACAGGATGCTGGGGTTGATCAAGGCCATGCCATCAGTATGGCTTGGTGGCCGAGAAGCGAGGGAGGGGGGACGGGTGCAACGACCGCCCGGAGTGCGCCCTTCCGCCCCGACCACAGGCCCGCGATGCTGGCGGTGTCGCCATCGGGCAGTGGACCGGCGGGCGGAGGGGAGACAGCGTGTACGCGGAAGATCGGCCGTCAGCGGAGCAAGCAACACATCTGCAGGGCGAAACCCACCACTTCTCGCCCGAGGCGGCCCCGGTCCAGAGCCCCGGGAACGGCCCTGCGGCACTCATCGCGCTGCAGCGCTCCGCCGGAAACCGCGCGGTCGGACAACTCCTTGCTCGGGAGCCGCACGCCCACGACACCCCACGCGGGCACCAGCAGCCAATTCAACGCTCCACCGTGCACGACGTACTACGCTCCCCGGGCTCACCGCTCGACGAGAGCGTACGCACGGAGAGGGAAGCCCGGCTCGACGCCGACTTCTCCGACGTCCGCCTGCACACCGGCCCGCCGGCCCGGCGCTCCGCCACCGAGCTCGGCGCCCGTGCCTACACCTCCGGCAGCCATATCGTCATCGGCAACGGCGGCGCCGACAAGCACACCCTGGCCCATGAGCTCACCCATGTCATCCAGCAGCGCACCGGTCCGGTCTCCGGTACCGACAACGGCTCGGGCCTGAGCATCAGCGGCCCCTGCGACACCTTCGAACGCGCGGCGGAGGAGAACGCGACCCGCGTCCTCGCCCGCCCCGTACCGACACCTTCCCCGGCCGTCCCGGCTGCCGTCCCACCCGAGCGGCAGGCCCTCCGCGCCGAAGCCTCCGCGCCGACGGTGGCCCGGTTCGCCACAGCACCCTCGGGCTCGCCCGTCATCCAGCGGCGCGGCGAGAACCCCTATGCCGAAGCGAGACAACACGAAGGGTGGGAGCTCACCGCGCACCACATCGTTCCCCACACCGCCCTCGTCGGCGCGCTCGGAAAGCTGAGCAAGGAGAAGCGGGCCGAGGTCCTCGGCCACGCCATTCCCGAAACCCTCACCGACCAGATGCTCAACAACCTCAAGGTCGTACCCCCCGCCGGGCAGGACCTGGAGACGTTCAAGAGAGAGCTGAGGGAAAAGCTGGCCGGACCGGACCCCGACACCGATACCGTGGCCGGGGTCCCGCTGGGGGATATGCGGATGTCCTTCTTCGAGTGGCAGGGCGGCAACCAGTTCTCCGGCCCCAACACCTCGATCCGGCCGGAACCGTCCACGTCGAAGGACGACATCGACTTCGACGGCCGGTACTTCACTTCGCTCGGCGAGAAGTTCAAGGAACTCACCGACCTGGGCACTGCTGTGAAGAAGGAAAACAGCGAGGACGAGACGGTCCGCCTCTTGAAGGAAATGCTGGACATCACCAAGAACGTCGCCCCAGCCCCGTTCGCGTCAGCGGAATGGACCGAAATCGGGACCCTGGACGAGCTGGAGCGCCTGGCCGGGGACCAGAGGCTGGACCGGAAACACATCCGGAATTACGCCTTCTTCAAGCTCAGGCTCTCCGAGATCGGAACCGCGAAGTACGACCAGCTCTCAGCCGCCCCCGGAGGGGAGTACCGCTACCAGGGCGTGCCGATGCCGCTCCAGGTCAAAGGGGTGTTCGGCTATATCCCGCTGGCCGACAGCAGTGCCGTCGCCACCGTCACCAAAAGCGAAAGAGACCTCACCGACGTGCTGCACGATCTCGGTGTCCCTGTCGAGTACGACAAGAACGGCGTGGATGCGGAGATCGAACTGGCGCCGGGAAAGGTCACCGTCGACGGGAAGTGCTTCACGGTTCAGGGGTACAAGGACAAAATCCCCTGCAAGTCCGTCGAGGGGAACAAGGTCAAGGCGGTGGCCAAGCTGATCCAGAAAAAGAAGCTGTCCACCACCACCGGCGGAAAATCGCTGTACCAGTACTGCCGGGAAACCGGTATGCCCGTCGCCGGTTACCTCCCGAAGAAGCTGTACGACACCCTCCAGGAGCCCTCAGCGGCCGCACCGGCCCGCCGCTGAGTTCTGCGGGAATTCCCTCACACGCACGGGCCGTGGCGGACACCCTCGCCATCGGAACGAGACCGCTGCCTCGGCCCGTACCCGTCCCTCAGCCGGTCCGCCGCAGCAGCGCCAGATACATCGCGTCCGTGCCGTGCAGATGCGGCCACAGCTGGACGTCGGGGCCGTCGCCGAGCGCCGGGACGCCCGGCATCAGCGGCCGTGCGTCGATCCATTCCACCTCTGCCGGCAGGCCGCCCCGCCCCTTGATGACGTCGTCCACCACGGCCCGGGTCTCGGCCGGATGCGGGGAGCAGGTCGCGTAGCCGACGACGCCGCCGATCCGTACCGCCGCGAGCGCCTGCCGGAGCAGCTCGCGCTGCAGCGGGGCGAAGCCGTCCAGGTCCTCGGGGCGGCGGCGCCAGCGCGCCTCCGGACGCCGGCGCAGCGCGCCGAGACCGGTGCAGGGCACATCGACGAGCACCCGGTCGAAGGCGCCGGCCTGCCAGGCGGGCCGGGTGCCGTCGGCGGCGATGACCGCGTACGGACCGGGGTTGCCCTCCAGCGCCCGCGCCACCAGGCGCGCGCGGTGCGGCTGCTTCTCCGACGCCAGCAGGGCGGCGCCGCGCTGTGCGGCGAGCGCGGCCAGCAGCGCCGCCTT
>NZ_QUAC01000380.1 GCF_003389455.1 Streptomyces inhibens | reverse complement strand
GCGGACGCCGCCGGGGCCTGGGCCGCCGGGCGCTGCGGGGCGCGGACGGCCGCCGGCTTGTGGCGGGAGACCGGCTGGGCGGGCTCCGTGGCGCCCTTGGCGCTCAGCCGGATCAGCGGGGCGTCATTGACGTACTGCACCTCGTGCCAGACGTCGCCGCGGGCCTTGATCCAGTCCACCAGCGCCTTCTGGAGCGGCTCGGGGTCGCCCCAGGTCCCGTAGAACTTGGTGCCGGTGATGCAGATGGGGCGCAGCTCCTCGTTCGCCACGGCCTGCCAGGTGGCGGCGGCCACCCCCGGGCAGTGCTCGGCGCGGTAGTCGTCCAGCACCACCACGCCGTTGTCGGTGAGCAGCTCACGCACCGCGAGGATGTCGCCGTGGACATGCTCGTACAGATGTGAGGCATCGATATGGGCGAAGCGCACCGAACCGGCGTCGACATGGTCGCTGACGATCGAGCTGAGGCCCTGGATGATGGTGGGCAACTCTTCGTGGAACGCGAGGTAGTTGGCCTCGAACGCGCGGCGCGTCAGGGTCGCGTAGGACTTCCTCATCTCCTTGGAGTTGGAGGCGTCCTCGGCGGGGGAGTCGAAGAGATCGCAGACCGTGAAGCGCTCGTCGGGGCGCAGCCGTGCCCCGAGGAAGATCGCGCTCTTGCCCATATACGCGCCCAGTTCGAGCAGATCACCCGGCTCGGAACGGTCCTGCTGGTGCGCCAGGAACCAGTCGAAGAGCAGCTGGTCGGCGGTGAAGAACCAGCCTTTGACGTCGGACAGCCGGGTGGGGCGCGGGAGCTGTTCGGCACTCTGGTCTGCGATGGGGGCAGTCATGTGCGGTCCGTCTCCAGACGGTCGGGAATGTAGGGCGGGTGACGACGCGTGGGTGGGGATGCGGTCTGTGCAGTTATGGGCGCGCCCGGCGCCAGGGCCGCTGCGCAGGGGCGCGACCCGCGCGGGGCCAGGGCGCCACCACTCGATACGAAGGACGTTCGAGCGCCGCCCAGGCAGTCTCCATGACAGAGCCCCGTCGCACCATGCGTTTCACGGCAGTGACCGACATCGTAGGGGGAGTGACATGAACAGGAGATAACAACGGAAGACCTCGCGGCACCGGTCCTGTGCGGGTCTCACTTCACCGCGCCGGCCATCACACCCGAGACGAACTGGCGCTGGAAGGCGAAGAAGACGATCAACGGCACCACCATCGACACAAAGGCGCCGGGCGCCAGCACATCGATGTTGTTGCCGAACTGCCGCACCTCCTGCTGGAGGGCGACGGTGATCGGCGGACTGCCGCTGTCCGCGAAGATCAGCGCGACCAGCATGTCGTTCCACACCCACAGGAACTGGAAGATCCCCAGCGAGGCGATCGCCGGCCCGCCCAGCGGCATCACGACCCGGGTGAACAGCCGCAGCTCGCCCGCCCCGTCCAGCCGCGCCGCCTCCAGCAGCTCGCGCGGAATCTCCGCGAAGAAGTTCCGCAGCAGGAAGACCGCGAACGGCAGCCCGAAGGCCGTATGGAAGAGGATCACCCCGGCCGTCGTCTCGAACAGCCCGACCGCGCCGAACAGCTTCGCCACCGGGATCAGCGCCACCTGCACGGGGACCACCAGCAGCCCGACGACGACCATGAACCAGCCGTCGCGGCCGGGGAAGTCCATCCAGGCGAAGGCATAGCCGGCCAGCGACCCGATGACGACCACCAGCACCGTCGCCGGCACGGTGATCGCCGCGGTGGTCAGCAGTGAGCCCATCACCTTGTCGTTGGACAGCAGCTGGCTGTAGTTGTCCCAGGTGATCTGGGCCGGCTTGCTGAAGACCTGCCACCAGCCGGATTCGGCGATCTGCTGCGGGCTGCGCAGCGAGGACAGCAGCAGCCCCACCGAGGGCATCAGCCAGAACAGGGCGATGAGGATCAGGAAGATCTGCATCGCACCGCCGCCGGTCCGCGCCGCGATCCGCGCGGCGAGCGACGGCCTCGCCCGTACGGCACCGGCAGCCTCGGGGCGCCGGTCCGCCACGACGTTGTCGACGGTCGTCATCGGCGACGCTCCTTCCGTATGCGCCGGAGATTGACGTACATCACCGGCAGCACGAGCAGCAGCAGGAATACGGCGATCGCGCTGCCCAGGCCCTCGTCGACATCCGTTCCGAACGACGACTGGAAGAGCTGCAGGGCCAGCACATTGGCGGACCGGAGGCTGGAGCCCGGCGCGACGATGTAGACCAGGTCGAAGATCTTCAGCACATTGATCATGAGCGTGACGAGCACGACCACCAGGACGGGCGCCAGCAGCGGCACCGTGATCCGGCGGAAGACCTGCCACTCGCCCGCGCCGTCCACCCGCGCCGCCTCCAGCAGCTCGCGCGGCACCCCCGCAAGACCCGCCGCGATCAGCACCATCGCGAAACCGGCCCACATCCAGACGTAGGAGCCGATGATGGCCGGGGTGACCAGCGCCGGGCCGAGCCAGTCCACGCCGTTGTAGGCCTCGGCGAAGTTGGCAGCGGGCAGCCGGAGCCGGGCGCCGTCGGCCTTGTCGGCGGGCAGTGCGTACGTCCCGTCGCCCGCCGTCGTCGCCGAGGCGACCACCGTGCCGCCCTTGACCGCCTCGATCCGCAGACCGGCCAGCGCCTTCTCGTTGCCGTCGATCACGTTGGGCCGGCCGCCGCCTCCGCGGGTGAAGTCCAGCCAGACGGTGCCGGTGATCTTGCCGGGCCGTGGCTGCGCGGCGGCCGCCGGCTTCGCGTTCCGTACGTCGTCCGGCGCTACGGCGACCAGCGGCAGGTTCGCCGGGGACGCCGCCCGCACCGCCGATGTCGTGGTGAACGCGCCGCCGCCGGACGGCCTGAGGCCGGAGTTCGGCCGTGGCTTGGCACCGGGGAACGGCGCCGGGTCGGCGAAGGTGTCATGGATGCCGACCCACACCGCGTTGCCGACCCCGCGCTCCGGATTCTGGTCGTAGACCAGCCGGAAGATGATGCCGGCCGCCAGCATCGAGATCGCCATCGGCATGAACACGATCAGCTTGAAGGCGGTGCCCCAGCGGATCCGTTCGGTCAGCACCGCGAAGATCAGCCCCAGCGCCGTCGAGACGGTCGGCGCCACCACGACCCAGATGATGTTGTTCTTCAGCGCCGTACGGATGCCCTCGTCCGAGAACATCTCGCCGTAGTTGCCCAGCCCCACAAAGCCGTCACCGGACGCGTCGAACAGGCTGCGGTAGACGGAGAAGACGATGGGATAGACGACCAGCGCGCCGAGCAGCAGCAGGGCCGGCAGCAGGAACACCGCGGCGACCCAGGGGCGGGTGCCCATGAGGCTCTTGCGCCCCTTGTTCCTCGTGGTGTTCCCGCTGGGCTGGTTGCTGACCTTGCTGACCTGTACGTCGCTCATCGCGCAGTCCCCCGGTCCCGGTCGAGGTGGTCGGCGGCAGGCTCTCAGTGCCCGAACGACTTGGCGGCGTCCTTCTCCAGCTGTGCCTGGGTGCCCGCGATGTCCTTCGGGTTCTTCAGGAAGTCCTGGAGGTCCTTCCACTCGCCCTGGCCCGGCTTGCCGCCGAAGGAGGCCGGCGCCTGGTCGGACATGTCGAAGCGGAAGTCGTCGCCCGCAGCGACCAGCGCCTTGGCGATCTCGCGCATCACGTCATTGGCGTACGCCGCCGGGTCGAGCTTCTTGTTGGGCGAGATGAACCCGCCCGCCTGCGCCCAGATCTTGGCGGCGTCCGTCGACGCCAGGAACGTCAGCAGCGCCTGCGAGGCCTTGTTGTCCTTGAGGGCCACCGCCACATCGCCGCCGGTCACCACCGGGGAGCCGGCGCCCACCGCCGGGAACGGGAAGACCTTGGCGTCCGTGCCGACCTTGGCCTTGGTCTGGCTGATGTTGGCGGCGGCGAAGTCGGCCGAGGAGACCATCGCGGCCTTGGGGGTGTCGCCGCTGAAGGTCTGGGTCACCGACGTCGGGAAGTCCGTCTGCAGGGCGCCGGAGTTGCCGCCCGCGAGCAGATCCTTACGGCCGAAGAGCTGGCCGAGCGTGGTCAGCGCCTCCTTGACGGAGGCATCGGTCCACTTGATCTTGTGCTGCGCCAGCTGGTCGTACTTCTTCGGACCCGCCTGGGAGAGGTAGATGTTCTCGAACCAGTCGGTCAGCGTCCAGCCGTCCGCACCGCCCACCGAGACCGGCTCGACGCCCGACTCGGCGATGATCTCCGCCGCCTTGACGAACTCCGGCCAGGTCTTCGGCTCGTGGGCACCCGCGTTGTCGAACGCCTGGGTGTTGTACCAGACCAGCGACTTGTTGCTGGCCTTGAAGTACACGCCGTACGCGGTGCCCTTGTGGGCGCCGAGGTCCTGCCAGCCCTTGGTGTAGTTCTTGGCGAGCTGCTCCTTGGCGGTCGCGCCGAGCGGCTTGAGCCAGCCCTTCTCCGCGAACTCGCCCAGCACCCCGACCTGTTGGAGCATCGCGATGTCCGGCGGGCCACCACCGGCGATCTTGGAGCCGATGAAACCGGCCATATCGTCGCCGCTGGGGACGAAGTCGACCGTGGCGCCGGTGCGCTTTTCGAACTCGTCCAGCACCTTGACGAAGTTCTCCCGCTCGGGGCCCGTCCAGACCGCGGTGACCTGGAGCTTCTGGCCGCTGAGCTTGGGGAGCTGCACGGTGGGGGCGGTGCTGCCGCCCTTGCCGCCGCCGCTCGTGTTGTCCTTCGTGTCGCCGCCGCCGCCGCTGCCGCAGGCGGCCAGCGTCAGGGCCAGCGCCGCGGTCGCCGCCACCGCGGTCGTGGCGCGTACAGCCGTACGGTCGAGTCGTCTGCGCATCCCCGTAGCCCCTTATCGCTGCGCCTGCCGTGCCGTTCGCATCGCGGTGTGCGTGCTGCCGTGCGGTGGTGCTTGTGCGCTGGTGCTCGTGCGGTGGTGCCTGTGCGGTGGTGCTCGTGCGTGGTGCTGTTCGGTGTGCGACAGTCCTACGCCCTGACCACGGGGTCCGCAATACCGCGTTCGGTGTCAACTCACCTTTCGTGACGGTGCTGTTACGGGCGGCGCGGCCGGCTCACACCAAGGGCGGGGCGGACGGTGCGCCGGAGGACTGCGCGGCCCGCTGCAACGCGCTGGCCAGCAGGGCCAGGTCCGTCGGGCCGTTGCCCAGCTCACGCAGCGGGCGCCGGGCCGGCGGGTCGCCCATCCGCCGCCACTCCAGCGGGACGACCGTCGGCCGGAGGGTGGACGTCCGGGGTATCCGGCCGGTCACCCGGCCCGCCTGGAACGGCGTCGAGGAGCCGTCCGCCGCACGATGCAGCAGGCCACGGCCGGCCGGCACCGGCTCGGACGGATCGCCGGCCGCGCCCAACCGGACGCGCAGACCGGCCCGTTCGCTGGTCGCGGTCTCCGCCGTACGGTCCGGATGGCCGGTCGCGGCTATCAGATGCACTCCGAGCGCCGCCCCGTCCCGGGCCACCGCCTCCAGGGCACGCACCACGGAGCCGGCGGCCGGCCGGCCGGTGCTGCCCAGCGCCGGGGCCACCAGCGCATCGAAGTCGTCGACCAGCACGAACAGCCGCGGCATCGGCGCCGCCGCCGGCACACCGTCCTCGGCGGGCGCTCCGCTGCGCGCCCGCAGCCGCAGCGTCCCGGTCGTGGACGGGTCCGGCTCACCGGCCGCGGACCCGCTCGTGCCCTCGGTCGTACGCCGCGGCGCGACGATCCGCGGCGCCGGCAGATGCTTGGTACGCCACTCGGCGAACGGCGTGCCGGCCAGTATCTCCGCCCGCCGCTTCAGCTCGGAGGACAGCGCCTGTGCGAACTCCCGCATCCGGACCGGGTCCGAGGCGGCGAGATACGTCGTGACATGCGGCAGGTCCGTACACACCTTCAGGCCCTCGCCGCGCTCGCTGCCGCCGCCGTCCACCAGCACCAGCGACAGCAGATCCGGGCGGTCCGCGGCGGCCAGCGAGGCGGCCAGCGAACGCAGCAGCTCGGTCTTGCCGGTGGCCGCCGCGCCCTCCACGAGGAGATGCGAGCCATCGGCGGCGAGATCGGCACACAGCGGGCCGTGCGGTCCCGCACCGAGCACCGCGGCGGCACCGGGCCGGTCGGTGTCCAGTGCGGCGGCCCAACGGGCCATCAGGGACGCCGGGGTGGCGCGGGCCAGCCCCAACTCGTCCAGCAGCCGGGCCGAATCGGGCAGCGGAACGGCCGCGCGATGCACCGTACGGCCGCCGACGGTGGCCGTCGCATCGGTCTCGCGCAACGGCGCCAGCGCCCGTGCGAACCGCTCGGCCCAGGCGCCGGAGACCGCGTCCACCGTGGCGACCGTGCCGTTGGGCCCCGAGCCCGGCTGGACGACGCGCAGCGCCGTGGCGACATCGCCGCTGAGCACCGCCACCGCCCCGCACTCCCCGAAGGCGGGCGACGCCTCCCGGGCCGCTTCATACGTCGCGGCCAGCGGGAAGGCGGGGGAGGCGGCCGGGGTCTCCGCCAGACACAGCAGATGGATACCGGCCGCCGGACCGCCCGCCGCGAGCCGGGCCGTGGTCTCGCGCAGCGCGGACGAGCCGGGGTCGCCGTCCACGATCACGAGCGTGTACGGGCCCTGATGGCGGGCGGCGGCGGAGGCGACCTCGGCGCGCTCGGCACTGGCCCAGCCGGGGCCGAGCGGGCCGTCGTCGAGCCGCCGCACCAGCTCGGCCGCCCGGGCCGCGGCCTGCTCCTTGTCGTGGGCGAGCAGCAGCCGGCAGTCCTGGCCATGGGCCGGGCGGACCTGCGGCAGCCAGCCGAGCCAGGACCAGTCGGCCACCCGTTCCTCGACGGCGCGCGCCCGGTCCGTGCTGATCAGCACAATTTCGAGGGTGCCGGGGGAGTGCAGGGCGGCGAGCTGGGCGATGGCGGAGCGGGCCAGTCCGGCGAGCCGTGTGCGCGGCCCGGCCAGGCCCAGGGAGCCCGCCCGGCGCAGCTCGACGGTGACCGGCACGGCAGCCCGGCCGCCGTGCCGGCTGGCGGTCCCCAGCCGGACGGTCAGCGCGTCGGGGTGGTCCGGGCCGCGCTCCCAGAGCCGGGGCCCCGGGCCCAGCGCGGTGAGCAGGATCGTGGCCGCATCCGGCCATCGCTCGTACCCGACGGGCCCGTCGGATACCGCCGCCTCCGCGCCACCGGGGAGCTCCGCAAGGGCCGCCGCGTGGTCGGCGGCCGGATCGTACTCCGCGAAGGCCGCGTCGTCGTCCGGCCGCTCCCCGGCGGCCCGGCCGCCGGTCAGCCGCCGCGCCCAGGCGCCGAGCCCGCCCCGGCG
>NZ_QUAC01000378.1 GCF_003389455.1 Streptomyces inhibens | reverse complement strand
CGCGCCTCGGGCACCGGGAGCGGCGGGCGCCGCCCCGCCCCGGCGGGCCGTGTGGAAACCGCCGACCGCCGCGTTCCCGGGCCGCCGGGCGCACCCGCCCTCCCCGTACGCCTCTACCGCCCGCGAGGCGAAGCCGGCGGCCCCCGCCCCCTCCTGGTCTTCTTCCACGGCGGCGGATGGGTGCTGTGCGATCTCGACACCCACGACGGCCTGTGCCGCGAACTCGCCCTGCGCAGTGGTGCGTCGGTGGTGTCGGTGGACTACCGGCGGGCCCCCGAGGACCGCTTTCCGGCCGCCGTCGAGGATGCGTACGCGGCGACGCGGTGGGCCTGTGCCCAGGCCGCCGCACTGGGCGCGGACCCGGCCCGGGTGGCCGTCGGGGGCGACTCCAGCGGGGGCGCACTCGCCGCCGCGGTCACCCTGATGACGCGCGACCGCGGCGGCCACCCCCTCGCGGCCCAACTCCTGCTCTATCCGGCCCTGGACCACCGCTTGGCAGGCCGGTCGGCGCGCGACTACGCGACCGGCTTCTTCCACACCACGGCCCATATGCGCTGGTACTGGGAGCAGTATCTGGGCCCGGACGGCGACGGCTGCCATCCGTACGCCTCCCCCGGCCTGGCATCGGACCTCAGCGGTCTGCCGCCCGCGCTGCTGGTCCTGCCCGAGTGCGACCCGCTGCGGGACGAGGGCCGCGCCTACGGCCGGGCCCTGCGGCAGGCGGGCGTCCCGGCCCGGATCGACGAGTACCGCGGCACCTTCCACGGCTTCCTGGCCGCCGTCGGCACCCTGCCCGCGGCGGACACCGCGCTCGATGCGGCCGGCAGCTGGCTGAGCGGTGCGCGGTGCGGACCGGGACCCGCGGGCCAATAGTGGAGAGGTGAGCCCGCAGCAGGGAGCCTCCCCGCCGACCGGGCCGCGGCAGATGGCCGGCGGGCCCGTCGGGGCGGCGCTGCGCAGAGCGCGCTACCTGCTGGAGCACACCGGACGCGGCCTGCGCGGACACCGGACGGTGGTCGGCAACGCGGTCCGGGTGACGGCCGCCTCCTGCGCCGCCTTCTACCTCTGCCGCTACGGGCTCGATCTGACCGTGATGTCCGTGTACGCGACCTTCACCGTGGTGTCGCTCGGAGTGCTCGCCCGGATCCCCGGATCCGGGCGCCAGCGCGCCGCGACCACCCTCACCGCGATCCCCGCGGGCCTGGCGCTCATCACGCTGGGCACCCTGCTGGCCGTACGGACCTGGGCGGCCGTGGTCGGCATGCTCGTCATCGGTTTCCTGGTCGCCTACGCGGGCACCACCGGGCCGCGGATCGCCGGCGCGGCGCCCGGGATGCAGCTGCTCTACATCCTCCCGTGCTTCCCGCCCTACGCCCCGGACACGCTCGGCCAGCGGCTGAGCGGCTTCGCGCTGGGAGCGGTGCTGCTCGCGCTGGCCCAGCGCTTCCTGCTGCCCGAACCGGACACCCCGCCGTTCCGCCGGCTGCTGGCCGATGCCTCCGACGCGGCCGCGACCCTGGCGGACCACCACGGCGGGGCCCCTCCCTTACAGGCACTCGACCGCGCGCACACGGCCGCCGACGCCCTGCGTCCGTCCCGTGTTCCCCCCGCCGATATGCCCGCCTCCCCCACCCTCGCCCACAAGGCCATGGGACACGCGGCCGAGGCGGTCCGCACCCTGCTGTCCCGGCTGGACGCGCTGCACACCTCGGCCGGACCGCACACCGCGTACCACCCGGACACCGTCGTACTGCTCCAGGGCATCGCCGCCACCGCCCGCGCGGCGTCCCACGCACTGCGCCAGGGAAGGCGGCTGCGGCCCGGCGAGGGGCCGTCCGCCGAGCCGTTGCAGAGCGAGCTGGCCCCTGTCCGTACGCACCGGGCGGTGACCACTCTGGAGCGGCTGAGCACCGACGACCGGCTGAGGTATCTGCGCCGCCGGGCCCTGGTGGTGCAGGCCGCCGACAGCGCCGTCGTCCTCGTCCTGGCCACCCGGCTGCTGTTCGGCGACCGTTCCGTCCACCGGGACCCCGCCGGGCACTCCTTCGCCTACGCGCGGGCGCGTGCCCCCGCGTTGTGGTGGCGCCGGCTGACCACGCACTTCACCCCTCGCTCAGTGATCTTCCAGAACGCCTGCCGGTTCGCGCTCGGCCTGGCCACCGCCCGGGCCATCGCCGGAGTCCTCGATCTGCAGCACGGCTTCTGGGTGCTGCTGGCGACGCTGACGCTCACCCGTACGACGAGCCTGGAGACCTGGTCCGCGGTCCGGCAGGCGCTGATCGGCACGCTGATCGGCGCGGCGGTGGCCGGCGGGCTGCTGGCTCTGGTCGACAACCGGGACACGGTCTACGCGCTCGTACTGCCGCTGGTGATGCTGCTGGCGTTCATCGCCGGGCCGCTGCGCGGGCTGGCCTGGGCGCAGGGCGGGTTCACCCTTGTCGTCGCCACGCTGTTCGCGCAGGTCTCCCCCGTCACCTGGCAGCTCGCCCCGGTCCGGCTGGAGGATGTGCTGACCGGCAGCCTCATCGGGCTGGCCTGCGGTCTGGTGGCCTGGCCGCGCGGCGCGGGGAGAGAGGTGCGCCGAAGCATGGCGGCCCTGTGCTCGGCCATCGCCGACGCCATCGGGCAGACCACCGCACGTGTCGTCGAACGCACCGGCAGCACCGACATCCTCGCGATCAATCGTGCCCTCGTCCTCGCGCAGGAGTGCCTGGCGCAGTACCAGAGCGAGCCGCGGGAGGAGACCGCCCGGCAGCCGGACTGGCCCGCGGTGCTGGGGGCCGGCGCGGACGCCCGCCACGGCGAACGGCTGCTGCCCGGCCGTCCCGGCCGGATCACCCACCAGGAGGTGGGCGCCTGGCTACGACGGGCCGCCGGCAACACGGCGGCCGACTACCGCGCCCTGGCCCGGCACCTCCGCACCGACGACGCCCCGCCCCAGGAGCGCCGCCCCCAACCCCTGGACATCCGCGGCCTGTTGGCCGTCGCTCCGCCTCTGGCGCGGGGCAGCCCGGACGGGGACGTCCACGCGCTCTCCGCCGCTCTCCTCATCGACTCGGTCATCTGGCTCGATGCGCTCACCGCCGATCTGACCCGCATCCGCGAGGAGATGTGAGGCGCGGCGGGGAGGTGTGCGGCGGGGTGGCGAGGTACGGCGCCGGCTCCGGCGGAGCGCTTCGGGGCGAGGGTGAACGCGGTGGCGGCCGCCTTCCGCCGGATGCGGGGTGTGCGGGGCGGTCCCGCCCGGGTGCGGATGACCTGATTGGCCCTGATCCTGAAGCAGTGGAGTGGCGTGTGACGGGTGACCTCTCGTCCCTCGGGCACCCGCCAGGGCAGGAGTGTGAGGAGAGCACACCAGGAACCCGACAAGGCAGCATGTCGCGGTACCGCCGTGACAGCGGAACGGACACACATGAGCAATGGATTCGTGGGTCCGGAGGGTTACGGCCCGGACCCGTTCGGTGAATTCCTCGCGCGCTTCCTGGGTGGTGCCGCGCAGTCCGGGAGTGACGAAGCAGGGCGGCCGATGCCCCGGCAGGCGGATATCGCGCGCATGATGAGCGGGCCGGCCCGGGATCTGGTGACCTCCGCAGCCGCCTACGCCGCCGAGCACGGCAGCCCCGAGCTCGGCACCGAGCATCTGCTGCGTGCGGCCCTGGCCGCCGAGCCGACCCGTAGCCTGCTCCGGCAGGTGGGGGCGGATCCCGACGCGCTGGCCGCCGAGATCGACCGCAGCGCCGGTACGGGCCCGAAGCGGTCCAGCGTGGCCGTGACCCCGGCGGTCAAGCGGGCCCTGCTGGGCGCGCACGAGCTGGCGAAGGACAACGGAGATTCGTACATCGGCCCGGAGCATCTGCTCGACGCCCTGGCGGCCAACCCCGACTCGGCGGCGGGCCGCATCCTGAACCTCGCCCACTTCGACCCGCAGGCCACCCCGCAGGGCAGCCACGGGCCCCCGCACGCGGGACCCGAGCACGGCGTCCCGCCGAAGCACGACACACCGACCCTCGACAAGTACAGCCGCGATCTGACCGACATCGCCCGGGCGGGCCGGATCGATCCGGTCATCGGCCGCGAGGAGCAGATCGAGCAGACCATCGAGGTGCTCTCGCGTCGCGGGAAGAACAATCCGGTGCTGGTCGGCGACGCGGGCGTCGGCAAGACGGCGATCGTCGAGGGCCTGGCCCAGCGGCTGGCCGACGGCGACGTCCCCGAGACCCTGACGGGCCGGCGGGTGGTCGCCCTGGACCTGACGGCCGTCCTCGCCGGCACCCGCTACCGCGGCGACTTCGAGGAGCGGATGAACGGCATCATGGAGGAGGTCCGTACGCACCCCGACTCGCTGATCGTCTTCATCGACGAGCTGCACACGGTCGTCGGGGCCGGCGGGGGCAGCGGCGAGGGCGGTTCCCTGGAAGCGAGCAATATGCTCAAACCCGCCCTGGCGCGCGGGGAACTGCATGTCATCGGTGCCACCACCCTGGAGGAGTACCGGCGGCACATCGAGAAGGACGCCGCGCTGGCCCGCCGCTTCCAGCCCATCCTGGTGCCCGAGCCGTCCGTCGCCGACGCGGTGGAGATCCTGCGCGGTCTGCAGGACCGCTACGAGGCGCACCACCAGGTGCGTTACACGAACGAGGCGCTGCTCGCGGCCGTCGAACTCTCCGATCGCTACATCGCCCACCGCTTCCTGCCCGACAAGGCCATCGATCTGATCGACCAGGCGGGCGCGCGGGTGCGGCTCCGTTCGGGCGCCAAGACCACCGATGTGCGCGAGCTGGAGCGCCAGGTGGAGCAGCTGGTCAGGGACAAGGACCAGGCGGTCGCCGCGGAGCAGTACGAACGGGCCAGCGAACTGCGTGACCGTATCGGCGAGCTCACGGTGCGGATCGAGGCCGACCAGGGAGCGCCGCCGACCGACGGGCGCAGCGTGGTGGTCACCGCCGAGGACATCGCCGAGATCGTGTCGCGGCAGACCGGTGTGCCGGTGAGCAGTCTGACCCAGGAGGAGAAGGAGCGGCTGCTGGGGCTGAAGCAGCGGCTGCACTCCCGTGTGATCGGTCAGGAGGACGCCGTCACGGCGGTCTCCGATGCCATCCTGCGCTCGCGGGCCGGGCTCGCCGATCCCAGCCGTCCGATCGGCAGTTTCCTCTTCCTCGGCCCCACCGGTGTGGGCAAGACCGAGCTGGCCCGCGCGCTCGCCGAGGCGCTGTTCGGCAGCGAGGAGCGCATGGTGCGGCTCGACATGAGCGAGTATCAGGAGCGGCACACCGTCAGCCGGCTGGTCGGTGCGCCCCCGGGATACGTCGGCCATGAGGACGCCGGCCAGCTGACCGAGGCCGTGCGCCGCCACCCGTATTCGCTGGTGTTGCTCGACGAGGTGGAAAAGGCCCACCCGGATGTGTTCAACATGCTGCTACAGGTGCTCGACGACGGGCATCTGACCGATTCGCAGGGCCGTACGATCGACTTCAAGAACACCGTCATCGTGATGACCAGCAACCTCGGCTCCGATGCGCTCAGCGGCGGCCGCGGTGTGCTCGGGTTCGGCCCGGACACCTTGGAGGCCGGCGACGGCGCACGGGGGCGGGCGCTGAGCGCCTTGCGTGAGCACTTCCGTCCGGAGTTCCTCAACCGGCTCGACGAGATGATCGTCTTCCGCCGGCTCACCGACGACCAGCTGCGCCGGATCACCGGTCTGCTGCTCGAAGGGACGATCCGCAGGCTGCGCGCCAAGGACATCTCCGTCGAGTTCACGACCGAGGCCGTGGACTGGCTCACCCACAGCGGCCACCAGCCCGAATACGGGGCGCGGCCGCTGCGGCGCACGATCCAGCGCGAGGTCGACAATCCGCTCTCGCGGCTGCTGCTCGACGGTGCGCTGTCGGCCGGGGACGCGGTGCGGGTGGAGGTGAAGGACAACAAGCTGGCGTTCGGCACACATGCGAAGGCGTGAGCCGGGAGGCCGTGTGGAATCGCTGGGCCCGCGCCAGACGTCTCCGGGCCGCGACGAGTCGCCGGAGGAGCGTGCCGACCGGCGGTGGAACGAACTGCTGCAAGAGGTGCGGGTCATCCAGACCGGTGTGCAGATCCTCTTCGGCTTTCTGCTCACCGTCGTCTTCACCCCGCGGTTCACCACACTCGGGCCGACGGACCGGACGATCTACGTGGTGACGGTCCTGCTGGGGGCGGCGACCACCGGCGCGCTGATCGGCACGGTGACCTTCCACCGGCTCGTCACCGGTCACCGGCTCAAACCCGAGACGGTGTACTGGGCCTCACGCCTGGCCCTCGTCGGGATCGTTCTCCTCCTGGCGACGGTCACCTCGGCGCTGCTGCTGATCCTGCGGATCGCCATGGGCAATTCCGCGGTCCCCTGGGTCGTCGCGGGGCTTGTCGCCTGGTTCATGGTGTGCTGGTTCGGGCTGCCCGCCTGGGCTCTCCACCGGTACTCGTCGCGGGGGTGAGCGGCCGCCGCGACCGGGCGATTCGCCCCGCCGGAGGCATGATTGAGGTATCTGCGGCAGCAGCGGCCCGTCAGCGGCATGGGAGGTGCTCCGTGACGCACAACATCTGGGGTTATCAGGACAGCGCGGGATACCGGGCCGGGACCGATCTCACCGGTTTCACGGTCGAGGCGATCGACGGCACCGTCGGGAAGGTCGACAAACACTCGGACGAGGCCGGCGCCGCCTCCTTGGTGGTCGACACCGGTGGGTGGATCTTCGGCAGGCATGTCCTGCTGCCGGCCGGCGTCATCTCCTCGATCGACTTCGACAGGACCACGATCTACCTCGCCCGGACCAAGAAAGACATCGAGAACGCCCCGGAGTTCGACAAGGAGCGGCACTTCGGTGACGACGACTATCACCGGTTGCTCGCCGGGTACTACGGCGCTCCGCACACCTGAAGCGCCGCGACACCGGCGGAGCCGACCAAGGGCGCGGGCCGGGCCCCTGAGGGGGT
>NZ_QUAC01000377.1 GCF_003389455.1 Streptomyces inhibens | reverse complement strand
TGTCGCGCCCGCGCTCGCCCTGCGCGACGCCGCCTGGCGCGAGCTGGACGCCGCCCAGCGCGCCGAGCGCGAGCGCCGAAACCCGCTGCCGCCCGACCTCACGGACACCGAGGGTGATCAACTCGCCGCACTGGAACGGCAGTTGAGACAAGACCTGGGGTCACTCACGGCGGCCCGGCGGGCCGAGCGGCGGGCCGCCGACATCGGCCGGGAACGGGCCGGCCTGGACCGCGAGGCGCGCGCCGACGACCAGACGCTGCTGGACGCCGCCGAGTGGCTCGCCGAATGGGACACCGCCCGCCGCGCCCACCAGCAGCGCATCGAGACGGCCCAGGAGGCCGCGACCCGGGCCGAACAGCTCGGCGCCCGGATCGAACCGGCCGCCGAACGGCTGGCGGCAGCCCGCCTGCGCGACCGGTTCGCCGGTGAACTGCGGGCGGCGGAAGGGGAGTTGCTCGCCGCCAGGGAGCGGTCGGCGCAGGCTCATGAGCACTGGCTCGACCTCAAGGACCGGCGGCTGCGCGGGATCGCCGCCGAGCTCGCGGACGGCCTGCGCGACGGTCAGGCGTGCGCGGTGTGCGGCGCGACCGAGCACCCCGACCCGGCCCGGGCCGGTGCCGGCCATGTCGACCGGGCGACCGAGGAGGCTGCGCAGGCGGGCCACCGCCGGGCCGAGGAGACCCGCCGGGAGGCGGAGGCCCACTGCCAGTCGGTCAAGGAGGCGCTGGCCGGCGCGACCGCCACGGCGGGGGACAGCGCGGCCGGTGAACTCGCCGCGCAGGTCGAGGAGTTGCGCGCGGAGTTCGCCCGCGCCCATGCGCTCGGCGCCGATCTCCATGCCGCCCGCGAGGCGCTCGGACGCGCCGAGCGCGAGTACGAACGGCGCCGCGCCGAGCAGCAGCAGGCGGAGCGCCGGGCCGCCGCCCGCACCTCCCACCGCGAGGCGCTGGATCGCGAACGGGCCGCCCTGGAAGAGGAGTTGACCCAGGCGCGGGGCGACTGCGCGAGCGTGGCGGACCGGGCCGGGCGGCTGGAGCGGCAGGTCGCCCTGCTCGCCGCGGCGGCGGAGGCGTCCCGTACGGCGAACGCCTGCGCCCAGCGGCTCAAGGAGGCCGACGCCGCACTCTCCGACGCCGCTTACCGCGCCGGCTTCGACACCCCGCAGGCCGCCGCCGAGGCGCTGCTGCGCGACGACGCCTGGCGCGCGCTCCAGCAGCGGCTCGACGACTGGCAGGCCGAATCGGCCGCGGTGGAAGCGGAGCTGGCCGATCCCGACGCCCTCGCCGCCGTGGCGCTGCCGCCCGCGGACCCGGACGCCGCGTACGCCGCGCACCAGGCCGCGGCGGGGCGGCTGCGGACCGCCTCGGCGACCCATGCCGCGGCCACCGAGCGCTGCACCGCACTCGACCGGCTCTCCGCCCAGGCCGAGGCCGACGCCCGGGCACTGGCCCCGCTGCGCGCCGCCTCCGACCGCATCGCCCGCCTCGCCGCGCTGGCCTCCGGCACCTCCACCGAGAACGAGCGGCGGATGCGCCTGGAGTCGTATGTGCTCGCCGCCCGGCTCGAACAGGTCGCGGCCGCCGCCACCGCACGGCTGCACCGGATGTCCGCCGGCCGCTACACCCTCGTCCACTCCGACGAACGGACCGGCGGCGCCCGGCGCTCCGGCCTCGGTCTGCATGTCATCGACGCCTGGACCGGCCACGAGCGCGACACCTCCAGCCTCTCCGGCGGCGAGACCTTCTTCGCCTCGCTCGCGCTGGCGCTCGGGCTCGCCGATGTCGTCACCGACGAGGCGGGCGGCACCCGGCTGGACACCCTCTTCATCGACGAGGGGTTCGGCAGCCTGGACGAACAGACGCTGGACGAGGTGCTGGACGTCCTGGACTCACTGCGCGACCGCGACCGCAGCGTCGGCATCGTCAGCCATGTCGCGGACCTCAAGGCGCGCATCCCCGCCCAGCTGGAGGTCGTCAAGGACCGCTCCGGCTCGACCGTCCGGCACCGGGTGCCGAGCTGAGTCCCCCCTCACCCCGGCCGTGGTGGACCGCCCGTCACCGGCTGACCGGCCGGCGGGGGAGCGGCGAGGAGTAGACGACGCTGGTCGTCACCGCGCCGAGCGCGCCGATCCGGCCGGAGACCTCCTCCAGGTGCTTCATCGACCGGGCGGCGACCTTGATGACGAAGCAGTCGTCGCCCGTGACGTGGTGCGCCTCCAGGATCTCCGGCGTCGTCTCCAGCAGATCGTGGAACGGTTTGTAGTTGCCGTTCGGATACCGCAGCCGTACGAAGGCCAGCACCGGCAGCCCGATCCGCTCCGGGTCGATCACCGCCGCGTAGCCCGAGATCACCCCGGCCTCCTCCAGCCGGCGGACCCGTTCGGTGACCGCGCTCGCGGACATGTTCACGGCGCGGGCCAGCTCGGCGTAGCCCGCGCGGCCGTGGTGCTGCAGGACGTCGAGGATGCGCCAGTCGGTGGCGTCGGGGGAATAACCGGTCATCTGCGCTGTCTAGCAGTGGAAACACCGGCAGATCAAGGGTTTTGCCGGTGATCATCACTTCTCGGGCCGATCGGCCAACCGTAAATTATCGATCATGATCACACAGACGCCGCAGACCGCCGCCGGCCCCGCCACCAGCGCCGTCCTGGCCACCCCGCCCGCCGCGCCCGCCGACGCCGCCGCGTACTTCGCCGCCCGCCTCGCCTTCCACACCGACGTCGCCGATGTGCACACCGCGCTCGCGGCCGGCGCCGCCGACTTCGTCGTCGTCGACTCCCGCAGCACCGAGGCCTGGGACCAGGGCCATGTCCCCGGCGCCGTCCATCTGCCCACCGCCCGTATCCCGCACGACGCGGGGGAGCTGCTGGACCCGGCGGTCCCGGTGGTCGTGTACTGCTGGGGGCCCGGTTGCGACGGTGCCACCCGCGCCGCCCTCGCGCTGGCCCGGCTCGGCTACCGGGTCAAGGAGATGCTCGGCGGCATCGAGTACTGGATCCGGGAGGGCTACGAGGTGCAGACCTGGCAGGGCCCGGAGCGCCGCCCGGCCGACCCGCTGACGGCGCCCATCGGGGCCGAGGACTGCGGCTGCTGAGGGCACCCCGGGCCCGCCCGGCCCCGTGCTGCGGGATGGCGCCCCGCGGAATCCTCCTCGTGCAGGCCTGCGCCCGCCGGCGCGTCGAGGGGCTGCCGGGCGGCCGGAACGTGATGCTGACCTCCGGCCAGGACCTGGGCGGCGGCATGCCGGAAGAGGTCGCCTACGGTCCCGCCAAGGGGGCACTGGCCTCGGCGACCCGTACCCTCGCCGGCGCCCTGGCCGGCCTCGGAGTGACGGTCAACGCCGTCAACCCCGGCCCGGTGGACAGCGGTTACGCGGTCGGTGAGCTGCGCGGGCGGGTCGCCCGGTGCTTCCCCGGCGGGCAGTGGGGCGCGCCCGACGACCGGGCCCGGCTGATCGCCTGGCCGGCGACCGACGAGGCGGCCTGGATCACCGGTGAGGCCATCAACTCCGAGGGCGGCTTCAGACGTTGACCGCCACAGGGGGAGCGTCGGCGGCCCCTTCGACCTCGTAGGCGCGCAGGCCCTCGCGCTCCCCGACGAACCGGAAGCCGGCGCGTTCCAGGACGCGCTGCGACGGTACGTTCTCCGGCTCGGTCAGCGCGCACACCGTCCGTACCTCGGGGTGGGCGGCCGCCCAGCCGGCGAGCAGCCGGGCGGCTTCGGTGGCCCAGCCGGCGCCGCGCGCCGACGGGGAGAGGTCGTAGCCGATCTCCACGAAGCCCGTGTCGTCCGGCGGGCCGTGGAAGCCGATGCTGCCGAGCGCCGTGCCGGCCGCAGCGTCGGTGAGGACGAAGACACCCCAGCCGGGACGGTAGCTGCCGGCCGCGGCGGCCCGTACGGCGATACTCGCGCCGCCCTGCGTCGTCTCGGGAGGCGCGCCGTCGATCCAGTCGAAACCGGCGGGCTCGCCGTCCGCGACCCGGGCCGCCGCGGTCGGCAGCAGGGCGCGCAGCGACACCCGGCCGGCCGTGAGCGTCAGCGGGTACCCGGCGCCCGCGGTGACCAGCGCCTCGAACAGTGGCCGGTGGTCCGCCCCCACGGGCAGACCGCTGACCTGACCGTCGCCGACCTCCACCACCCGCCAGACGCCGTCCTCGCGCAGCGCCAGATCCGTGGTGACGAAGCGCAGGCCCAACTCCCTTACGACCGGCGCCACATGCGTGAGATCGGGGGCGGGGCGCAGCCCCGGCGTGTCGGGATGCGGGCCGATCAGCGCCGGCTCGCCGTCCACCCACCACACCCGCGCCTCACCCACCGCGGCGAAGTGCTCGAAGGCGCGCAGCACCACGCCCCCGGTCAAGAACTCCTCCTGGAGAGCGAGGAAGCGGCCGACGACCGAGGCCAGCCGCGCGGTGTCGGCCGCGTCCGGGACGTAGGCCGCCTCTTCCCATTCGTGCTTACGGGACTTGACCCAGTCCTTGACGACGAGCGGGCGGTCACCGAACGGAGCGGCGAGCCGGGCCAGCGCGGCCGGCTCCGGAGGCCGTCCGGGCGCACACGGGAGCCAGCCGCTCTGCGGGGTGAGCGCCCGGAACGTCTCGTACCAGCCGGGGAGTTCATGCGCGGTGCGGTACGCGGTGGGGGAGGTCAGCAGCCGGCAGCCGCGCGCCGCGAGCGCCGCGGCCAGCTCGGCATAGCGGCCGGCGGGCAGCATCCAGCCGCGGTACCAGACCGGTCCGGCCTCGCGCGGCACCCGGGACACCGCCCGTTCGGCGTCCCCGGCCAGCAGCGCCTCGTGGTCGAGCACCGCGGTCGCCGCACCGGCCGCATGGGCGGCGGCGGCCTCGGCCGCGAAGTGCGGATCTTCCCCCAGTTGATGCCGGGAGGTGCCCCCACGCCGGGGCCGCAGCGGGTCGCCGGGGAGCAGGAAGAGCGGCCGGTTCGTCGCGAGATCCACTGTCATGTCAACGGACCCTACGGACGGCGGCGGCCGGCCACAACACCGTATGCACTGGCCGGCCGCCGCACCCAGGAGCCGTGGTCAGAGCACCGACAGCTCGCTCAGCAGATCGTCCAGGCCCAGCGAGCCCTGCGACAGCGCCGCCATGTGCCAGGCCTTGAGGTCGAAGTCCGCGCCGTGCCGGGCGCGGGCCGCTTCCCGTCCCTGGAGCCAGACCCGCTCACCGAGCTTGTAGCCGATCGCCTGGCCCGCCATGCCCTGATAGCGGATGATCTCGCTCTCGACGAAGTCGGCCGGGCGGCTGCAGTGGCTCGCGAGGAATGCGTGCGCCAGCTGCGGCGTCCAGCGCTCGCCCGGGTGGAACGGGGAGTCCGCCGGGATCTCCAGCTCCAGATGCATCCCGATGTCGATGATGACCCGGATCGCCCGCATCATCTGGGCGTCCAGATAGCCCAGCCGCCGTTCGGCGTTGGTCAGGAAGCCCAGCTCGTCCATGAGGCGCTCGGCGTACAGCGCCCAGCCCTCGGCGTTGGCGGAGACGATGCCCACCGTCGTCTGGTACCGCGAGAGCCGGTCCGCGACATGGACCCACTGCGCCAGCTGGAGGTGATGTCCGGGCACCCCCTCGTGGTACCAGGTGGAGACCAGGTCGTACGCCGGGAAGCGGGTCTCGCCCATCGTCGGCAGCCACGTACGCCCGGGACGGGAGAAGTCCAGCGACGGCTGGGTGTAGTACGGGGCGGCGGCGCTGCCGGGCGGGGCGATCCGCGACTCCACCCGCCGCACCCGCTCGGCCAGTTCGAAGTGTGTGCCGTCCAGCGAGTCCATGGCCTCGTCCATGAGCGACTGGAGCCACTGGCGGGTCTCCTCGACGCCCTCGACCGCCTCGCCGTGCTCGTCGCACCAGGCCAGCGCCTCCCATGGCGTCTTCGCGGCGGGCAGGACCTTCTCGGCCTCGGTCTCCATCTCGGCCAGCAGCCGGTGGAACTCGGACCAGCCGTACGCGTACGCCTCGTCCGCGTCGAGGTCGGCGCCGTTGTAGTAGCGGGAGAGCCGGGCGTAGCGCTCCCGGCCGACCACGTCCGGGGCGCCCGCGATGGACGGGGCGTAGCTGTCCCGGAACCAGTCGCGCAGCTCCACCAGGGCGCCGGTCGCCACCTCGGCGGCCTCGGTCAGCTCGGCACGCAGCGCGTCCGGTCCCGGGTCGGTGAACTCGGCGAACCAGCTGCGGTCCGTGCCGATCCACTCGTCCAACTGGCCGATGACGGTGGTGACCTGGAGCGGGCCGGCGGGCAGGTCGCGCTTGCGGCCGGCGTCGAGCGCGGCGCGGTAGCCCTCCAGCGCGGCGGGCACGGCCCGCAGTCGCTGGGCGATCGCCGCCCAGTCCTCGTCGGTTTCGGCGGGGGTGAGCGTGAAGACCTCACGGACGTGGTGCAGCGGCGAGCTGAGGTTGCTGACCGTGCGCAGGCCCTCGCCCGCCTCGTGCACCGCCAGCTCGGCGGTCAGGCGCTCGCGCAGCAGCCGCGCGCAGATCTGCTCGGCGGGGCTGTCCGCGCCCGGCCGGGCCTCGGCCTCGGTGAGCTTCTCCAGCGTCGTACGGGCGAGCTGGGCCACCGCTTCCTGGCCCGTCGGTGAGAAGTCGGGGAGCTTGCCGGAGCTCTCGGGGATACCGAGGTAGGTGCCGGTGATCGGGTCCAGGTCGACGAGGGCGTCGACATAGGCGTCGGCGACCTGGCGGGGCAGCGGATCGCCCGCGGGAGTGGTGGTGTTGGACATGCGGACCATCCTTGTACGGATCGCCCCGCCACGTCACCATCAATAGGCCGGACGTTCCTGTCGCTTTACGGCGGCATTGCCATCCGGCGCGGCCGGCCGGGCGTCGATACGCCC
>NZ_QUAC01000379.1 GCF_003389455.1 Streptomyces inhibens | reverse complement strand
GGCGCGCGCCGCGCTCATGGGCCGTCCGTGCAGCACCCCTGCCCGTCGGGCGCGTCCTGCTCGCCGCTGCCGTCCGGTGTGCGCCGCTGCTCGCCGCCGGCCCGCTCCCGCGCGCCCTCCGGGTCCTTGACGCTGCGGTCGACCCGCAGCCGCCGTGCGCCGGGCCCCTGTTCACCGAGGTTGTCGTACGGGTTGGACAGCGCGCACCTCTCCAGCGAGAGGCAGCCACAGCCGATGCAGTCGGTCAACCGGTCGCGCAGTTCGACGAGTTGGCTGATCCGCTCGTCCAGCTCGGAGCGCCAGACCTCGGAGAGCCGGGCCCAGTCGGCACGGTTGGGGGTGCGCTCGTCGGGCAGCTCCGCGAGCGCGTCACGGATCACCGCCAGCGGGATCCCGACCCGCTGCGCGGCCCGTACGAACGCGACCCGGCGCAGCGCGTCACGGCTGTAGCGCCGCTGGTTGCCCGCCGTGCGGGTGCTGCTGATCAGTCCCTTGGACTCGTAGAAGTGCAGCGCGGAGACCGCGGCACCGCTACGCGCGGAGAGCTGGCCGACGGAGAGTTCATGGACCTTGTACGGAAGCTGGGGCACGGTTCAACCCTAGGGCCTGTCCGCCCCTGATCCGCAGGGCAGGCCCCGGCCGCCAGAGAGGGCCGGAGCGTTGACAGCGGGTACCCGCACTCCGCATGCTGAGCAAGCGCTTAGTAAGCGCCGGCCGGTCTACGACGGCGGCAGACGGATCCCAAGGAGGCAGACGGAGATGGCAGAGCCCCGAGTGTTTGGATCGCTCGACGAACTGCGGGCCGCGGTCGGCGAGGAGCTCGGCACCAGCGACTGGCTGGAGATCGACCAGAAGCGGATCGATCTGTTCGCGGACGCCACCGGCGATCACCAGTGGATCCATGTGGACCAGGAGAAGGCCGCGGCCGGCCCCTTCGGCACCACCATCGCGCACGGCTATCTGACGCTGTCGCTGCTGCCCGCCCTCGTACCGCAGCTGATGCGGGTGGACAACGTGAAGATGGGGATCAACTACGGCACCAACAAGGTGCGTTTCCCCGCCACCGTCCCGGTCGGCTCGCGGGTGCGCGCCACCGCCAGGATCGCCGAGGTGACCGAGGTGTCCGGCGGTGTGCAGCTCGCCACGGTCGTGACCATCGAGCGCGAGGGCGGCGACAAGCCGGTGTGTGTCGCGGAGACGGTCAGCCGCTTTTACCTGTAGCCGCCCCGCCGGGCCCGCCCGCCGGGGCGCCCACCATGCGCAGGACGAGGTCGGCGTAGAGCGCGCCGACCTCGTCGGGCGTGCGCGGGCCGTCCGACGAGAACCAGCGGGCGACGTCCACGCACAGCGACAGCACCGCGAGGGTGGTGCCCGGCACGTCGTCGGCCCGGAACTCCCCGCTGTCCGCGCCGTCCTGGATGATCTGCCGCAGCAGCCGGTCGGTCCTGCGGCGCAGATCGGCGATCTCGGTGTAGTGCTCCGGGCTCAGCGCCTGGAGTTCGTACTGGATGACCCGGGCGGTGGTGTGGTGCTCGGCGTGCCAGCGGGCGAAGGTGCGTACGGCGTCGCGGAGCCGCTCGCCGGCGCTGCCCTCGGCCTCGGCGGCGGCGCCCATGATGCGCAGCGCCTTTTCGTGGCCGATGCCGCTGATGCGGTAGAGCAGCTCTTCCTTGGTCTTGTAGTGGATGTAGAGGGCGGCCGGGCTCATACCGGCCCGGCCGGCGATGTCACGGGTGGTGGTGGCGTGGTAGCCGCGCTCGGCGAACGCCTCGACGGCGGCGCTGACCAGCCGCCGCGCGGCGTCCGGGGTCACCCCGCCCCACTCCTCGCGCTCCTCCGCAGCCTGCTCCGCCGCCGCACCCATCGCGCACCCCGCTCCTCGACCCGCCAGGGACGTTCCTCTGACGGATCGAACACCATACCGCGCCGCTGAGCAAGCGCTTAGGCCCGGTGGAGTACCGGCGGAGGGGCCCGGACCCGTGCGTCAGAAGGCGGAGACGCCGGTCAGCGCGCGGCCGATGACCAGCTTCTGTATCTGGCTGGTGCCCTCGTACAGGGTCATCACCCGGGCGTCCCGCAGCAGCTTGCCGACCGGGTACTCGTCGATGTAGCCGTAGCCGCCGAAGACCTGGAGGGCGTTGTTGGCGGCGCGCACCGCGGCCTCGGAGGCGAAGAGTTTGGCCTGGGACGCCGCGGTGACGAACGGCTCGCCGCGCTCGATCAGATCGGCGACCCGCCAGGTCAGCAGGCGCGCGGCGTCCACATCCACGGCGATATCGCTGATCAGCTCCTGCACCAGCTGGTGTCGGGCGATCGGCTTGCCGAACTGCTCGCGCTGCCCGGCATAGTCGACCGCGGCGTCCAGGGCGGCCTGGGCGATGCCCACACAGCCCGCCGCGACCGACATCCGACCCTTGGCCAGCGCGGACATCGCCACTGAGAAGCCCTTGCCCTCGGGTCCCAGCATGGCGGCGGCGGGAACCCGTACGCCGTCCAGGACCAGCTCCGCGGTGGCCTGGCCGCGCAGCCCCAGCTTCCCGTGGATCTCCCGGCGTTGCAGACCCGGGGTGTCGGTCGGTACGAGGAAGGCGCTGATGCCCTTGTGGCCGGGGGCGTCGCCGGTGCGGGCGAAGAGCAGCACGACATCGGCCCAGGTTCCGTTGGTGATGAACGTCTTGGCGCCGTCGATGACGTAGGTTCCCCGGGAGGTACCCCCATCGTCCCGGACCGCCCGGGTGGTCAGGTTGCCCGCGTCGGAGCCGGTGCCCGGCTCGGTGAGGCCGAAGCAGCCGACCGCCTCGCCGGAGGTGAGTCGCGGCAGCCACTCCCGCTTCTGCCGGTCGTCGCCCCAGGAGGCGAGGGTCTTGGCCACCAGTCCGAGCGAGACCGAGACGATGCCGCGCACCGAGGAGTCGCCGCGGCCCAGTTCCTCGGTGACCAGGACGTAGGAGAGATGGTCGCCGCCGGAACCGCCGTACTCCTCGGGGACGGTGAGCCCGAGGAAGCCGAGGTCGCCGAGCTTCTTCACAATGCCGCGGTCGACCTGCTCCGCGCGGTCCCAGGCCGCGGCATACGGGGTGATCTCGCGGTCGACGAAGTCCTTGGCGAGCTGCCGCACCGCGGTCTGCTCCGCGCTGAGCTCCAGGTTCATCTCGGGCCCCTTGTGGACGAGAACGGTTGACCGGGACGTTAATTAGCACTGCTAGTTTTTGCTGGGCAGCTCTACTATGTGCGTCATGGCCCGACCCCGCAAGCCCCTGCTGAGCCGCGAGCGCATCGTCTCCACGGCGCTTCAGCTGATCGACTCCGAGGGGCTGCCGGCGCTCTCCACCCGGCGGCTGGCGGCGGAGCTGGGCGTGAGCGGGCCGTCCCTCTACAACCACTTCACGACCAAGGACGAGATCCTCGACGCGGTCGCCGACACCGTCATCGCCAAGGTCGATGTATCGACGTTCGAGACCGGCACCGACTGGCGCGCCGGGCTGCTCGACTGGGCCCGCTCCTACCGCGCCGCGCTCGCCGCGCATCCGCATATCGTGCCGTTCCTCGCCCAGGGCCCCGGCCGCCGGCCGGCCGGGCTGAAGATGGCGGACGCGGCGTTCGGCGGCATGGTCGAGGCGGGCTGGCCGCCCGCACAGGCCACCAAGGTCTGTGCGATGGTCCGCTACTTCGTGGCGGGCTCCGCCCTGGGCTCCTTCGCCCGCGGCTTCGTGGACGACCCCAGCGCCTACGACCCGGCCGACTATCCGCACCTGGGTCAGGCGCACCTCCTGGCGGAGCATCAGCGCCAGGTGGACGAGGGCGCGTTCGAGGCCGGTCTGCGGGCCCTGGTGGACGGCCTGGCGCTGCACCACCCGGAACTCGTACCGCCGGACGGCCGCTGACCCTCCCCTACCGCCGGCCGCTCCGCCGGGGCCTCCCCCGTTGCCTCAGAAGACGACCAGCGCCCGGCCGCCCTTGCCCGCCAGCATGGCGTCGAACGCGGCCGGGATGCCCTCCAGGCCGATGCGCTCGGTGACCAGTGCGGAGAGGTCGAGCGCACCGGAGCGGATGTGTTCGGCGATGACCGGGAGGTCGCGCGCCGGGTCGCTGTTGCCGTAGACACAGCCGGCGAGCGTCCGGCCGAAGTAGAAGATCTCCAGGGCGGAGAAGGTCACCTGCTGGTCCTGGCCGCCGATCCCGACGACCGTCGTACGGCCGCCGCGCCGGGTGGCCGACCAGGCCGTACGGATCGTGTCGGCGCGCCCCACGCACTCCACGGCGACATCGGCGCCCACGCCCCCGGTGAGCTTGCGGATCCGCTTGGCGGTGTCCTCAGCGGACAGCACGAACTCGGTGGCGCCCGCCGCACGGGCCAGCTCCTCCTTCTCCGACGAGACATCGA
Organism: Streptomyces inhibens; assembly: GCF_003389455.1. Lineage (GTDB taxonomy): Bacteria > Actinomycetota > Actinomycetes > Streptomycetales > Streptomycetaceae > Streptomyces > Streptomyces inhibens. The sequence goes on along the minus strand of NZ_QUAC01000379.1, from coordinate 1,981 downwards.
CCGCGACGATCGTGCCCGCGCCCGCGATCCGCGCCGCCTGCACCGTGGCGAGGCCGACGCCGCCGACGCCGAAGACGGCGACCGACTCCCCCGCCCGCACCTGGGCGCTGTGGTGCACGGCGCCCCAGCCGGTGAGCACCGCACAGCCGAGCAGCGCGGCGTCGGCGAGCGGCACCCCGGCCGGCAGCGGCAGCGCGGCATGCGCGGGCACCACGGTCTCCTCGGCGAACGCGGCGGTGCCCAGGCCCGGGTAGAGCGCACTGCCGTCGGCGGCGAGCGTGGCGTACGGCGCATTCGCCGCGAGGCCGGAACGGGCGCACAGCCAGGGCTCGGCCAGCCCGCAGAAGTGGCAGTCGCCGCAGGACGGCGCCCAGTTGAGGACGACCTGGTCGCCGGGGGCCACCGTCGTCACATCGGGTCCGACCGCGGTGACGGTGCCCGCGCCCTCGTGCCCGAGGACGGCCGGGGCGGGCTGGCGCAGGGTGCCGTTGGACAGCGACAGGTCGGAGTGGCAGACGCCGGCGGCGGCGAGCCGGATACGGACCTGGCCGGGGCCGGGCGCGGGCAGGTCGATCTCGGCGACCCGGAGCGGGGCGTTGACAGCGGGCAGTACGGCGGCGCGGACCACAAGGTCTCCTCGTGCGCGGGACAGCGGGACAGGGTGGTGCCGCACGGCCGGGAGGCGGCATCCGCCCCCGCCGTGCGGCCCGGTCAGAACTGGAGCGACTTGGTCTGGAGGTACTCGGCCAGTCCGTGCGGGCCCAGTTCCCGGCCGACGCCGGACTGCTTGTAACCGCCGAACGGGGCGAGGGGGTTGAAACGGCCGCCGTTGATGTCCACCTGCCCGGTGTCCAGGCGCCGGGCGAAGGCGACCGCCGTCTCCTGGTCGCCCGCCCACACCGCCCCGCCCAGCCCGTAGGCGGAGTCGTTGGCGATGCGCAGCGCCTCCTCCTCGCTCTCGTACTTCAGGATCGACACGACCGGGCCGAAGATCTCCTCCTGCGCGATCGTCATGTCCGTCGTGACGTCGGCGAAGACGGTGGGGCGTACGTAGTAGCCCCGCTCCCGGCCCTCGGGCGCGTCCGGTCCGCCCGCCACCAGGCGTGCGCCCTCCTGCACACCGCGCTCGATGTAGCCGCGCACCCGGTCGCGCTGCTTGGCGTTGACGACCGGGCCCAGCCGGCTCTCGTCGTCCTGCGGGTCGCCCACGAGGTAGCCGCCCACGGCCTCCGCTGCCAGCGCCACCGCTTCCTCGTACTGGTCGCGGTGCACCAGCATCCGGGTCAGGGCGTTGCAGGACTGGCCGGAGTTGCGCATCACATCGGCGACGTTGACCTGCACCGCCTTGGCCAGATCGGCGCCCGGAAGGATGACGTTGGCGGACTTGCCGCCGAGTTCGAGGGCGACCCGCTTGACGCCACCGCCGGCAATCGCGCCGATCTGCCTGCCGACCGCGGTCGATCCGGTGAAGGACACCAGGTCCACGTCCGGGTGCTCGGCCAACGCCTGGCCCGCGACGTGGCCGAGCCCGGTGACGAGGTTGAAGACACCGGCCGGTACGCCCGCCGCGTCCACGCACTCGGCGAAGAGCTGGGCGGTGAGCGGGGTGTCCTCGGCGGGCTTGAGGACGACGGTGCAGCCCGCGGCGAGCGCCGGAGCGATCTTGTTGACGACCTGGTGCAGCGGGTAGTTCCAGGGCGTGATCGCGGAGACCACGCCGACCGGCTCGTGGTAGACGGTGGAGTTGCCGATGCGCTCCTCGAAGGAGTAGGAGGCGGCCAGTTCGGCGTACGAGCCGGTGACCACGACCGGCAGCGCGGCCTGCACCCGCCGGCTGAAACCGAGCGTGGCGCCCAGCTCGGCGGTGATGGTCCGGGCGATCTCCTCCGTACGGGCGGCGAGCTGGTCGCGCAGCGCGGACAGCCGGGCGGCGCGCTCGGCCGGGGCGGTGGCGGCCCACCCGGGCAGCGCGGCGCGGGCG
>NZ_QUAC01000376.1 GCF_003389455.1 Streptomyces inhibens | reverse complement strand
CCTCGGCGGCCAGCGCGGCGGCCGCCGTCGCTCCGGTCGCGGCGAGCGCCCGGGCCACCGCCGCCCCGTCGCACCGCCCCTCCCCCAGCAACTCCGCTTCCACATCGCGCAGTTCGAGCCGCGCCTGCGGCCGGGTCTCGTCCAGCGCGGTCTGCCGGACCCGCAGCAGCCCGGGGGCGCCGCCCGCCCCCTCGCCGCGCCCAGGCCCCCGCCCGTTCGCCCGTACGAGGAAGAGCAGGGTGCGGCTGCGCGCGAATCCACCGGTGTGCGCGGCCACCACCAGCACATCGGCAGTGTGCCCGTTCAGCACCTGCCCGGCCTCCCCGTACAGCCGCCAGCCGGTGCCCTGGGCGCGCGCCTGGATGCCGCCGGCCCGGCCGCCGCCCGCCCAGTCGCCGTCGTTCGGCCCGGTCAGCGCGAGTGCGGTGGACAGCCGGCCGGCCGGTACGACGGGCGTCGCGGTCAGCTCCCCGGCGGCGATGGCCGGCAGCAGCTCGGCGCGCTGCCGCTCGCTGCCCAGCGCGAGAATCAGCGGGGCGGCCAGCGCGGCGGTGGCGATCAGCGGCGAGGGAAGCACGGCGCGGCCGGTCTCCTCACAGGCCAGGGCGAGTTCGGTGGGCCCGCAGTCCGCCCCGCCGTAGGCGGCGGGCAGCGCCAGGCCCGGCAGTCCGAGCTGGGCGGCGAGCTGCCGCCAGAGCTGTTCGTCGTAGCCCGGTGGGGTGCGTACGGCCGCCTTGACCTCGTCCGGACCGCAGCGTTTGTGCAGCAGTTCGCGCAGGGTACGGCGGATCTCGTGCTGCTCCTCGGTGAACGCGGCATCCATCGGCGGGCTCCTCCCGGCCGTGCGACAACGCCCGTCCGGTTCGACGGGCCCCCCGCTTCCGATCTGACGGGCCGTCATAGTAGGGACGGGCGGTGCACTTTCCTAGGGAGTGTTCGTAAAGTCCGGGCCGCGTTCGCGGAGGAACGGCGTCGATCGCGGCTGCGAGGCCGGACGGGCGGCCCCACGATGCGTGGGGCCGCCCTGGGTGCCTTCTGCCCGGTCAGCGGACGAGATGGACGGTGATCGTCGTTTCCGTGCTACTGACGTTGTCGGCGTGGACGAAGCCCTGGGCTGTGCGGTAGCGCCCGGTGCCTCCGGTGATCGCGAGGTCGATGTTGCCGGGCCCGGCAGCTGTGACGGTGAACCGGCCTTCCACCGTGAGCTGCCCCAGAGGAAGGGCGAGGTCGCCCGCGCACTGGAGGTCGAACTCGTCCATGGGGGCGGTGCGGGTCAGCGTGCAGATCTCGCTGTAGGTGCCGACGGCGACGCTGGCGCGGAAGAGATTCCCGGTGATGACGAATTCGTCTCCCTGGCTGGGCCCGGTCGACCCGTCCACATCGACGAAAGCGCTTTGCGTCTGCTTCGCGACCAGCTGGAAGACTTCCTCTCTCGGAGGGTAGGAATCGCCGCCGGAACCGGTGGCGGCCGACGCCGGGTGAGAGCAGAAAAGGAGGGCCGCCAATCCGGTGGCCGCGCTCAGACCGACATGCTTGAAGTGACGCACGGTTTTCTCCTGTGGGACTGGAAGGGAAATGCACTGGCTATTTGCCATGAGATGCACTGATTCCCGGAGCGATATCGCGTGGCTGGTACGGCCCCGCGCATCCCGCCCGGCCATCGAGCCGGCGTTCCGGCGGCCGGGTTCTCACATGCTCCGGCGCCGGTCGTGCATGCCGGATCCGCCCGGCCGCTGTGCCCGGGTGGGTCAGATGCCGGGTCCGGAGACGTAGGTGAACGCTCCCGATGAGGTGCCGCCGGGGCCGGTGACGGTGACGTCGAAGGTGCCTTCGGTGGCGCTGGGCGGGGACGAGGCGGTCACGGTGGTATCGGAGATGACCGCGAAGGGCGCCGGAACGCCGTGGAAGGTGACCTGTTCGGTGTGGCTCAGGCCGGTGCCGGTGATCGTCACCCCGGTGCCGCCGGAGGTCGGTCCCGTACCGGGGCTGACGTTGGTGACAGTGGACTGGCCGACGTAGGTGTAGGTCAGGCCGTCGGCGCTCCCGCCGCTGGTGATCACGGTGACGGCGACGCCACCCGGCGCCGGGGCACCGCCGGCCCTGACGGTGATCTGGGTGTCGGAGACGCTTTGGATGACGGCCCGGGTGGTGCCGAAGAACACGTCGATCGCTCCGGCGAGGTTGTGGCCGGTGATGACGATCGCCTGGTCGCTGCCCGAGACGGGGCCCGCGGCGGGGCTGATGCCGGTGAGGGCGGGCGCCGGCACGTAGAAGAAGGATCCGAGGGTGCCGGTGCCGCCTGGGGTGGTGACCGTCACGGGGACGGCACCGGAGCCGGCGGGGGCGGTGACGGTCACCGAGGTCGCCGTGTTGGCGGTGATGACGGCCTGGGCGGTGCCGAAGTGCGCGGCGGTGGCGTTGGCCAGGTGGTGACCGGTCAGCGTCACGGTGGTTCCGCCTGCCGTGGGCCCCTGGTCGGGGATCACGGTCGTCGCCATGACTTCGACGGTGCCGGCGTTGGAGTCGCTCACATAGGCGCGTGTCCCGTCGGGGAAGACGGCGATGCCGAGGGGGCCGTCTCCCACGCCGATGTTCTCGACGACGGTGCGGGTGGCGGTGTCGATCACACCCACCGTGTCCGGTCCGGAATTCGCCACGTACAGATGGGAGCCGTCGGGGCTCAGCGCCAGGAAGCGCGGCATGGCGCTGACGCCGATGGTGTCGGTGACGGTGTTGGTGGCGGTGTCGATCACACTCACCGAGGAGCTGCCGGCGTTCGTGACGTAGACCCGGGCCCCGTCGGAGCTGACCGCCAGCAGGATGGGGACGTCGCCGGCGACGATCGTGGCGATGACGGTGTTCGTGGCGGTGTCGATCGCGCTGACGGAACCCGAGAAGCTCGCCACATAGGCGCGGGTCCCGTCCGGGGTGACGACCACGCCGGTCGGCCCGGTCCCGACGGTCACGGTGCCGGTGACGGTGTTGGTGGCGGTGTCGACCACACTCACCAGGTTCGTGGTCTGCAGCGTCACGTAGGCACGGGTGCCGTCCGGGGTGAACGCCACCAGCGTCGCTCCCGCCCCTACGGGGATGTCCGTGACGATGGTGTTCGTGGCGGTGTCGATCACGTTGACCAGACCGTCGCCGGCGGCGGTCGCATACACGCGGGTGCCGTCCGGACTGATCGCCACGCCCCCGAGACCGGCCCCTGTGGGGATGGTGTCCGTGACGGTGTCGGTGGCGGTGTCGATCACACTCACCGTGTCCGAGCCCCGGTTGCCCACATAAGCGTGGGCCGCGTCGGGTGTAAGGACAATTGACCCGGGTGTGTTACCCACGGGAATGACGGTCCCTGCCGCGAATGCGGCGAGTAATTCGGAGTCGCGCACCCCGGCAGGCGCCGGCGGTTGCGAGGTATAGGCGAACATGACACTCCCTAAGGTCGACGGGACGACCTTGTCCCGCACACGGAAATGTCTGCTCCGCCGTATGGGCTGACAGCGAGCAGGCGTCCGGTCTCGGACCGGACGGAGAAATGCACACAGCGATGTGAGAATACCCTCCGCCTGAAATCCTTTAAAGCCCTCTCCGTAACTCCGATTCTCCGATAATCGTTTTACGCCGCCTTCCTTGAACAACATCGCTGCCGGACCCCGCCGCCCGGCGGATCGCGGTCCGGGCCCCTCGCGCCCGCATCGGGCGACGTGCCCACGGAGGGCCGGGCAGCAGCCGCGCTCCATGCCCTGCCCACCCCAACTGATCTGATGTACCGTCAGATTCATGACTTCAGGGACCCCTTACGGGAAGCGCAAGGTCGCCGTCGCCGGAGTTGCCCTGTCCGACTGCGGACGCGTGGACGAGGCCACCCCGTACGCCCTGCACGCCCAGGCCGCCCGCCGGGCGCTCGCCGACAGCGGGCTGGACCGTTCGGTGATCGACGGCTTCGCCTCGGCCGGGCTGGGCACCCTCGCGCCCGTCGAGGTCGCCGAATATCTGGGGCTGCGCCCCACCTGGGTCGACTCGACCTCGGTCGGCGGCGCCACCTGGGAGGTGATGGCCGCGCACGCCGCCGACGCGATCGCCGCCGGCCACGCCAAGGCCGTCCTCCTGGTCTACGGCTCCACCGCCCGCGCCGACATCAAGGCCGGGCGCCGCACCTCCAACCTCTCCTTCGGCGCCCGCGGACCGCTCCAGTTCGAGGCCCCCTACGGGCATACCCTGATCGCCAAATACGCCATGGCCGCCCGCCGCCATATGCACCAATACGGCACCACACTGGAGCAGTTGGCCCAGATAGCGGTCCAGGCACGGGCCAACGCGGCGGCCAACCCGGACGCCCTGTACCGCGACCCGATCACCGTCGACGAGGTCCTCGCCGGCCCGATGATCGCCGACCCGTTCACCAAACTGCACTGCTGCATCCGCTCCGACGGCGGCTGCGCGGTCCTGCTCGTCGCCGAGGACTACGTCCCCGATCTCGCCAAACCGCCCGTATGGGTGCTCGGTTCCGGCACCGCGGTCTCGCACACCACCATGTCCGAATGGGACGACTTCACCGTCTCCCCCGCGGCGGTCTCCGGCCGACTGGCCTTCGAACGCGCCGGTGTCCGGCCCGCCGAGATCGACCTCGCCGAGCTCTACGACGCCTTCACCTATATGACCCTGGTGACGCTGGAGGACCTGGGCTTCTGCGCCAAGGGCGAGGGCGGCGCATTCGTCGGGAAGGGGCGGCTGCTGCGCGACGGTGAGCTGCCGGTCAACACCGACGGCGGCGGTCTGGCCGCCTGCCATCCCGGCATGCGCGGCCTGTTCCTGCTGGTGGAGGCGGTACGCCAGCTCCGCGGCGAGGCCGGCCCGGACCGCCAGGTCCGCAAGCCCGACGGCGGACTGCCCCAGCTCGCGGTCGCCTCCGGCACGGGCGGCTGGTTCTGCTCCTCGGGAACGGTGGTGCTGGGGCGGGGGTGAGGGGCCGGCCCGGGATGCACCCGGGCCGGCCCGCTCCTCACTTCCGGCCCAGCCGCTCCTCGATCAGATCGGCAGCCCGGCGGGCGCCCCCCTCGGCACAGGCCTCGGCCCGCAGCTCGGCCGAGCGCGCGGCCACCCGGGGATCGGTCGTGAGCTGCGTCAGCGCCGTACGCAATGCCTCTGCCGTGGCATCAGCAGTGTCGATACGGCGGGCGACACCCAGCTCGACCAGCTGGTCGGCGTTGACGAACTGCTCGGCGCCCTGCGGCACGGCGATCATCGGCACACCGGCGTACAGCCCCTCACCGCTGCTGCCCATCCCGGCATGCGTCACAAACGCGTCCGCCTGCTCCAGGATGGCCAACTGCGGTACCCAGGACCGCACTTCGATGTTCGCCGGAAGCCTGGCACCCAGCTCCGCCGGATCGGTGTACTTGCCGATCTGCAGCACCACATGCCACCCGGGCAGCTCCCCGAACGCGGCCACACACTGCCGGTAGAACTCCGGCTGCCGGGTGTACGCCGAGCCCAGCGACACCAGCAGCACCTTCTCGGCGCCGGCCGGCCGCTTCCAGCCGCCCTGCTCCGCACGGTCGCCCGGGCACGGCCCGACAAAGGTCACCGCGTCCGTGTCGACCCGGTCCGCATGCGGCTGCATGGCCCGCGGGATCATCGCCAGCGCCCGGCGCGGCCGGCCGGAGAACTCGTCGACGTCCGTGGTGAGCGCACCGCACCGCGCCAGCCAGGCGGCGAACCGCTCCCGATAGACATCGGCCCCCGGCAGCCCGGCCAACAGCGCGCCGATCTCCTCCTGGGCGCCCTCCCAGCCCACAAAGGTCGGTGACAGCTGGACGAGGTCGCGGCGCTGCGCCTCGGCCAGCGCGCGGGCCGCATAGGCGGCGATGTCGTAGAGGTAGAGGTCGGCGGGGTCGTCGTCGTACGCGGCGTGCAACTGCGGCAATACGTCGATCGCGTCGTCGAGGAAGAGGGAGGAGGCGGCGATCGGGTCCTGCGGCCAGTTGTTGTCGGCGACCGGCAGGGTGGAGGTGTAACGGACGAACTCGGCGCCGGTGGAGGCGATCAGCGCGGCGGCGTGGTCGGTGTTGGCGTAGGTGACGCGATGGCCGCGGGCCACCAGCTCACGGATGATCTCCAGGCTGGGCAGCACATGGCTGACCATGGGCGCGCCGATCATGGCGATATGGGCCGGCGTATGGGCAGAGACCGGTGCATGGGCAGAGAGACGCATGGGAGCAGGACTTCCTTCGGTACAGAGCTACGGCAGGGAACACGGAAGCCCGACCGCCCGGGCGGCGCCGCGCGGGGCCGGCCGGGAAGCCGGTCGCGCCGGGGGCACGCCTGGGTG
>NZ_QUAC01000373.1 GCF_003389455.1 Streptomyces inhibens | reverse complement strand
GGCCCGCGGCGTCGGCGGCGGGCGCGCCGAGCGCGAGCGCGCCGGCGACCAGCGGCAGCGTCGCTGCCCAGGCCAGACCGGCGCGGGCGCGCAGTGATCTGGAGCGGCTTGATCTCATGTAACCCCCTGCTGTGGCGATGCGGTGCGCTGCGGGGTGCCGCGCTGCGCCGGGGCGCCGGTGCACAGCACCTCACGAGCGGTGAATGCGTTGGATGTGACGCTCACGCGATTCGCCACTCTTTCGGTGAACCGTTCATGTCAGGGACATGCGATCACCAAGAAGAGCCCAAGGAACGGCAAGGACTGGTCAGGAATGGGCATGGAGCGAACAGCCAACTCGCCATAGCGGACGACTTGCTGACCGAATATCAGCGCAACCCCGCAGGAACCGCCCTGATCCGGAACGGCAACACCGCGGCCAGGACAGACCGCCACGGCCCGCCGCGGCCGCCACCGGCGACCACTGCGGCCACCACCCTCCGCCCCCACGACCACAGGCCACGACGGACGACCCCACCCCCGGCACCGTATACGCACGACAGAGCAGGCCGTCCATAACGGACGGCCTGCTCTGTTCTTGTGGAGCTAAGGAGAATTGAACTCCTGACCTCCTGCATGCCATGCAGGCGCTCTACCAACTGAGCTATAGCCCCAGATTTTGTTCCGCCCGGTTCCCCGCTGCGGCATCGCCTACATTACACGGACCTCCCCGGCTTCTGCCAAATCGTTCTGCCGGGGGCCCTCCGGTGCGACGCACGGTACTGTCGGCCATCCGTGCCCGATTCGTCCTGGGGAGCCGAACGCCGTGACCGCGCTGGAGCTGGAAGGGTCCACCGAACCCGGCGGCGCCCACCCCGGCAGGGGCCTCGTCCGCCGGCACCCGGTCCCCGCAGCGGCCCTCGCCTGCCTGGTCTCCTTCACCGCCTTCTGGGTCGCGCAGCGCCTCGCGCATGTGTCGATGATCGACCTCATGGTCTACCGCGCCGAGGGCTTCACCGTCCGCAACGGCGAGTCCCTCTACGACATGGTGGCGACCTCGGCGCATCTGCCCAACACCTATCCGCCCTTCGCGGCGCTGCTGTTCACCCCGCTCACCCTCCTCGGCGTCCCGGCGATGCGCACCCTGGCCACGGCCGGCAACCTCCTGCTGCTCGTCGCCGTGGTGCACCTCTCACTGCGCCTGGTCGGCCAGCCCCTGCGGCTGCCCCGGCCCGCCGCGACCCTCGCGCTCTCCGCGCTGCTGGTGTGGTGCGAGCCGGTCTGGACGACGCTGCGCTACGGCCAGATCAACCTCCTGGTCGCCGTACTGGTCCTGTGGGACCTGACCCGCAAGGACACCAACCGTCTCGCGGGCATCGGCATCGGTATCGCGGCCGGTCTCAAGCTGACCCCGGCGCTGTTCGCCGTGTTCCTGGCACTGGCCGGCGCCGTCCGGGCCGCGCGGCTGATCCGCTCCGGCGCGGGGGCGCGCGCCGCATGGAACCCGTGGCTGCGACAGGCCGCTGTGGCGACCGCCACGTTCCTGGCCACCGCTCTCCTCTCCGCGCTCGCGCTGCCGCGCGACTCGTACCGCTTCTGGACCGAGATCGTGTTCGCCGCCGACCGGGTCGGTGAGGTGGAGATCACCGCGAACCAGTCGCTGCGCGGCGTCCTCGCCCGGCTGCTGCACAGCCACGACCCGGGCACCGCCTGGGTCGTGGTCGCCGGCCTGACCGCGGTCCTGGGGCTGGCGCTGGCGGCCGGGTCGCTGCTGCGCGGGGTGGGGGAACCCACGGCCGAAGGCCGGGGGCGCGCCTGGGCCGCGGTCGCCTGCGCGGTGACCGCCCTCCTGGTCAGCCCGATCTCCTGGTCCCACCACTGGGTGTGGGCCGTACCGGTGCTGATCCTGCTCGGGTCCGAGGCGCTCCGCCACAGCGGCAGGGCCGCCCGCCGCTGGTGGGCGACGACCGCCACGCTGGGCCTGCTGTTCTGCTCGTTCGCCCTGTGGTGGGTGCCGCACCGCTGGCACCACCACGAGGAACTGCACCAGAACGGCGCCCAGATGCTGCTCTCCGGCGTCTATCCGATCGCGGGGCTGGCCGTACTGGCGCTGACGGGGGCCCGGCTGTGGCGGCTCGGCCGGCGGCGGGGGCCTGCCGGTGGGTCCGGCCCGGCCGGCGGCGGCAGCGCCACGTGAACCGTTCGCCCGCGGACATGCACCGTACGAGCGCGGACATGAGCCCTACGCCACGGACATGAACCCTACGACCGCGGACGTGAACCCTACGGCCGCGCTGCGGGGTTGAGAGGTCGCCGTCCGCCCTTCACCACAACGCCCGGGGCGCCCGGCGCAGTTACGGCAGGAGCCCGCGACAACTGAAAAGACATCAGGCGGAAAGAGCCGGACGAAACGACTCTGCTCAGGCCGTGGCGAACGAGTAGAAACGCTTCAGTGTGCAGTGCTCGTCCAGCAGCCGCCCATAGATCGGCTCCCCGTCGAGTTCCCGGTAGGTCTCGATGGGGTCGCCCTTTATGACCAGGGCGCGGGCGCACTCTTCGCACCAGTACTGATAGTCGGTGTTGACGGGTTCCATGTCGCGGACGATCGGCGTGCCGCTGCCGCACCAGTCACATTTCCTGCTGTGGGCGCCCATCCATCAGCTCCAACTGTGGCCGCAGGCCGTACAAACGAAGGAAACTCCTCCGTTGTCGCCCAGCACCTGTGCGACATGGGACGAGCCACACGAAGGGCACTGCAGAGCGGAACCCTTGCTACCGCTGCCGGGGAACGTGGGACCGTCAACGGGGCAGGTGAAGCGGAGCGCATATTCCGGCAGCCAGTCATAACCCCGCGCCTCGGCCACTTCGAGCAGGTCATCGACCTTCTCGAGGATGCTCGTGGGCATCGCGATCTCTCCTCCCCTGCCGGCGCCGTCCGATTCTGCCACGGACCGCCCACCGGGTCAGGCCCGTCTTCGCGCCACCCCGGCGAGCCCGGCCGACGGACGCGGTGCCCGTCAGGCACCCACAGTGCCCGCGAGGGCGCGTCCGCCCCGGCCTGAGCCGGCCGATTTCAGGAAGAGTGTCCCGAAAAACGCGGCACCCAGCAGCAGTCCGACCCGGTTGGCGGTCACCGCAGGACCGCGCGCATCCACCACGCGCTCCTTGCGTACGACCCCAACGCGGCGGCGAGATTGGCGCTGTGGGCGAAATCGAGGCCCACGCCGGAACCGACATACACGGCATATACCCAGCCCCCGCCGCCAGTACCGGACCCGCCGTCCCTGAACGCCGGCCCGGCCCCCGCAGCGCCGCACGAACGTCCGCCGCGGGCCCGGCAGTACGCTGCAGGACGGGCCCGATAACGCAGAGATCCCGCCTCCATGAGGAGACGGGATCATCCGGATTGTGGAGCTAAGGAGAATTGAACTCCTGACCTCCTGCATGCCATGCAGGCGCTCTACCAACTGAGCTATAGCCCCGGGTCTTGTTCCGCTCCCCCGGGTTTCCCCCGGCGGCGCCGCGAACAAGAAGAACTTTAGCCTGCGACCTGCCCAGATGTGAAATCCGGTCGGTCGGGGCCGCCCGGCGGGGCCGGGACGCGTCCTAGTCGTCGTCGCCGAGCACCGGCTCCGGCAGGGTGCCGGCGTTGTGCTCCAACAGGCGCCAGCCGCGCGCACCCTCGCCCAGCACGGACCAGCAGCAGTTCGACAGCCCGCCCAGACCCTCCCAGTGGTGGGAATCCAGGCCGAGCAGCCGCCCGATGGTGGTCCGGATCGTGCCGCCGTGGCTGACGACGACCAGGGTGCCGTTCTCGGGCAGCTTGTCGGCGTGGTTGAGCACGACCGGGGCGGCCCGGTCGGCGACCTCGGTCTCCAGTTCGCCGCCACCGCGCCGCACCGGCTCACCGCGCTTCCACGCGGTGTACTGCTCGCCGTACTGCGCGAGGATCTCGTCGTGGGTCAGCCCCTGCCAGGAGCCCGCGTAGGTCTCCCGCAGGGCCGCGTCATGTGTCACGTCGAGCCGGGTCAGGGCGGCCAACTCGCGCGCCGTCGCCGCGGCCCGCTGCAGGTCGGAGGCGACGATGGCGTCCGGCCTGAGGGCCGCGAGCAGCCGGGCCGCGCGCCGCGCCTGGCCGAAGCCCGTCTCGGTCAGTTCGATGTCCGTGGACCCCTGGAAGCGGCGCTCCAGATTCCAGGCCGTCTGGCCGTGGCGCCACAGGACGATGCGGCGCCCCCTGGCGCTCTTGGTGCCGTTCAGAGCAGCTCTCCGTCCTGCTCGCCCGTCGTGGCCTGGGCGTGCGCGGCGGCCTTGCCGCGGGTGGCCTTGGCCTCCTCGGGGAGGTCGATCTCGGGGCAGTCCTTCCACAGGCGCTCAAGCGCGTAGAACACGCGCTCCTCGCTGTGCTGGACGTGCACCACGATGTCGATGTAGTCGAGCAGCACCCAGCGGGCCTCGCGGTCGCCCTCGCGGCGGACCGGCTTGGCGCCGAGCTCCTTGCTGAGCCGTTCCTCGATCTCGTCGACGATCGACTTGACCTGGCGGTCGCTGGGCGCCGACGCCAGCAGGAAGGCGTCGGTGATCGAGAGGACGTCACTGACGTCGTACGCGATGATGTCGTGCGCGAGCTTGTCGGCCGCGGCCTGGGCGGCGGCGTTGATGAGCTCGATGGAACGGTCCGTGGCGGTCACAAGCGGCTTTCCGGGTCGGGGGCAGCTTCTCCGGCCGGCGGGGGCAGGGGCGGGTGGCGCTCGGCTCAGCCGCGGCGCGCGCCGCAGTCCCCCATGGGCAACCGGATCGGCGGTCAAGTACCCCTCAAGGGTCTCACGGACCGCCGACACTCCCGCCGGGGTTTTCCTCCCATGGGCCGGTTCCGGCATTCGGCCTGGTCAGCGCCGTGATGGGGGCTGCTCGGCCCCGTTGTCGGGGGCCGAGCTCGCCGCGTCGCTCAGCCCTTGTAGTCCTGCCCCAGCACCACGGTGACGTCGGCGTTCCCCGCGCCCTTGGCCTGCTTGACCGCGCCCGCCGGCAGACCCAGCGTCTTGGCGACCTCGACGGCCTTCGCCTTCTGGGCGGCGTCCGCGTAGGTGACCTGGGACGTGGTCCTGGCCGCGCTGTCGGTGCCGTCGTCGACGAAGCTGTAGCCGCCGTTGACGAGTGCGACCTGCGCCTTGCCGGTGGCGCGCGCATTGCCGGTGGCGTTACGGACGGCGACCCGGGCGGTGGCGTCGGGGGCGGCCTTCTTGACCGTGCCGCCGAGCACGTCCTTGACCACGCTCGCCGCGGCGGTCGGGCTGAGCGTGCCGTTCGTCTGCACGGGCAGCAGGGTCGTGCGGTACGCGCCGGTCTTGGCCAGCTCCGCCCGCTGCGCCAGCGAGCTGCCCAGCTGGGCCTCGGTGAGCGGCGGGTCGAGCACCTGGAGCAGCGTCTTGACGGTGGCGGTGGCGCCGTCGGCGTCGCTGGAGACCTTCTTCAAGGTGGCCTGCATGACCTGGCCGAAGCGCTGCAGCTGCCTGATCTGGTTCTCGCCCGCCGCCCGGTAGGTGGCGTAGGCGACGGCCGCCTGGCCGTTGAGGTCCTGGGCGCGGCCCTGCTTGACCACCGGGGAGGCGCCCTTCTTGGCGCCGGGCACGGTGGCGTCGGTGTCGAGGGTGATCCCGCCGACGGTCTCGACGAGGTTCTCCAGGTAGGGGGTGTCCAGCCGCCAGGTGGCCTTGAGGTCGGCGCCCAGCAGGCTGTTGAGGGAGTCCCGGGTCGGCTCGGCGCCGTCGTCCTTGACGGACTTGGCGAGCGTCGTGGTGGTGCCGTCGTCCTTGGAGACGACGAGGCTGTTGGGCAGGAGGACGGTGGTGCCCTTGTGGGTGGTCTCGTTGTCCACCAGCAGCGCCGTGGAGCTGTTCCCGGTCCTGGTGTCCCTCAGATGTACGACGAGGACATCGCGCTTCTGGCCGCCGCCCGCGGCCGCCTTGCCGGTGTCCGGGCCGGCCAGGCCCGGCAGCTTGCCCGCCCACCACAGATAGCCGACGCCGCCGGCGACCAGCAGGGCCAGCACGACGGACAGCGCGACGATCCGGCTGCGGCCGCGCCGCTTGGCCTCCTCGCGCCGCTCGGTGCGGCTCTCGGTGAACTTCAGCCAGTCGATGACGTCTTCGGAGTCCTCGTCCGGCTCCTCGATGAAGGAGAACTGTTCGGTTTGGTACTCCGGGCCGGCCGAGGAGGGCGCGGGGGCGCCGCCCGCGGCTTCCGGCTCCGCCATGTCGGCCGACGGGGCGCGGCGCTGTGCGGGCGGCCGCGGCGGCCCGTCCTGGC
>NZ_QUAC01000374.1 GCF_003389455.1 Streptomyces inhibens | reverse complement strand
GAAGCCCGCCCCCCTCCGCAAGGGGCGAGCGGATGTAGCGGGAAGCCCGCCCCCCTCCGCAAGGGGCGAGCGGATGTAGCGGGGAACCTGCCCCCTCCGCGAGGGGTGCGCGAGGTGTAGAGAGGAACCTGCCCCCTTGCGACAAGCGAAGCAGCCTCAGCGGAGAACCTCCCCGCCTACTCCACCACCGGCAGCAGCTCCGGCAGATGTCCGTCCGATGCGAGTGCGGCAGCTTGGCGTTCCTCGGTGACCGGGCCGTAGGTCGTCGTGCGGGGGCGGGACGGGCGGCCGGCCTGGGAGGCGATGGCGATCAGGTCCTGGATGGAGCGGTAGGAGCCGTAGCTCGAGCCCGCCATACGGGAGATGGTCTCCTCCATCAGGGTGCCGCCCAGGTCGTTGGCGCCCGAGCGGAGCATCTCGGCTGCGCCGTCCTGGCCGAGCTTGACCCAGCTGGTCTGGATGTTGGTGATGTGCGGGTGGAGCAGCACCCGGGCCATGGCCGTCACCGCACGGTTGTCGCGGGTGGTGGGGCCGGGGCGGGCGATGCCGGCGAGGTAGACGGGGGCGTTGGTGTGGATGAAGGGGAGGGTAACGAACTCGGTGAAGCCGCCGGTCTCCTGCTGGATCTGTGCCAGCAGCCGGAGGTGGCCCAGCCAGTGGCGCGGCTGGTCGACATGGCCGTACATCATCGTCGACGACGAGCGGATGCCCAACTCATGGGCGGTCTTGACGACCTCGACCCAGGTGGCGGTGGGCAGTTTGCCCTTGGTGAGGACCCAGCGGACCTCATCATCGAGGATCTCGGCGGCGGTGCCGGGGATGGAGTCCAGTCCGGCGGCCTTCGCTTCGCTGAGCCACTCACGGATGGAGAGACCGGTGCGCGTCGCGCCGTTGACGACCTCCATGGGCGAGAAGGCGTGCACATGCATGCCGGGGACGCGCTCCTTGACCGCGCGCGCGATGTCGAAGTACGCGGTGCCGGGCAGGTCGGGGTGGATGCCGCCCTGCATGCAGACCTCCACCGCGCCCACGTCCCAGGCCTGTTGGGCACGGTCGGCGACCTGGGAGAGGGAGAGGGTGTAGGCGTCGGCGTCGGTGCGGCGCTGGGCGAAGGCGCAGAAGCGGCAGCCGGTGTAGCAGACGTTGGTGAAGTTGATGTTCCTGGTGACGATGTAGGTGACGTCGTCGCCTACGGTGTCACGGCGCAGGTCATCGGCGATTTTGCAGAGGGTGTCCAGGGCGGCGCCGTCGGCGTGCAGCAGTGACAGCGCCTCGGCGTCGGTGAGCTTGGTGGGGTCGTCGGCGGCCTGCGAGAGCGCCTGGCGTACGTCGGTGTCGATGCGCTCCGGGACCATCCCCGGGGCGGCGGCCTCGCGCAGCGCCTCCCAGTCGCCGTAGACCTCGTCGAAGTCATCGCGTCGGTCGGCCGTGCGGCCTTCGGTGTCGATGGTGTGGTGCAGATCCGTACGGCCCGTGGACTGCATCGAGAAACCCTCGTCGGGCTCCTGCCAGGGGCGGCCCACTACGGGGGCGTCCTCGATGGCCAGGCCCGTCTCCGGGTCGGCGAGCGCGCGGACATGCGGCAGCAGCCGGGGGTCGAGCCAGGGCTCGCCGCGCTGGAGGAACTCCGGGTAGATGGGCAGCCGTTCACGCAGCTCGAAGCCGGCCGTGGCGCAGCGCTCGGTCAGCTCGTCGATCTGCGGCCAGGGGCGCTCGGGGTTCACATGGTCGAGGGTCAGCGGGGACACCCCGCCCCAGTCGTCGATCCCGGCACCGATGAGCAGCGCATACTCGCCGTCGACCAGGTTGGGCGGCGCCTGGATACGGGTCGAGGGGCCCATGATGTGCCGGGCCACCGCGATCGTCGCGGCCAGCTCCTCCAGTTCGGCGTCCGGCATTCCGCGCATCGCCGTGTCCGGCTTGGCCCGGAAGTTCTGCATGATCAGTTCCTGGATGCCGTGGTACGCACGCTGGATGCGGCGCAGCGCGAAGAGGGACTCGGCGCGCTCCTCGTACGTCTCCCCGATGCCGATCAGCAGCCCCGTGGTGAAGGGGACGTTGGAGCGGCCGGCGTCCTCCAGGACGCGCAGCCTGACGGCCGGCTCCTTGTCGGGCGAACCGTAATGCGGGCCGCCGGGCTCGCTCCACAGGCGCTCGGCGGTCGTCTCCAGCATCATGCCCAGGGACGGGGCAACGGGCTTGAGGCGCTGGAAGTCCGTCCACGACAGCACCCCGGGATTGAGGTGCGGCAGCAACCCGGTCTCCTCCAGGACGCGGATGGCCATGGCGCGTACGTACGAGATCGTGTCGTCGTAGCCGTGCGCCTCCAGCCACTCACGGGCCTCGGGCCAGCGGTCCTCGGGCTTGTCGCCCAGGGTGAAGAGGGCTTCCTTGCAGCCCATTTCGGCGCCGCGGCGGGCGATGTCCAGCACCTCGTCGGGCGACATGAACATTCCGTGGCCGTCACGGCGCAGCTTGCCGGGGACGGTGACGAAGGTGCAGTAGTGGCACTTGTCCCGGCACAGGCGCGTCAGGGGGATGAAGACACCGCGCGAGTACGTGATGACGCCGGGGCGGCCCGCGGCCTCCAGGCCGGCGTCGCGCACCCGGGCCGCGGAGGCGCACAGGTCCTTCAGGTCCTCACCACGGGCCTGGAGCAGCACTGCGGCCTCGCCGGCGTCCAGCGCCACGCCGTCGCGGGCCCGCTTGAGCGCGCGGCGCATCGCGTTCGCAGTGGGCCGGCTCCGAGGGCCGGGCAGGGCGCCCGTTTCGCGGTCGGTCCCTTGGTCGGATGCCTGGTCAGATCCCTGCGCGCTGGAAGTCATCCTCCGAGGATACGAGCGCCCACCGACAGCGCCGCCGTCGTCGAACGGGTGGTTGATGTGCCACTGATCACTACGGACGGAGGTTCCGCCCCTGCCCAAAGGGGGCAATTCCCCGCGGCGGCTCACGGCACGCTTACATGCCGGCCAGCAGCTCGTCGGAGTACGTCCGGGTCAGGAACTCCATGTTGTGACCGTCGGGGTCGTTGATGTAGAGGCCACGACCGCCGTCCAGGGTGTTGATCTCCTGCGGCTTGGTGTGCCGGGGATCGGCCCAGTAGGGCAGCTCGCGCGCTTGGATGCGGCCGAGTATCGCGTCGAACTCGTCCTCGGTCACCAGGAATGCGTAGTGCGTGGGGACGAAATCGGCGCCGCCTGCGACATGCTCGGCGTAATCGAGGGCGACCCCGTTGTCCAGCTTGAGGGCGGCGAAGGGGCCGAACGCCTTGGGTTCGGGCGCGCCCAGAAGATCGGCCAGGAAACGGGCGGAGGCGAAGCGGTCGGTGCTGTGCACGATCGTGTGGTCGAGGCTCGGCATGGGGTCTCCTTGATCTCGTGGGTCCGCCGGAGTTCCTTGGTCCGTTGATCTCGTCGATCTCGTCGATCTCGTCGATCAGCCAGGTCTGCCGGATCAGCCGGATCAGCCGGATCGGCTGGATCGGCTGGATCGGCTGGGGCCGTTGATCTCCCTTGGGCCGTTGATCTGCGGGTCCTTCACCTTCGACGCTACGACTTGAGGGGCGGACGCGGATCGGTCTTCGGTACCGACCCGCGCCGGAGGGCCGTACTCCGTTGGTCCTAGGGCGGGGCCGGAGCCGCCCTCGTCACGCTCCCCGTTGTCACAAATACTGTGCGAAGTCGTCCAAGGTGCGCAGCACCTCCGGTTCCCCTGCCGGTGGCAGTTGCAGCACCACCTCCTGGAGGCCCAGCTCGCGGTAGTGGGCGAGCTTCCCGGGCGAGGGGCGGACCGCGTACGGCACCACCGCCGGCTCGCCCGTGCGCCCGGCGTCCGCCCAGACCTGCCGCAGCACCGGAACGGTCTCGGTCAGCCCTCGCCCGCCGATCGGCAGCCAGCCGTCCGCGTACTCGGCAATGTGCCCGAAGAGCTTGGGGCCGGCCGCACCGCCGAGCAGGATGCGCGGCGCGCCGTGGGCCGGCTTCGGGTAGGCGAGGGACGCGCGTACGGACCCGAATTCACCCTCGTACGCGGTCGGTTCCTCGGCCCACAGGGCCCGCATCAGGGCCACCCGGTCGCGGGTCAGCTCGCGCCGGGTCGACCACTTCACCCCGTGGTCGGCGGCCTCCTCGACGTTCCAGCCGTAGCCGATACCGAGCGTGAAGCGGCCTCCGGAGAGGAAGTCGAGGGTGGCGATCTGCTTGGCGAGGTCGACCGGGTCGTGCTGGGCGACCAGGGTGATGCCGGTGCCCAGGGCGAGCCGCTCGGTGACCGCGGCGGCCTGGCCGAGCGCGATGAACGGGTCGAGGGTGCGGCCGTATTCGCGGGGCAGCGGATCGCCCATGGGGGCGGGGGTCTCCCGGCTGGCGGGGATGTGGGTGTGTTCGGGGAGGTAGAGGCCGGCGAATCCGCGCTGCTCCAGCTCGCGAGCCAGCCGGTCCGGCCGGATCGTCTCGTCGGTCAGGAAGATCGTGGTCGCGATCCGCATGCTGGGGACACCTCCGTCAGGCGTGTGGGTGACCGAATGTTGCCTCACCGCCCGACGGTTATCCACAGCCCTTTCCCTCCGTGTCACACCCGCGTACAACAGTTTTCACACGGCGCAACGAGCCGGCCGCACAGCGGTACGAGACATCACGACACGGCGCGGGGGCGGGGATGGAACGACGCGATGTTCTGAGACTTTCGGCGGTTGCGGGCGCGACGGGCGCGCTTACGCTCGGACGTGTGAGCTTCGCCGAAGCAGCGTCCGGGGCCGGGCAAGCCGGTGGCGGACCGGGCGAGCAGACCCGCCATGCCACCGGTCATCTGCCCACGGGCGCACCGGACTTCGTCTATCTGCCGGTCGAAGTGCCGCACGGGGTCCGGGAGATCGCCGTCTCCTACAGCTACGACAAGCCCACCGTTCCTGCAGGCACGGCCGGTAACGCCTGCGATATCGGCATCTTCGACGAGCGGGGCACGGAGCTCGGCGGCGCCGGCTTCCGTGGCTGGTCGGGCGGGGCGCGTACGGAGTTCTTCCTGCGCGCCGACGATGCCACCCCCGGCTATCTCCCGGGGCCCGTCAACGCCGGCACCTGGCATATCGCCCTCGGCCCGTACACGGTCGCACCGCAAGGACTGTCCTACGACGTCACGATCACCCTGCGGTACGGCTCCCAGGGGCACACCCCGGCACCCGTTTATCCGCCCGAGCGGGCCCGGGGCCGCGGGCGCGCCTGGTACCGCGGCGACAACCATCTGCACTCGATCTACTCCGACGGCAAGCGCACGCCCGCCGAGATCGCGGCGCTGGCCCGCGCGGCCGGGCTGGACTTCATCAACACCTCCGAGCACAACACCACCTCCGCGCACCGCGCATGGGACGGCCTGTGGGGTGATGACCTGCTGATCCTGACCGGCGAAGAGGTCACCACGCGCAATGGGCACGTGGTGGCGATGGGCACCGACCCCGGGGCCTTCATCGACTGGCGCTACCGGGCCCGCGACAACGCCTTCGGCAAGTACGCGCGCGCCATCCGACGGGCCGGCGGCCTGGTCATCCCGGCGCATCCGCACGCCACCTGCATCGGCTGCAACTGGAAGTTCGGGCTGAACGAAGCCGATGCGGTGGAGGTCTGGAACGGCCCGTACACCCCCGATGACGAGATCACCCTCGCCGAGTGGGACAACACCCTGGTCGCGCACACCCGTGGCCGCGCCGACTGGTTGCCGGCCGTCGGCCACAGCGACGCCCATCGCGACCCGGATGTCGTCGGCCTGCCGCAGACGGTGGTGCTCGCCGACGATCTCTCCCGCCGCGCCCTACAGGACGGCATCCGGGCGGGCCGGGTCTGGATCGCGGAGTCGTCGAAGGTCGACCTGGCGTTCTCCGTCACGGGTGAGCGTGGTGAACACGCCGGGATCGCCGAGCGGCTGGAGGTACCCCGTACGGCGAAGGTCACCGCGCAACTGAAGGTCTCCGGCGCCCCTGGCTGCACGGTCTCCTTCGTCACCGACCAGGGGCGGCTGTATTCGGCCCCGCTGCCGCCCTCCGGCGACGGCACGGTCAGCTGGCAGACCACCCCCGATTACGCGGCCTACATACGTGCGGAGGTCCGTCACCCGTCAACCACGGCGGGCCTGCCGGGTCCGATGGCGGCGATGACCAATCCGGTCTTCCTGGGCCGCCGTGCCTGAGGCCGCCCGACGGGCGGCTGGCGGCTGGCGGCTGGCGGCTGGCGGCTGGCGCGCCCGACCGCGGCCG
>NZ_QUAC01000372.1 GCF_003389455.1 Streptomyces inhibens | reverse complement strand
GTGGCCGGCCCCTCTCGGGGACCGGCCACCGCCTTTGCGCGTCAGCCGCGGGCGTCGTCCGTCAGGCCGCGCTGCCCGCCTGCCACTCGGACCAGGACAGGTTCCAGCCGTTGAGGCCGTTGTCCGGCTTGATGGTCTGGTCGTCCGAGTTCTTCACGATGACGACATCGCCGATCAGCGACTCGTTGAAGAACCACTTGCCCGGGGTGTCGCCACCGCCGCCCTTCTGGTCCCGCAGGCCGACGCAGCCGTGGCTGGTGCCGGAGTTGCCGAAGATGGACGTGGGGCCCCAGTAGTTGCCGTGGATGAAGGTGCCGGAGGCCGACAGCCGCATGGCGTGCGGGACGTCAGGGATGTCGTACTCGCCCTTGCCGTCCTTCTTCTTGAAGCCGACCGTCGAGCCGTCCATCCGGGTCTGCTCGAACTTCTCCGAGATCACCATCTGGCCGTTGTAGGTGGGGTTCTGGGGGCTGCCGCCGGAGATCGGGATGGACTTGAAGGTCTTGCCGTCCCGCTTGACCGTCATGGTCTGGGTGTTCATGTCGACCGTGGAGACCTGCGAGCGCCCGATGGTGAAGGTCACCGTCTTGGACTGCACACCGGTGATGCCCTGACCGCCCTTCACCCCGTCCAGGTCGATCTTCATGGTGACCTTGGAGCCGGCCTTCCAGTAGTCCTGCGGCCGGAAGTCCAGGCGCTGGGCACCGAACCAGTGGCCGACGACCTGCTGGCCGCTGCTGGAGGTCACCGTGATGTGGGACTGGACGTCCTTCTTGTTGGTGATCACCTTGTCGAAGTTGAAGGACACCGGCATGCCGACGCCGACGGTCTTGCCGTTGTCGGGGGTGTAGCTGCCGATGAAGCTGTTGGCCGAGGAGACCGTCGTGAAGGTGGCGTTCTCGGTGGCCGCCCGGCCCTTGGCGTCCTTGGCCTTCGCCACGATCCGGTACTTGGTGCCGCGCTCCAGCTGGACGCCCGGCTTCCAGGACGTGCCGTCGGCCGATATGGCACCGGCGACGTCCTTGCCGGAGTCGGCGTCGGTGAGCTTCACCTCGGTCAACTTGCCGCCGGTGACCTTCACACCGGTGTCGTTGATGCTGGCGTTGGTGGAGCCGTCCTCCGACGAGACCTTGATCTTGACGTCGGAGGCGTTCTTGGCGGCCGCGGCGTCCGCGCCGGCCTGGCCGTTCTTGCCGTCGTCGTTGCCGCCGGCCGAGGCGTCCCCGCCACAGGCGGACAGGGTCAGCGCACCCGCTGCGAACAGGGCCGTCACGGCAAGCGTGCGGCGCATCCGACGGTTACGGCGCGGTGCACCGGACGCCGGCTGCTCGACTGACGGGAGCAGCTGGTGCGGGGTGCGGGACCGAGCGGGCGCGGGGGTGTCCGGCGTTGTCACGAGCTGCTCCATCACAGGGGTGTTGTGGTTCCGTGCTGGTAAACAGCACGAGCGGGCGGATTTGGTTGCGGGTACGGCCACCTTGTGACGAAGGTCACATCTGTGACGGTAGGGGGTGGTCGGCCGGCCCCGACAGCCAGGTTCGCAGTGCCGTGCCGTGTTCGTCCAGGCGGGGTGGGGCGGTGGGTTGGGCCACCGGCGTCCCCGAGAGGCGGAGCGGGCTGGTGACTTGGGGAATCCGCCCTTCCCCGACGGGGGTGACCGGGGCGAGTCCGAGGCTCCTGGCCAACTCCAGCGCCTCGGACAGGGTGTTGGCCGGGCCGCAGGGGACCGATGCCGCGGTCAGTCGCCCGGCCCAGCTTCGCGGGGTGTCGGCGGCTAGTAGGTCTTCCAGTGATTTGATGAGATCTGTACGGTTTTGCACCCGATCCTGATTGCGGGCGAACCGGGCATCGTCGGCAAGTTCCGGCGCGCCCAGCGCCTGCGCCAGCGCCCGGAATTGGCGGTCGTTGCCCACCGCCACCGCGAGCAGCTGCCCGTCCCGGCAGGCCAGCGTCTCGTACGGGGCGATGCTCGGATGGCGATTGCCCATCGGGCCCGGATCGCGGCCGGTGGCCAGATGGCCGGACGCCTGATTGACCAGCGAGCCCAGCAGGGACGAGAGCAGATTCACCTCCACCAGCTGGCCCTGGCCGGTGCGGTCGCGGTGGCGCAGCGCGGCGAGGATGCCCGTGGCGGCGTCCTTCGCGGTCAGTACGTCCACCAGCGCGACGCCCGCCTTCAGCGGCGTACCGCCGGGCTCGCCGGTGATGCTCATCAGCCCTCCGACGGCCTGTACGACGAAGTCGTAGCCGGGCAGCCGGGCGCCGGCGCCGGAGCCGAAACCGGTGATCGTGCAGTGCACCAGGCCAGGGTTGGCGGCGCGGGTCGCGGTGTGGTCCAGGCCGTACTTGGCGAGCGAGCCGGGGCGGAAGTTCTCGATCAGTACGTCGGCCCGGCGAGCCAACTCGCGGGCCGCGGCCGCATCGTCCGGATCGCCGAGATCCAGGGCCAGGCCGCGCTTGGAGCGGTTCGCGGCGTCGAAGTATGCGGCGGTGCCGTCCTGGGCGAACGGCGGCCCCCAGGCCCGGGTGTCGTCCCCGGTGCCCGGCCGTTCCACCTTGATCACCTCGGCGCCGAGGTCGGCGAGCGTCGCGGCGGCCAGCGGCCCGGCCAGCACCCGGCTGAAGTCCGCGACGAGGATGCCGTCCAGGGCGCGGGCGGGTGGCTCGGAGGGGATGCCGGTGCAGGTGTGGTCGGTGGGCTTGGTGTCGGCGGCGGGCGGTCGGGGCTGCGGCCGGGGCGGCTGCGGCACGTGGGTACTCCTCACGTCGCGGACGATGTGCCGTCATCGTCAAGGACGATCTTCGCCGGGGGAAGCCTCCGGGGTGTCCAACGGGGCGGGGCGAACCCTGCCGGGGCGGCCTCTTGGGCGGCTTCGTGGACGGTCTTTCGGGCGGCTTCGTGCGTGGGGCGCGGGGCGGGGCGTGGACGACCGCTCTGCGGTGTTGTGCCGGGAATGTGGTGAAATGTCATAGGAGATGCATCACTTTGGGACTTAAGTCCCAAGATCCCCCTGTCGGAAGCCCTGAGGCGTGGTGTCTACTGGCTCCAGCCCCGCGCCTCATCCGTCCTGGAGGACCGCATGCTCCTCTCTGCTTCGATTCTGCAGCAGATCGGCTTCGCCCTGCTTTTCGCGCTGGGCGTGCTCTGGGCCGTCGGAATGATCAGACTGCTGCGTCGGGGGCGGTACGAGGCGGCGATGCGGCGGGATCGGCGGGAGATGCGTGCACGATACGCGCCCCGTGGGCCGCGTGGGCCGCAGGGTTCGTACGGGCAGCCCCGGTCCGGATCGGAGCTGCCCGGACACGGGCCGGCGGTGCCGCCGGAACTGCTCGGCTCGGTGCCCCGGCAGACCGGGCCGGCCGGGCCGCCGTCGGAGTGCGTGGAGCTGAGCGCCGCCGAGCGGGAGACGTTCGAGGAGCTCGTACGGCAGCTGACCAGCCGGAGTTGATATCGGCCGGCCGGTTCCGGCTGGTCGGTCGACCAGCCGGAGTCGATCCCGGCGTGGCCGGTTGACCAGCCCGAGTTGATCCCGGCGTGGCCGGTTGGTCAGCGGACCAGGCTCAGTCTCAGCAGGGCCAGTGCGGTCAGCATCTGCACCGATACCGACGTCAAGGACTTCAAGGTCGACAGGTGGTGCTGGCCACGTATGAGCAGCACCGCGAGCACGTAACCGAAGCCCCAGGTCGTCCAGGTCGCGGCCTGCACGAACGTGGCGTCGGTCGGCAGCCAGGCCGCTATCCCCAGCCGCGGTAGATCCGTCACCCAGAAGAGCACGATGAACAGGCTCGCGGTCGGCGCGAAGCGGCCGCTGCCGCCGAGGGTGCGGGCGATGGCATGGGTGACCGCACCCAGGGCAAGGCTGGCGGCCAGCACCCCCGCCTCGGCCAGCCCGGCCAGTTGCAGCGCTGCCGAGCGGTCGGCCGCCCACTGGCCGCGGAACGCGTCCGCCGACAGCACCCCGATACCGCCGCCGATCAACGACAGCAGCACCGCCGCGCTCCACGCGCTGCGGTCCCGTGCCTCGTCCAGGACTTCCACCGGCCGGTACCAGAGCCCGAATATCAGCCGGTGCCACCACAGGCGGCGGCGTGGGGCGGGCTTGCGGGGGGCCGGCTGGACGAGCGTGGGGGGTGGAGGTTGCGGAGGCTGGGAGGGGGGCGGTGCGGACATACCGCCGTTTCTACCACCGGCCAATTCGGGACGATGCGGGGGCGTCGAGCGGGGCCACGGTCGGTGCGGATGAGACGCTCTGCAGGTGACGTTGCAGACACCCGAGCACGGTGAGGCGCACGGCGGCGGGCTCGGCACCCGGCTCAACTGGCTGCGGGCGGCGGTCCTCGGCGCCAACGACGGGATCGTCTCCACCGCCGGGCTCGTCGTCGGTGTCGCCGGAGCGACTGACAGCCGAGGCGCGTTGTTGACGGCGGGGCTGGCCGGGCTGCTGGCGGGGTCGATGTCGATGGCGGCCGGCGAGTATGTGTCGGTCTCCACCCAGCGGGACTCGGAGAAGGCCGCGCTGGCGCAGGAGAAGCGCGAGCTGGCGACGGAGCCGCAGGCCGAACTCATCGAGCTGACCGAGTTGTTGGTGGACAAGGGGCTGAACGAGCGGCTGGCGGGGGAGGTCGCGGAGCAGCTCACCGAGCATGATGCGTTGCGTGCCCATGCGGAGGTCGAGTTGGGCATCGACCCTGATGAGCTCACCAATCCCTGGCATGCGGCGGGGGCGAGCTTTCTGGCGTTCACGGCGGGGGCGTTGTTGCCGTTGCTGGCGATTGTGCTGCCGCCTGCTGCGCATCGGTTGTGGATCACTGTGGTTGCGGTGTTGGTTGCGTTGGCGGTGTGTGGGTGGAGCAGTGCGCGGTTGGGGGGTGCACCGGTGGGGTGGGCGGTGGTGCGGAATGCGGGGGGTGGGGCGGTGGCTATGGCGGTGACGTATGGGGCCGGGGTGGTTTTGGGGGCTGCAGGGGTTTGACGGCTGGCTTGGCTGTCGCCGTTGGCTTGGCGCCGGTGCGCTGTCGCTCAGTGGGTGGGGGCCGGAGGGGACACCCGGTACCCCTCCCCCAGCCTTCGGCCGGGAGGTGCCCCCACGGCGCGGGCGTCTCGGCTCCATGGGATTGGGCGCCCCGGCGTTTGCTCCAGGTCCTGCGGGCGGGGCACCGGGTATCCCCTCCGGCCTTCGCGCGTTGGCGACTGTCCCGCCGTACCAATCGCCGTTACAGCCACCGTCTCGGCGTCCGTCCCGCCGTACCGAGTGCTGTCCAAGGTCTCGGTGGCTGGCTGTCCTGCCGTACCGATCGCCGTTACAGACACCGTGTCGGCGTCCGGCCCGCCGTACCGAGCGCTGTCCAAGGTCTCGGTGGGTGGCTGACCCGTCGTACCGATTGCCCTTACGGCCGGACCCGTCGCTGAGGGTCAGTCGTTCGGGTTGCCGTACAGGTCCCGGTACGAAGGAAACACGCCCCCCGGGCCGTCCACCGTCTCTGCCGACAGGGCCGCCCGGACGATGGCGCGGGTGAGGACGTCTGCGCCGGCGGTGAGGATTTCGTTGAGGGCGCCGGCCTCTGCGTGTACGCCGAATGCCGGGTCGGTGGTGGCCGTTTCGGGGGTGAGCGGGCGGGTGGCGGTGGACAGGGCGAAGACCGTGTCGCCGTCGGACAGGAGATGTACGGGGCGGATGGCGCGGGCCAGGCCGTCGTGGGCGGTTCCGGCGAGTTTATGGGCCTGGGCGCGGGTGAGGGTGGCGTCGGTGGCGACCACGGCGAGGGTGGTGTTGAGGGGTGGGTGGATGGCCGCGGCCGAGCGGGCCTGAGATATCTGCTGGGCCTCGGCCAGGCGGCGTAGGGCGGAGGTGTGTGCCTCGGGGGAGGGGAGGGCGGTGTGGCCGTCGGTCAGGCGGCCGTAGAGGGCTCCGGTGCGGGGGTCGGTGAGGGAGCCGGCCGCGTTGACGGCGGCGAGTGCGGCGACGGTGGTGCCCGAGGGGAGGACCGTGCTTGCCGTGCCGATGGCGCCCTTGAGACCGCCGGCCACGGCGCCGGTGCCGGCGCCGGTGTTGCCCTGGGCGACGGGGGCGCCGGGATCGGTGTACGCCGCGGCCTCGGCGGCGGCGCGGCCGAGTGCGGCGTCGGGGCGGGCCCGCCAGTCG
>NZ_QUAC01000371.1 GCF_003389455.1 Streptomyces inhibens | reverse complement strand
GGGGGGTTGGGGGTGGGGTGGGGTGGGGTGGCCGCAGTGGCCGCGTTGGATGTGGTGGCTGCGGTGGCTGTGCCTGCCGGGAGGGCGGCGGCGGCCGCTGCGCCGATCGCGCCGCGGAGGAGCCGTCTTCTGTTGAATTCCGTGACCTCCGCGCTTCCCGTGCTTCCCCTGCTCTCCGCGACCCCCGAGACCTCCACACTTCCCGTGCTTCCCGCACCCGCCGTGCCGTGCGTCAATTTCGCGCTTTCCATGAGCCCGCCTTTCATGGATATGAACATTGTTCACATGGGAGACGGCGTGAGGATGCCATGCCGACCGGGTCCGGGGAAGGGGGTGCGCACGGGCGGGCCGTACATGGTCGTGGTGGCCACACCCCCAAGACGGGTGGCTGCACGGTCGATCCGGGCGGTCGGTTCCGGGAGTCTGATGACGGCGCCGGCGGGCAACGTCCGGCCGGTGCCGCGTAGGGATCGGTCGAGCCGACGGGGAGATGCAATGACCGACGACGGTGTGCAGCGACACGGGAGACGGCGGGCCGCGGTGATCGGGGGATTGGCGGCCGCGGGGGCGCTGGTGGCTGCGGGGGCACTCGTCTCGGGGCCGACCGAGGGACAGGGGGCGGCGGCCGGGTCGGGGGAACCGGCCGCCGCACCCGTACGGGCGTCGGGCGCTCCCGCGCACGCCGCGCCCATGACGCTGCCCGCGCCCACCGGGAGGCACCAAGTCGGCACGGTCTCGCTGCACTTGACCGACCGGCAGCGCCGCGACCCCTGGGTCGGCGGGCAGACGCACCGGGAGCTGATGGTGAGCGTCCGGTACCCGGCGCGGGCGGACGCGGGGCGGTATCCGCGCGCGCCCCAGATGACGGCGCGTGAGGCGGCCGGGTTCGATGCGCTGAACAACTTCTCGGAGCAGGTGCCCCGGGGGAAGGTGGATTGGGCGGCCACGCGTACGTATGCGCACAAGGGGGCGCCGGTGGCGGCGCGGGATGCCGGGCGGCGGCTGCCGGTGGTGCTCTACTCCCCCGGTGCGGGCGATCCGCGGTCCCTCGGCAGCACGCTCTGCGACGATCTGGCGTCCCGCGGCTATGTGGTGGTGAGCATCGACCACACCTACGAGGCGCCCGCGGTGGAGTTCCCTGGCGGGCGGGTGGCGCGCAGTGTGATGCAGGCGGAGATGGCGAAGGCCGGGAAGGCCGGGCGGATCACGGAGTTGATGAAGAAGGTCAGCGACGTGCGGGTGGCCGATACCCGGTTCGTACTGGACGAGCTGGCGAAGCCGGGCGCGGCATCCGCGCTGCCGGCCCGGCTTCGGGGGGCGCTGGATCTGGACGCGGTCGGGATGTTCGGGCATTCGGCCGGGGGGTTCACGGCGGCGCAGACGATGCATGACGACCGGCGGATCAAGGCCGCGGTGAACATGGACGGCGTCATGGGCTACACCCAGCGCGACGACGATCCGTCGAACCCGTCGACGGTCGGGCTCGACGGCGTCGACCGGCCGTTGTTGCTGATGGGGATGGAGGGGGACAACCATCACACGGTCGCTTCGTGGGGCACGGTGTGGCGGCACAGTACGGGTGCCTGGCTGCGGGATCTGACGCTGAGCGGCAGCCGGCATGCCAGCTATACGGACGCGGAGGCACTGATTCCACAGATCGCCCGGCAATTGGACCTGCCCCGGGAGACGGTGACGAAGGTGATCGGCACGGTCGACCCGGAGCGCGCTGCCGAGGCTCAGCGCGCCTATGTGTCGGCGTTCTTCGACCGGTGGCTGCGGGGGCGGGACGACGGCGGGCTGCTGAACGGGCAGTCAGGGCGGTATCCGGAGGTGCGGTTCGTGCGGTAGACGGGGCCGTGGCCCGGTTGCGCGCAGGACCGTGCGGGCGGCTACGCCCCGGCCGCGCTCCCCCGCGTCAGATGGGTGAACGCCTCCAGGTTGCGGGTGGACTCGCCGCGGGAGACCCGCCAGGCGTACTCCTTGCGGATGGCGGTGGCGAAGCCCATTTCCAGGAGCGTGTTGAAGCTGCCGTCGGCGTTTTCGAGGACCGTGCCGAGGATCCGGTCGAGTTCGTCGGGGGTGACGGCGGCGAGCGGGAGTTTGCCCACGAGGTAGATGTCGCCGAGCTTGTCGATCGCGTAACTGACGCCGTAGAGGCGGGTGTTGCGTTCGAGGAGCCAGCGGTGCACCGCCTCGTGGTTCTCGTCGGGGTGGCGGACGACGAAGGCGTTGATGGAGAGGGAGTGCTTGCCGACGATCAGTGAGCAGGTCGTGGAGAGCTTGCGGGTGCCGGGGAGCTTGATGACGTAGCTGCCGTCGGAGGGGGATTCCCATTCGAGACCGGCGTCGGTCAGGGTCCGCTCGATCACATCGCTCGGGCTCGCGCCCGCCTCGGCCGTCCGGTTGTCCACCGCACCGCTCGCCTCTCGCTCATCACCCATGGAGGGATCGTAGGTGACGGCGGCGTTCCTGCATGGCGGCGGTGTACACCTCGCCGGTCGCCGCGGCGGCGGTGTCCCAGCCGAAGGACTGGGCGTGCCGGGCGGCGTCGGTGCCCATACGGGCGGGCAGGGACGGGTCCACGACGAAGCGGCGCAGGGCGCGGGCGTAGTCGGCGGGGTCGTGGCCGGCGACGAGGAAGCCGCTGACGCCGTCGCGTACGGCCACCGGCAGGCCGCCGACCGCGGCCGCGACGACCGGGGTGCCGCAGGCCTGGGCCTCGATGGCGACCAGCCCGAAGGACTCGCTGTACGAGGGCATGACCAGCACGGATGCCGCGCGGTACCAGTCGGCGAGCTGTTCCTGGCCGACCGGCGGGCGGAACTGCACCAGATCCGCGATGCCGAGCCGGGCGGCCAGCTTCTGCAGGCCCTCGGGCTTGGCCAGGCCGCTGCCGCTGGGCCCGCCGACCACGGGCACGACCAGCCGGGAGCGCAGCGAGGGATCCTCGGCCAGCAGGGCGGCGGCCGCGCGCAGGAGGATGTCGGGGGCCTTGAGCGGCTGTATTCGGCCGGCGAAGAGCGGGATGACCGCGTCCTTGGGCAGGCCGAGGCGGGCGCGGGCCGCCGCCCGGCTCTCGGCGACACCGCCGCCGGTCGGCCGGAAGCGGTCGAGATTGACGCCGGGGTGGACGACGGCGACCTTGCCGGGGTCGGCCTCGTAGTGCCGTACGAGTTCGTCGGCCTCCTCGGCGGTGTTGGCTATCAGGCGGTCCGCGGCGCGCACGATCTGGGTCTCGCCGATCACGCGGGCGGCCGGCTCGGGGGTGTCGCCGACGGCCAGCGCGGCGTTCTTGACCTTGGCCATGGTGTGCATGGCGTGCACCAGGGGGACGCCCCAGCGCTCGGCGGCCAGCCAGCCGACGTGCCCGGACAGCCAGTAGTGGGAGTGCACGAGGTCGTAGTAGCCGGGGCGGTGGCCGGCCCAGGCCTGCATCACGCCGTGGGTGAAGGCACACAGCTGGGCGGGCAGCTCCTCCTTGGCCAGGCCCTCGTACGGGCCGGCGTCCACATGCCGTACGAGAACGCCGGGGGCGAGTTCGACGGCGGGCGGGAGGGTGCCGGTGGTGGCGCGGGTGAAGATCTCCACCTCGATGTTGATCGAGGCGAGCTTCCTGGCCAGCTCGACGATGTAGACGTTCATGCCGCCGGCGTCGCCCGTGCCGGGCTGGTGCAGCGGGGAGGTGTGCACGCTGAGCATGGCGACGCGGCGGGGGCGGCGGAGGCTGCCGGGCAGGCGCAGCCGGGCCTGTCCCGGGAACTGGCCATGGGGACGGCTACGGAGCCGGGACACGTATTGGCTCACGTCGAGCTACCTCCTAGGCGGGGCGGGCGGCAGGCCTCCGAACCCCTGCAACAACAGACCCCGGCCATCCATTTCCGCCCGGACCGCTCTCTTCGCACTTTGCCAAAGCGTGACCAAGCGCGAAGGCCGGCCCCACCACCCCATACCCTCGAAGCCATGGCCCGCCGCTCCGCCCCCTCCTCCCCCTTCTCCACGTTCTCCACCGCCGCCTCGGCCCCCGCGCCGTCCCGGCCCGTCGGAAACGCCACCCGCGGGACTACCAACCCCAACCGGCTGCGCCGTATGGACCGCTGGATAGCGGCGGAACACGGCGCCGAGCTGCGCCGCGCCGCCGACCCCGTGGCGGTCGACCTCGGCTACGGCGCCGCGCCCTGGACCGCGGTGGAGCTGCTGGGCCGGCTGCGTACGGTCCGGACGGACGCGAGGGTCGTCGGCATCGAGATCGATCCGGCGCGGGTCGAGGCCGCCCGCCCGTACGAGCGGCCGGGGCTGGACTTCCTCCACGGCGGCTTCGAGGTGCCGCTGCCGGGCCAGCGGGGACGCGCGCCGGTCCTCATCCGGGCCGCGAATGTGCTGCGCCAGTACGACGAGGACGAGGTGGCCGCCGTATGGGGGCGGCTGTGCGCGCGACTGGCACCGGGCGGGCTGCTGGTCGAGGGCACCTGTGACGAGATCGGGCGGCGGCACGTCTGGGTGGCGCTGGGCCCCGAGGGGCCGCGCACGGTCACCTTCGCGACCCGGCTCGGCTCCCTGGACACCCCGTCCGACCTGGCCGAACGCCTCCCGAAGGCGCTGATCCACCGCAATGTGCCGGGCGAGCCGGTGCATGCCTTCCTGCGCGACTTCGACCGTGCCTGGGCGGCGGCCGCCCCGCTGGGCGCCCTGGGTGCGCGTCAGCGCTGGCGCGCCGCCGTACAGGCCCTGGCGACGGACTGGCCGCTGACCGGCGACCCGCGGCGGCGCCGCCAGGGAGAGGTCACGGTGCGCTGGGAGGCCCTGGCGCCCCGCGGATAGCGGGCCGGGCCATCCAGGCGCGCGCCGCGTCTCTGCCGGTCGTCGATTGCGCAGACCTCGACCACGCGCCCGAACGGGCGACCACGTGGGTTCGAAGAACACATGACTCAGCAGCCGTCCTGCGGCAAGGAGCCAGCACTAAACCACATTTATTCCCTGAAAGAGTGAAATATTAGCAAATTCTCTCAATGTGAGGCCGCACGCACCGAAGGGAAATACAGGAAGCGGCAGTGAGCCGCTTGGATCGATCGGGAGATTTTTATGTCACGGATCACACGGGTGACTGCTATGGCCGCTCTCGCGGCAAGTACCGCCCTGGGTGGCATGTCGGCAGCGTTCGCAGACAGTGGCGCGGCCGGCGGCGCGGCCAATTCGCCGGGAGTGGTGTCGGGCAATGCGATTCAGATCCCGGTCGCCATTCCGATCAACGTGTGCGGCAACACCATTAACATCGTCGGCCTGCTGAACCCGGCCTTCGGCAACACCTGCATCAACGGCTCCATCGTGCGCCGGGTGGTTGTCCGCCACCACGTCGTCAAGCACCATCACCACCACCACATCAAGAAGGAGCACCCCAAGAAGAAGCACCACGTCAAGAAGCACCACGTCAAGAAGCACCACCACCACCGTCCGGCCGGTGGCATTCACACCGGCGGCGGAGGCTTGGTCGACCCCGGTCAGTAGGCCGTTTCGTTTGGATCAGCACGCGGCCGGGGCCCGCAAAAGGGGCCCCGGCCGGCGCACCGGCAGGCCATGCCCTCGGCCGGTCCCGCTTCGGGCTGACCGCAAAACGCGCTGGGCCGCCCCGGCCGAAGCCCCGCGCTAGGCCGCCCCGGCCGAAGCCACCTGGGCCGGCCGCG
>NZ_QUAC01000375.1 GCF_003389455.1 Streptomyces inhibens | reverse complement strand
CGCCGGCGCATGCCGCGCCGGCGCCACGGCCCTTGAACAGCAAGCTTAGAGGTGGCCGAGGGTCACCACTGCGTCGTAATACTTCTTGGCGACCTTTCGGCATGCCTTGCGCTCGATGCTGGTCTTGCCCCACTGCCCGTTGCACTGACGAGTCATGTCAGCAAAGAACGCCTTGTCGACATGCTTCTTGTTCGCGTGGCTGAACGCGTGCAGCTTCTTGTAATTGCGGTAGCCGAAGTCGTGCCGCGCACACGACTCCCAGAAATGGAAGCCGACTGGATTGTCCGTAACCCCCGAGCAGCCGTCGGTGTTCCAGTCGAAGCCGTACTTGTTGCTTCCGTTCTGCCACTTGACCCGGGTATTGAACCAGTCGGTCTGAGAAACCTGGCTCTCACCCGTCAACTGCCCGAGCCGCTTGAGCTTCTGCGCCCGGGTGTAGGCCGCCGCCACCGGCCGGCCGGCGTCGGCGGAGACCGTGGTGGGTGCCCCCGCACGGCCTGCGTGCGTGCTCTCAGCGAGTGCTGGAGGGGCGAGCGAGAAGGCCACGATGCCGCTGAGCGCGGCACTGGACAAGGAAATAGCGAGTTTCTTCACGAAAGGTTTTCCCCTCTTGCCTACCGGGTTATTAACCCGGTGGTCGGAAGCAACCTCGGTGCGAAGGGGAACGATTCCTCCATGGAAACCCCGTGCTACTCGTCCCCCCGAAACCGAGTGCGTTCGAGAGGCTATCGTACGGAGTTGGATCATCCAACCCGATCGGCAAGAGAAGTTACGGTCCGGCGCATCCCCCGTGATGCGCAGACCAGAATCCCGGTTAAACGGAATTTGCTAATCCATGGCATCGGCCTCGACATCTGAGAGCCGGCTCCCATGTCCAGGCCGCCGTCGACGACCCCTGGCAGGGCCCCGCCACTAACAACCTCGTCCCGTCTGGTCTGGTGAAGCGTTGGTCCATTCAGAGGTGGACATTTCGCTTCACCTCTTCACCGGCCTTGTTGTAGGTGATCCACTCGCCGGTCTTCTTGCCGAGGTTGTATGTCCCCTCGTCCAGTCGGTTCCCAGTGTCGTGGCACCGGTTCCACTGGTGCCACGGGCCCTGCTGCTGACCGTCCACGAAGGCTCCCTGTTGCAGCAGGCCGCCGTCCTCGCGGTACCAGACCCACTCGCCGTCGAGCCGGCCGCCCTTTGCCTTCACTCGGCCGTTCTTGAAGTAGAACGTCCACGGACCGTGCCGCTTGCCGTCCTGGTACCCGCCCTCGCCCTCGCCCGACAGGCTTCCGTCGTTGAAGCGCTCTCGGCCCATGGGACCAGCACAGGAACGAGCAGCCCCGACACGCCGGGCCCCGGCCCCCGGGTCGGGCACATCTCGGTCTCTACGCCGAAGCCGAAGAGATCAGCCACACCGGCGAGCAGCTGGGCAACTTTCCCCAGGCGTTAACCCACCGCGCCCTCATCAGCGCCGCCTAAAACCTCGACCGCGCACTGTGCTGACCCGCCACTCCCTGCGCCCGATCCCCCTGACCGGCGGCAACCGGTGTCGGCTCGTGCCGGCTCGTCGGGGGGCCGCCGAGCGGTGGCCGTGCGGGCGTCCGGGTCTCCCCCCATGCTGGAAACGAGGGGGGCGAGGCGACGGAGGAAGTGGTGAGGATGCGGACCGTTGTGGACCTCACGCGCTGCCAGGGCTATGCGCAGTGCGTGTTCCTCGCGCCGGAGGTGTTCCAGCTGCACGGGGAGGAGGGATTGCTGTACGCCCCGGCCGTCCCAGACGACCAGGTCGAGCGCGTGCGCCAGGCCGCGGCGGCATGCCCGGTCCAGGCGATCCTCCTCGGCGAGGAGGTGAGCGCCGGTGCCCGGTGATCTGCGGGACGGCCGCATCGTCATCGTCGGCGCGTCGCTGGCCGGGTTGAGGGCTGCGGAGACGCTGCGTGAGGAGGGCTTCACCGGCTCACTGACCGTGGTGGGGGATGAGCCCTATCCGCCCTACGACCGGCCGCCGCTGTCCAAGCAGGTGCTGCTCGGCAAGGTGCCGGCGGACACCACGGGGCTGCCGATGCGCCGGGACCCGGACGCCGACTGGCGGCTGGGTGTACGCGCCACCGGCCTGGACCTTTTCGGGAAGCAGGCGATGCTGGCCGACGGCGAGTCGCTGCCGTTCGACCGGGTGCTGATCGCCACCGGGACCCGGGCGCGGCCCTGGCCCAACCCGGAGGAGGCCTCCCTGGACGGGGTGTTCACCCTGCGCACCCGCGACGAGGCCGGGGGGCTGGCCGAGCGGCTGGCCGCCGGGCCGGGGCGGGTGCTGGTGATCGGCGGCGGCTTCACCGGCTCGGAGATCGCGTCGGCCTGCCGGGAACGGGGGCTGGAGGTCACGGTCGTCGAACGGGGCCCCGCACCCCTGGTGGGCGCGCTCGGCGGGACGCTGTCGAAGCTTGCGGCCGTCATGCACCGCAACCACGGAGTGGATCTGCGCTGCGGGGTGATGGTCACCGCCCTGCGCGGGGACGGGAACGGCCGGTTCACCGGTGCGGACCTGTCCGACGGCAGCCGTGTCGACGCGGACGTGTGCGTCGTGGCGCTGGGGGCGGTCCGCAACGTCGAGTGGCTGGCGGAGTCCGGTCTGGCAGCGGGCCCGCGCGGGATCGCCTGCGACGCCGGGTGCCGGGCCTTCAACATGTACGGGATCGTCACCGACGACGTCTTCGTGGCCGGTGACGTCTCCCGGTTCCCGCACCCGCTGTTCGGGTACCAGATGCTCTCCCTGGAGCACTGGGGCAACGCGGTCGCGCAGGCCGAGGTGGCGGCCCACAACATGGTCAATCCGGGGCCCCTGCAGCGCCCGCACCTCTCCCTCCCGACGTTCTGGTCGAGCCAGTTCGGGCTCAACATCAAGTCGGTGGGCGTGCCCACCTTCTCCGACCAAGTGGTCATCGCCCAAGGCTCTCTGGAGGCGCGCCGTCTGGCGATGGTCTACGGCTACCAGGGGCGGGTCACCGCCGCGGTCACCGTCGACATGGCCAAGTCGCTCGACTACTACAAGCACCTGATCGAGACGGCTGCTCCGTTCCCGCCCCCGCCCGGCGCGGCGGACCGTGCGATCGCGGCCGACATCCCGGTTCCGTCCGACGTGCCGGATCCGGCGGGGCTGTCCCACGGCCCCACCGTGGCGCTCACCGGTCATCTGCCCGATCGCCGACTGACGGTGGTGCAGCCCACCGGCTGACCCACGTCCCGCCCAACCACGAGGAGCCACCATGGACTCCGACACCTTGCTGGCACGGATCACTGACTACGTGAACCGCCCCAACCCCTACCCGCTGTACGTGGAACTCCGCGAGGCCGGTCCGGTGGTGCGGCAGGCAGACGGCAGCTATCTGATCGGCACCTACCACGAGATCGCCGCTCTGCTCCACGACCCGCGTATGAGTGCCGATCCCCGCACCCGTGGCGAGACGACACACAACCCGCCGTTCCTGCGGCTCGACGACCCCGAGCACCACAGGCTGCGCACCCTGGCCATGCGGCCGTTCGGCCCGCCGCACAGCCCGGGCCGGGTCGATGCCATGCGCGGCGAGATCGCCCAGCTCACCAAGGAACTGATGGAGCGCTTCCAGACGGGCCGGCAGATCGACATCGTCGACGATTTCGCCTACCCGCTGCCCGTCACGGTGATCTGCCGCCTGCTCGGCGTGCCACGCGAGGACGAGCCACTGTTTCGGGAATGGTCCGATGCTCTGGTCGCGTCCGCCGATGTCAGGCCCGAAGAGGACTCTACCGAGCGGGACCGGGCCGGCGATCAGGCGCGGATCGAGATGGGCCGGTACCTGGTCGACCTCGCCGAGCAGCGCCGTGGCCACCCGGGCGACGACTTGCTCTCCGCCTTTGTCAACGAGCCGGAGCCGGCCCTGCGGCTCACCCAGGAGGAACTCGCGGAAACCGCCGTGCTGTTGCTCATCGCGGGGCACGAGACCACGGTCAACCTGATCACCAACGGGGTGCTCACCCTGCTGCGCCACCCCGAGCATCTGGACCACCTGCGTCGCGAGCCCGATCTGCTGCCGCGAGCGGTGGAGGAACTACTGCGCTATGAACCCCCGGTCCACATGCGGGAGCGCATCCCCCGCGCCGACATCGACGTCGCTGGCACCACGATTTCCCAAGGCACGTCCGTCGTACTGGCGCTGGCCTCAGGCAACCGCGACCCCATGCGGTTCCACGAGCCCGATCGGTTCGATCCCACCCGCCCGGACAACGAGCACCTCGGCTTTGGCAGCGGCATCCACCTGTGCTACGGCGCACCCCTCGCCCGCATCGAGGCCCAGGCCGCGCTCGGCGCGCTGATCCCCCACCTCGGCACGGCCCGCCTGGTCGAGGACCCGCCCCCCTACCGGCAGAGCGCCATGCTCCGCGGACCCCGCCACTTGCCCGTCCAACTATGAGGTTATGCAGCAGCCGGAGCTTGTGGGAGCAGGCCGAGGGTTCCATGTCGACGGCGGCCGCGAGGCCGCTGACCGAGCAGGGGCCTTCCTGGAGCCGGCCAGGATGTGCAGCCGCGAGGGGTGGCGAGGGCTGGAGGGTGGCGGCGACGTCGGCGGTGCCGACCGCGCCTGGGGGTACCAGGGTGGCCCGTCATTCCTGCCCTGGTGTGCTGTGTGTGCCGCGACGAGTCTGCTCGCTGATGCCGAACAGCCGCATCAGCCGGAGTGGATCGGCCGTCTCGAAAGCTTCGTTGAGGTTGCGGTCCTGGCGCAGTCCGGACCATCCGCCGTGACCACGGCGCGGCCGCCGCCAACGCCGCCGCCGCCAGATTCGCGGTCGCGGCGTCGCACCGTGTCGGCGGTCAGAGCCAGTACATCGAGCGGTCCATACCCCAGACGTCCGGACGGTCACTCGCTCGGACCCGGGAGTGGGCGCTGCGCCACCTCGGCGAACCGCTACCGGTCCGCCGACTCGCGAAGCATGCGGAACATGACCGGCTGGTTTTGGCTGGTCAGGCATGATGCGGTCGCGGGTGAGGCAGCCGTCCGGCGTCCGGAATCGGCTCGGTCACGGCGAGGTGGGCGATGGCATCGGTGCTGGGGAGTCTGGAGGAACGTGAGCTGGCGGTGCGTCAGTGGGTCGAGGCCCTGCGCGAGCAGGCCGAGAAGGTCTGCGCGGAGTTGAAGCAGGCCGAGACCGAAGTGGGAGCGCTGAGTGATCGCCCGGGAGCAGGTCGGCGAAGTGCTGGCGCCCTCTTCGTCGTTGGTATCCGCTGGTGAGGTGGTCGACGACGCCTCCGTTTCGGGGGCTTTGGCTTCACAGACGCGGTCGGCTCGGTCGGCAGGGCCCGCTCGGCCGGGTCCGGTGGTGCCGTTGTGGCGTTCGGGGCTGGACGCGGGCGTCCTGGCCGTCGATCACCAGCGGATCCTGGCGGTTTTGGCGGAGCATCACCGCGAGGGCGGGTCCGGGCTTATCTGCCGGCAGATCGCCGCGGCGATGGGCCTGGAGCTGACCCCGGCGAGGATCGAAGGGGTGGTGCGCTCGCGGGCCCGTCGGCCGGCCGAGCGGGGCTGGCTGGTCAAGGAGCGGTCGGGGGCCTACCGGCTCGCGCCCGGCCCAGCCGCCGCGTCATGACCTTCGTCATCGACCAGGTGATCATCGCTTCG
>NZ_QUAC01000369.1 GCF_003389455.1 Streptomyces inhibens | reverse complement strand
GACGGCCGCCGGGCCCGCCGTCTGCGCGCCCAGGCCGAGGCCGCCGGCGCCCCCGAGACGGCCGGAGCCGACATCCCCGCGGCGCGTGGGGAGCAGCAGCCGCTCGATCCGGCCGCCGACCCGACGGCCGGTGAGATCCCCGTCCAGGATCCGTACGCGGCGGTGCCGCAGCAGCAGTCGTACGAGGAGTGGCAGGCCGCCCAGCAGGGCGTGCCGACCCAGCCCGGTCAGCCCGGTCACGCCGCCGAGCAGCAGCCCTACCAGCCCGCCGACCCCTACCAGGCCGGGCAGTACGGGGCGCAGTACCCGCAGGCGGACCCGTACCAGGCCCCCGACCCGTACGCCGCCGACCCCTACCAGGCGGGCGCCTACGACCCGTACGGCTACGGGCAGCAGCAGTACACCGACGGCCGGCAGCAGCCCCAGCAGCCCTACGACGACGGCACCGAGTACCCGGGGTACTCCGGCTCCTACCCCGAGCCGCGCCGTGACGGGAGCGACCAGCAGTGAAGCGCACCATGATGTCCCTGATCGGCGTGGCCGTCGCGCTGGCCGCCGTCTCCGGCGTCGCCGCCGTGGCGGCCCCGGACGGCGGCGCCAAGGAGACGCCCGGCAGCGGCACCCGGCTGCCCGTCCAGCGCTCCGCGCTGCTCTGCCCGGCCCCCACCTCCTCCGAGGTCGGCGAGACCACCTACACCGCCTTCTCCCCCAAGGGCGCCGCCGCCGGTACGGACGTCAAGAAGGGCACCGCCAAGCTGCTGCCGGCCGGAACCGTCCGGGACGCCGGCAGCGGCGACGACGGCAAGAGCGGCAAGAAGCAGGGCGGCAAGGGCGGCAAGGCCAAGGGCAGCGGCGCGGACTCCACCGGGCAGAGTGTCGCCCCCCGCGACACCAAGCCCGTCGTGCCCCTCCAGGAGGCCGGCAAGCCGGTCACGGTCACCACCGACCGCTCCGACGCCCCCGCCCTCGTGGGCACGGCGGACGGCACCCTGGCCCCCGGCTGGACCGTCCAGCAGACCACCTCGGTCGCCGCCGGTTCCGGCCGCGGGCTCCTCGGCCTGAGCTGCACCACCCCTGACACCACGTTCTGGTTCCCCGGAGTGAGCACCGCCACCGACCGCCAGGACTACGTCCACCTCACCAACCCCGACTCGACCCCGGCCGTCGTCGACCTCGAACTGCACGGCAAGGACGGCTCGTTGACCGGCTCGGCGGGCGAGGACATCTCCGTACCGCCGCACACCACCGTCCCCGTACTGCTCTCCACCCTGACCACCAGCCCGACCACCAACGCCGCCCTGCACGTCGTCGCCCGCGAGGGCCGGGTCGGTGCCGCCGTCCAGGCGAGCGACACCAAGCTCGGCAGCGACTGGCTGCCGGCCGCCGCCGACCCGTCCCCGAGCGTGGTGCTGCCCGGCATCCCCAAGGACGCCACCTCTGTCCGCCTGGTCGCGATCGCGCCCGGTGAGTCCGACGCCGACCTGAAGGTGCAGCTGGCCACCCCCACCGGGCTGATCACCCCGGCCGGCCTGGAGAGCCTGCACCTCAAGAGCGGGATGACCACGGCGGTGGACCTCAAGGACGTCACCAAGGGCGAGGCCGGTTCGCTGGTCCTCACGCCCTCCGACGGCGGCTCCAAGGCCCCGGTCGCCGCCGCGCTGCGGGTCACCCGCGGCAAGGGCGACAAGCAGGAGATGGCGTTCATCCCCGCGGCCCGGCCGGTCGAGAAGCGCGCCACCGCCGCCGACAACCGCGACCAGGGCAGCACCCTGTCGCTGGTCGCGCCCGAGAAGGGCAAGGACGCGAAGGTGACGGTCACCGCGTCGGCCGGCAGCGGCGGCGGCACCGCGGTCAGCAAGACGTACACAGTCAAGGGCGGCACCAGCCTCGACATCGCGCCGCCCCGCCCGCAGGGCCTCAAGGGCGGCTACGCGCTGACCGTGGAGCCGGAGTCCGGCAGCGGCCCCGTCTACGCGGCCCGGATGCTGGCCCGGCCACAGGGGGGCGTGCCCGCCTTCACCGTCCAGCCGCTGCCCGACGACCGGGGCTCGGTCGTCGTCCCGACCGCGGGTCAGGACCTGTCGGTGCTGACGGACTGACCGACGGACTCCAACGGCGTCACCGGACCCGCGCTCCCGGCCTCACTCCTGGCCGTAGCGCGGGTCCACCGATTCCGGCGCCAGCCCCAGGAGTTCGGCGACCTGCTCGACCACCACCTCGTGGACCAGCAGCGCCCGCTCGTCACGGGTCTTCGTACGGATCTCCACCGGCCTGCGGTAGATCACGATCCGGTCGCGATGTCCGCCCGCGGCCGGCAGCACCCGCCCCAGCGGCACGGTCTCCTCGTCGACGGCCGCATCCGGACCGTCGTCCGGGCCGAAACCGGGCACTTCGAAGATCAGGAAGTCGACCTGGGAGAGCTGCGGCCAGCGCCGCTCCAGACGGTCCCGGGAGTCGTACACAAGATCCACGAAGGCGTCGGCGCGGGTCACCGACAGCGGCACCTGGGGTGGCGCGATCGGCCCGCGCATGCCACGGCCGTGGCGGTCGCGGCGGCGGAGCCGCGGCTCCGTCGGTCGGGGAGGTACGGGGCTGTCCATCAGCATCGAGCGTAGCCGTCACGGGCCCTCGCGCACGGGAGAGCGCGACGATACGCAACAAGAAGCCGGCTGTCGCTGACTGACCGGACCGGACCGCGTCGGTTTCGTTTCCCTCCCCGCATCAGATCGCGGATCGCCCGCGGAATGTCAGGAAATGTACCGAGTGGTGACGGGATTCATCGCCGCGCGCCGTCCGTCCCGGCGCACCCGGCCCAGGTCAGGTCGAGCGGGTGCAGGTCAGACGCATCGGACGAAGCGGGACGACACGGTTGGGTGAGCCGGGGGAGAGTCGTCGCGGCCCGCTCAAGAGTGCGGTACCGTCCAACGTCGTGAGCCCTGTACGTCGCTGTTCGCGCACTGCGTGCGGCCGCCCCGCCGTCGCAACGCTGACGTACGTCTATGCGGATTCGACCGCCGTGCTCGGACCGCTCGCCACCTACGCCGAACCGCACTGCTACGACCTGTGCGCCGAGCACTCCGAGCGGCTGACCGCCCCCCGCGGTTGGGAAGTCGTGCGCCTCGCCCTCGACTCGGGCCCGGCCCGCCCCAGCGGCGACGACCTCGAAGCCCTGGCCAACGCCGTCCGTGAGGCGGCCCGCCCCCAGGAACGCGCCGCCGGCGCCGCCGGATCGCCCGCCCCCGGCGACCGCGACTCCCGGCCCATGGAAGCGGGCCGCCGCGGCCACCTCCGGGTACTGCGCTCGCCCGATTCCTGAGCGGCCCCTTCCGGCCCCTCGCCGCATCCCCGGCAGCCCCGCGCCGCGGACAACACCCCTTCGTGACACCGCACTCGGCCACGTACGGGCTACACGGCCCGCGCACAGGCCCGCCCGGTAGGTTGGAACTCCGCAAATACCCCAGGAGGGCTGGCTTGTGACTGATCTGTCGCAGATCGTGAAGGCGTACGACGTCCGCGGTGTCGTCCCCGCCCAGTGGGACGAACCGCTGGCGGAGCTGTTCGGCGCGGCCTTCGTCGAGGTCACCGGCGCCGACGCGATCGTGATCGGGCACGACATGAGGCCCTCCTCGCCCGGCCTGTCGGGCGCCTTCGCGCGCGGCGCGGCGGCCCGCGGCGCGGACGTCACCAAGATCGGCCTCTGCTCGACCGACGAGCTGTACTACGCGAGCGGCTCACTCGGCCTGCCCGGCGCGATGTTCACCGCCTCGCACAACCCGGCCCAGTACAACGGCATCAAGATGTGCCGGGCGGGCGCGACGCCGGTCGGCCAGGACACCGGTCTCACCGATATCCGCGCGCTGGTCGAGCGGTGGTCGGACGAGGGTGCCCCGGAACCGGTCGCCAAGCCGGGCGGCATCACCGAACGCGACGTACTGGGCGACTACGCCGCCTA
This sequence comes from Streptomyces inhibens, assembly GCF_003389455.1. Taxonomy (GTDB): domain Bacteria; phylum Actinomycetota; class Actinomycetes; order Streptomycetales; family Streptomycetaceae; genus Streptomyces; species Streptomyces inhibens. The sequence goes on along the minus strand of NZ_QUAC01000369.1, from coordinate 1,534 downwards.
CTTGCGCAGCCTGGTGGACCTGAGCGGTATCCGTCCGCTGAAGGTCGTGGTGGACGCCGGCAACGGCATGGGCGGGCATACCGTACCGACCGTCTTCGAGGGGCTGCCGCTCGAACTGGACGCGATGTACTTCGAGTTGGACGGTTCGTTCCCCAACCACGAGGCCAATCCGCTGGACCCGAAGAACCTCGTGGACCTCCAGGCGCGGATGCGCGAGGTGGGCGCCGACATCGGACTCGCCTTCGACGGCGACGCGGACCGCTGCTTCGCCGTCGACGAGAACGGCGACCCGGTCTCCCCGTCCGCGATCACCGCCCTGGTCGCCGCCCGCGAGCTGGCCAAGCACCCCGGCGGGACGATCATCCACAACTGCATCACCTCCTGGTCGGTGCCCGAGGTCGTCAGGGAGAACGGCGGCACCCCCGTCCGCACCCGCGTCGGCCACTCGTTCATCAAGGACGAGATGGCCAGGACCGGCGCGATCTTCGGCGGTGAGCACTCCGCGCACTACTACTTCCGCGACTTCTGGAACGCCGACACCGGCATGCTCGCCGCGATGCACGTCCTGGCGGCCCTCGGCGGCCAGGAGGGCACGCTGTCGCAGATGGTCGCGCAGTACGACCGGTACGCCGCCTCCGGCGAGATCAACAGCACCGTCGACGACCAGGCCGGCCGCCTCGCCGCGATCAAGGCCGCCTACGAGGGCCGTCCGGGCATCACCCTCGACGAGCTGGACGGCCTGACCGTCACCGCCGACGACTGGTGGTTCAACGTGCGCCCCTCGAACACCGAGCCGCTGCTCCGGCTGAACGTCGAGGCCCGGGACGCGGCCGGCGTCGACCGCGTCCGCGACGAGGTCCTGGCGATCATCCTCGGCTGACGCCGGCCCCAGGACCGGAGGCCCGCTCCGGGGGGCCGGGGCGGTATCCGCCGCCCCCGCCCCCACCACCGCAAATCCCCTCCGAGCAGGCCGGGGCGTGTCATGCGGCGGTACGCTGGCACAGCCGCAACCACCCCCGAAGGAGCAGCGTCCATGCCGGTCGAAGCAAGCTTGATCCAGATCCTCGCCTGCCCGGCGTGCCACGCCCCACTGGAGGACCGGACTGCGTCGGACCCCGCGGAGCTGATCTGCACCTCCGGCGACTGCGGCCTCGCCTACCCCGTCCGGGACGGCATCCCCGTACTCCTCGTCGACGAAGCCATCCCCCATAGCCCTAAAGGCATGGGAGGTACCCCCAGCCCCGCCTGACCGGGCGCCGCCGGGCCCGCCCCGGCACCGCCCGGTGTTCCCCCGCCCGTGCCGGCGATCGGAGGCCGCGCCCACCATGCTCGACGAGTCACTCCTCGACACCCCTGACGCACTGGCCGGCGCGGACCGTTTCGGTCTGCTGCGCGGCGTCGCCGAATCCGGCGCCCGGGTCCGGACCGCCATCCGCAGCGCCACCGAATCCGGCATCCCCGCACTGACCCCCGACGGGCGGCCGCGCGCCGTCCTCGTCGCGGGGCCCGGCCCGGCCGCGGCCGGCGTCGCCGA